>JASHRF010000102.1 GCA_030037545.1 Acidobacteriaceae bacterium | reverse complement strand
AACGAGAGCACCGCGCTGACCGGCTACCTGACCGCGGCCAGCGGCAAGACGATCGCGTTTTCAATCTTGGTGAACGGCCGGCGACCGGGGGACGATGCTGAAGCCCACGCCATCGACCAGATTGTCGAGGCCATCGCGGTGACGGAATGAGGCGGGAGGATCTGCCGGCGCATCGCCAGGGCAATCGCACTTGAAAGGCGCGCCGGTGGTGTCGATTTCAGGTTCATATGTCCCCTCCGGGGGGGTGCTTGGGATTCTGCCATGAAGTCCCTTGTTTTCTGATGGTTGGATGCGTTTTCGGGTGCGATTTACGTGCAGTTTCACGCAAGTAAGCGTAACTTTCTTGCGCATTTTTGCGCCTGCCGGCCCCGGATTCTCGAGCGGCCCACGAGTACCTTGGGAACGTTTCTTCACAGCATAGCGGAAGGGCGAAATTAACCCGCAACGAGCGGCGAAAATATATTTCCCGCCGAATGAGCGCGATGCGGGCGATGCGGCCTTGGCAAGGCCTTGACAACGGCAGGGCGGAGGAGAGGAATCCTCCAAGAGGATTGCCGGTTTTTGAAGTGCGATTGCCCTGGGCGCATCGCGACGGCGCCATGCCGCGCCTGTTTTCCTCTGATATTCTTAAGAGTTTACCTCGGCAAGGAGGGGGCCATGCCGGAGCACAGGGCGCGCAAACATCATCAGGACCGGGTGGCCGGGACACTGCGCGAGGAGATCGGCGCCATGATCGAGGGCGAGCTCTCCGACCCGCGCATCGCCTTCTGCCATGTGAGCGAGGTGGCGCTCAACCCGGGCGGCAAATCGGCGCGGGTGTACGTGGCCCTCGATCATTCGGTCAAAGACATCGCGAAGGCGGAGGCCGATACGGTGGCCGCGCTCGAATCGGCCAAGGGCTACATCCGCCACCAGCTCAAGGAGCGCATGGGCGTGCGCCACGTGCCCGAGCTCAGCTTTATAGCAGACCGCTCCGGCCGCTTCCAGGCGCGCATTGAAGAGTTGCTGAACCGGACCGGCAAATCCACGGCCGGCCGGCATGGCCTGGCCGGTAAATCAGCCGGAAAATCGGCCGATAGCGGTAAAAGCGAACCGCCGCGCGCTGGCAGCGCTCGACCGGAGCAGGAGGGACCACGTCCCTGACTCCATGAAGCTTCCCCCGCCCAATCCGGAAGCGGTCGACCGGCTGCAAGCTAATCACGCGAACGGCGCCGGGCAATTCGTCATCGATTCCTCTGCCGATCCCGTGAAGGCGATCGTCGACGTGTTGCGGCGCGGGCAGCGTTTCCTGGTCAGTTCCCATGCCCGGCCGGATGGCGATGCCGTGGGCAGCGTGCTGGCCTGCGCCATGTTGATTCAGCAGATGGGCAAGCAGGCTGACATGGTGACCGCCGACCACGTTCCCTTGCTGTATCGACAGCTGCCCGGCGCCGAGAGCATACATCCTGCGCTCGCGGTCTCCGGTCCTTACGATGCAGTCATTCTTCTGGAGTGCGACGGGCTGGAGCGCGCCGGCCTGCGCGGGCTGGAAGAGTTTTTTGTCATCAATATCGACCATCACGTGAGCGGCCGCGCCTACGCCCAGGTGAACTGGATCGATTGCGAAGCAGCGAGCGTGGGCGAGATGGTCTACCGGCTGGCGCGGGCCGCTGGCGCCACCATTACACCGGAGATGGCCACCTGCCTCTACACCACCGTGCTGACCGATACCGGCGGCTTCTCCTACGGGTCCATCCGCGCGTCCACATTCGAGCTGGCGCGGGAGTTGGTGCTGGCCGGCGCTGACCCGGTGCGCATTGCCGAGGAGGTCTGCTTTTCGACACCGCTTTCGAAAATGCTGCTGCTGGGCACGGCGCTCAACAATCTGCATCGCGAGGGCCGCGTGGCCTGGCTCTGGGTCACGCATGCTGATCTGGTCCGCACCTGCGCCGTTGACGAGGATTGCGAGGGCATTGTCAACTTCGCTATCGGGATCGCGGGTATTGAGGCCGCGGCGTTTCTGCGCGAATTGCCGGAGGACCGCATCCGCGTGAGCCTGCGCAGCAAAGGCAGCCTGAGCGTGGCCGCCATCGCCGAGCGGCTGGGCGGAGGCGGACACGAAAACGCCGCTGGATGCACCGTAGAGGGTCCGCTGGCCCGCGCGCGGGACCAGATCGTCGCCATCCTGCGCTCGGCCGTCGCACAGCAGGGCTGAATTTCCGAAGTTCGCCGCGGTGAAAGCCCGCCGCTTCGACGGTTTTCCTTAACGGTAATTTGCGGGCGGGCGATCCGATGCGGATTGAAAATCCTGATCCCGTTCAGGATGCCTGCGCATTCGGAATTTGTGTGCACCGCATCGCAACCCTTTCAAGCCATAGTTGTTCTCCCCTTGGCTATTGCCCGCCTGATCGCCGCAGGCAACCTCACCCGTCTCGTTCCCCTCTCACGGTCAGCAACAGTTCGAAAAGACGTTCGACAAGGGGAAACTTATGGCACAGGAAATGGAAAGTCAGCACGAGAAGCGCGAAGAGTGGCAGGCGGGCCAGCAAGCCTCCGCGCAGCAGGGCTCGCAGAAAGGCGCCGGCCAGCCGGGCTCTTCGTCCTCGCAACGCTCCGGAAACGAAGGCGAGAGGAACCGCGATTCTTCCATGAACCGCGAGAACCCCGGCAATCAGAATCAGGGCAATCAAAATCAGAACGAGATCCGGGGCCGCGAATCCCGCGAGTGGCACGGCCCAGAGCAGACGGGCCAGCAAGGCCAGCATGGCCGACACGAATCCGGCCAAAATCGCCCGAACGAAGCGCAGCAGCAGGGCCGGAAAGGCGAAGAGCACAACCAGACCGAACAGCACCGCAAGGCGTCGTAGCCTCTTCTATCCTTGGTCGTAAAAAACACCATATTGCAACGCGGGGAGCCGGATCAGCCGGCTCCCCATTTTGTTTATCGATAAGGCAATATAGATAGAGGAGCCTCTTCCCCATGTCCGGGACCGTCACCCCACCGACCGTGCCAGCGCGCGCGCCTCGTCTCGGCCTAAGCCAGCTCGCGCCGCACACTTATCAGTCTGAAATCCGCGCCATGACCACCGAGTGCGAGCGCATGGGCGGCATCAACCTGGCGCAGGGCGTGTGCGACACACCGGTTCCCGCCGTCGTCGAAGCTGCGGCCGTAAAGGCCATGCACGACGGCTACAACATTTACACCCGCTGCGACGGCAACCAGCGCCTGCGCACCGCCATCGCGCAAAAGCAGCTCCGCGATTACGGCATCCGCTACGACCCGGAGCATGAAGTCATGGTCACCTGCGGCGCCACCGCCGGGCTGCACGTGGCCGCCATGGCGCTGCTCGATCCTGGCGACGAAGTCGTCGTCTTCGAGCCCTTCTACGGCTACCACGTGAATACGCTCAAGGCGTTACGCGCCGTGCCGGTGCTGGTGGCGCTGACCGAACCCGGCTGGGGGCTCGACGCCGATGCGCTACGCGCCGCCATTACCCCGCGCAGCCGCGCCATCCTGCTCAACACGCCTGCCAACCCCAGCGGCAAAATCTTCACGCGCGCCGAGCTCGAGGCCGTGGCGGCGCTGGCCATGGAGCACGACCTATTCGTCATCACCGACGAAATCTACGAGTACTTTGTCTACGACGGCACCGAGCATATTTGCCCGGCCACTCTGCCCGGCATGAGGGAGCGCACCATCGTGGTGTCGGGATTCAGCAAGACTTACTCGGTAACCGGTTGGCGCGTAGGCTATGTCACGGCCGATGCGCGCTGGATGCCGGCCATGGCCCACTTCCACGACCTCACCTACGTCTGCTCGCCGGCCCCGCTGCAGCACGGCGTCGCTGCGGGCCTTGAGCAGTTGCCGCCCGCGTTTTACCTGCATCTAGCCGCCGATTACCAAGCAAAGCGCGAGCGCCTGGCCGCGGCGCTTCGCGATGCCGGCATGGACCCGTTGATCCCGCCCGGCGCTTATTACATTCTGGCCCGTGCCGAGCATCTCCCCGGCGCAACCGCCGCTGAGAAGGCCCGCAACTTGATGGCCCGCACAGGCGTAGCGTCGGTGGCGGGGACAGCCTTCTTCCGTCCCGGATGCGGAGAAGAACTGCTGCGCTTCTGCTTCGCCAAGCAGGACGCGGAGCTGGACGAAGCCTGCGAGCGGCTGCGGAAATCCTGAGCGGACCATTGGCGGAGAGGACTCATTTGATCCTCGACCACATGGCCAAGTTCAGCCCCGCCATCAGCACTGCGGATGCCGGAATCAGCAGCAGCGCTGTTTTGAGCCGCCGCGGGTCGCCGCCGGCGATGACGCCGATGACCTTTGAGCTAACCGCCAGCCCCGCCCATCCGCAAGTGACTACGAATCCGATGGCCGTCCCTGTCATGTGTGGGAAGGCTGCGCCGGTGAGCGCGAGAGCGGTGGGAAAGACAGGAGCCATGGAGAGGCCGGCAAGGAACACCAGCACCCACGCCGCGCCCGCGCGGTTGGTGCGCAGCATGAGGAAAGTGGTCACGGCCATGGCGATGGACGCGGCCAGCGTGACCTCGATGGCCGGCGCGCGCAGCAGCACCGAGCCTGCTGCCAGACGCCCGATGAGCAGGCCGAGGCCGAAGCCGAGGGAGAGAATGTTGAGGGCGCGCGACTCCGGTACGCCCTGCGCGATCAGATGGCGCGGCAGCCAGTTCCAGACGCCCACTTCGCAGGAAACGTAGAGGAACAGAAACAGTCCCAGGAGGAAGAGCAGCGGCCGGCCCAGCACCGGCGCGGCCTTGGCGAGCACGAATCCTGAAGCGCCGGGTGCGGCCGGCATGTGCGCCACCACTTGTACCACCAGAGCGGCTGCCGCGAGGGCTGCGACGGCGAGGCAAAGCCGCACCCAGCCAATCGGCGGCGGCGAGGAACCAACTCCTCCAGTTCCGCTAACCCCGCCAACGTCGCTAACCCGGCGGTCGTTGCTCTTGAAGAGATTGGCCGCGATGAACGGCGTGGCCAGTCCGCCCAGGCCAAAGAAGAGATTGACCAAGTTGAGTGCTGTGGCGCGATGCTCAGGCGTCACGCCGCTGACCAATGCGTTGGCGCCCGTCACCACGATGCCACCGCCCACGCCGAGCACGAACAGCAATACGGCGACCGACCGGAAACCGCGCGACCGAGGCAGCGCCAGGAGCGCCACTACGATGAAGGCCAAGCCCATCACCAAGCCCACCTTGTCGCCTTCGGTGTCGAGCAGCGGCCCCACGCCCAGCGACGCGAGCATCAGCCCCAACGCCTGCGCGAAGGCGATGGCGCCGTTCTGCGCCGGAGTGAGCCGGAAGCGCTCCGACAGATCGGGCAGAATAGTGCCCAGCATGGCGGCGGTCATGCCGTAAACAAAGATGGCGAAGATGGCGGCAAAGATCAGCACAGGAACTCCCGCCGGAATTCGTCCGGCTCGACTCTCAGCAATGCGTAGGATTCCTGAGAATTGTACCTGTCACGCGGCCGGGCGCGCCCAATCGTCTGCACTCCGCAAATTTAGTGGCAGGCGAACGAGCCGCGCTGGTCCATTAGACTGGGGTCAATGCGATGGCCGGACAAGTTCAGGTGTGCGGTACGGACGATTGCGTTTTGCGGCGTGGCGTTTCTTTCCGGCTGCGGCATGCCGGCCGCGCCGCAGCCGCCTTCACTTAATCTGCCTGAGCCGGTCACCGATTTGACCGCCAGCCGCAGCGGCGGTGAAGTCAGCCTGGAGTGGACCATGCCGAAACGCGATACGTCCAAAGTCGCGCTGAAACCCAAAATTGCGGTTTACGTTCGCGTTTGCCGCACCGAGACTGCGGGCGGCGGATGCGCTACGGCGGCCAACCTCGCGTTTCTGCCCGGCGTCAGCGGCGCATTCACTGAGACGCTGCCTTCAGCGCTCGCTAGCGGCGCGCCGCGGCCGCTGCGCTATTCTGTCGAGCTGACCAATAAACGCGGCCGCTCGGCCGGGCTCTCGAATGCGGCCATGGTGGTGGCCGGCCAGGCGCCGGCACCGGTTTCCGGCCTCAGCGCGGCGGTCCGCAAAGAGGGCATTGTGCTGCGCTGGACGCCCGGCCCGCCGGAGCCGTACGAGACGCAGATTCGCCTGGAGCGCACTCTGCTCACGCCGCCTCAGGCCAAGTCCGCGCACGGCCTGGCGCAAGGTCCGGCACAAGGCCCGCTTGGGGTTGCGGCGGAGCCGGTGAAGCAAGACCTGCTGGTTCCTGCCGGTGGAGTTCGCGGGGGAACGCTCGACAAAGACATCCGCTTCGGCGAAACCTACGCCTATCGCGCCCAGCGCATCGCCAGGCTTACCGTGGATGACAAGCAAGTGGAGCTCGACGGGCCGCTTTCGCCGCTGGTCTGCGTGGAAGCGGAGAATGTCTTTCCGCCGGCCGTGCCCACCGGCCTGGCCGCCGTGCCCACGCCCGCTGAGAACGGCGTAGGTCCGTCTATCGACCTGAGCTGGAAGCCCGACAGCGAGCCTTATCTGGCAGGCTACGCTGTCTATCGCCGCGAGCCTGCTGCGGCGGGACAGTCGCCGGCGCCGTGGCAGCGCATCTCGTCCCCGCAGCCCGTCGTCGGTCCCGGCTTCCACGATCCCAACGTCGAGCCGGGCCACACTTACGAGTACGCCGTCACCGCGCTGGGTGAGAACGGCCGCGAAAGCGCGCGCTCCGCGCCGGCCGAAGAAACGATGCCCGCGCCGTAGGCCGCGTTAGCATCAGGTTTCTGACCGCGCGAATTCGATCCTTGAGATTGTGACCTCCCAGGTTTCAGAATCGAGACGTGGGGCACCCAGCATCGGTAACAAACCAAACGGAGGAAGTCCGAGGAGAGATTCGCCATGAAATACTGCCGCTTTTTCTTTGAAGGCAAGACTCATTACGGCAAAGTGGAAGAGCGCGGCGGCGGGTCCCAGAGCGAGCTTTGGATCGTGGACCTCGTCTCTGCGCCCGAAGAAGATCTCGCCTTCCGGCTGGAGCACAACAGCGCAACATCGTGGAGCTTCGACTTCGAGCCCATGCCGCTGAGCGCCGCAGAACTGTTGCCGCCGGTGACGCCTTCCAAAATCGTCTGCGTAGGCCGCAACTACCGCGAGCACGCGCGCGAGCTGGGCAACGAAATTCCCGCAGACCCGCTGCTCTTTTTCAAGCCCCCGTCATCGTTGCTGGCGCCCGGCGGCACGGTGCGCCTGCCCAAGCTTTCGGAGCGCGTCGATTTTGAAGGCGAGCTGGCGCTGGTGGTTGGCCGCCGCGCGCGCAATTTGCCCGCCGATGCCGATTGGCGCGTGGTCCTGCGCGGCTGCACGCTGGCCGACGATGTTTCCGCGCGCGACCTGCAGAAGAAAGACGGCCAGTGGGCGCGCGCAAAAGGCTTTGACACATTCTGCCCCATCGGCCCGCTGGTGAGTGACGAGCTGGACCTCGACGCCGGCGTGCCGCTCGAAACCCGCATCAACGGCGAGGTGCGCCAGCACGCATCCACGGCCGACTTCATCTTTTCGATTCCCGTCCTGCTCAGCTTCATCACGGCGGCGTTCACACTTGAGCCCGGCGATGTGATCCTGACCGGAACTCCCTCCGGCGTGGGGCCGCTCCAGCCCGGCGATCGTGTAGAGGTAAGTGTTCCCGGCCTGGGCGTGCTGGCGCATACGGTCGAGGCGAATCCTAGCTGATCCTGCGGCCTGAACAATCGTGCAACCGGCTTTAATCCACCGCATCTGACTTAGCGGTACACTAACGACGAGAGCATTGGGCGCATTGCGTTTCCCTGCGGCCTGCAGTTACCCCGATGCAAGGCTGCCGCATGCAATGCCCCCGAGGAGGAATCATGCCACAGAATCTGCTGGAGCAATTGCGCAGATATACCACCGTCGTGGCCGACACCGGCGATATCGAGGCCATGGAAAAATTCCGCCCCCAGGACGCCACCACCAACCCCTCGCTCATTACCGCGGCCGCGCAGATGCCGCAGTACCAGCCCATAGTCGATGGCGTACTCACCGGCGCCAAGAAGGAACTGGGCGAGAGCGCGAACGACAAGGACGTAGCCAACCTCGCCTTCCAGCGCCTGGCCATCGCTTTTGGCAAAAAAATCCTGGCCATCATTCCCGGCCGTGTCTCAACTGAAGTGGACGCGCGTCTGTCCTTCGACACCCAGGCCACCATCGCGCAGGCGCGCAACATCATCAAGATGTACGATCATGAGGGCATCAGCCGCCAGAGGGTGCTCATCAAAATTGCCTCCACATGGGAAGGCATCCGCGCCGCCGAAGTGCTGGAAAAAGAAGGCATCCACTGCAATCTGACGCTGCTCTTCGGCATTCACCAGGCCATCGCGGCCGCCGATGCAGGCGTGACGCTGGTCTCGCCTTTTGTCGGCCGCATTCTCGACTGGTACAAGAAGGATACCGGCAAGGATTTCCACGGCGCCGACGATCCCGGCGTACAGTCGGTCACGCGCGTCTACAACTACTTCAAGCATTTCGGTTACAAGACAGTGGTGATGGGGGCGAGCTTC
The DNA here is from genome assembly GCA_030037545.1 of Acidobacteriaceae bacterium. Lineage (GTDB taxonomy): Bacteria > Acidobacteriota > Terriglobia > Terriglobales > Acidobacteriaceae > Telmatobacter. The sequence continues at coordinate 14,367 of JASHRF010000102.1, read as the reverse complement.
CGCAATATCGGCGAAATCACGGAACTGGCCGGATGCGACTTGCTCACCATCTCACCGCAGCTTCTGGGCGAGCTTGAATCGACGCAGGGCGAGCTGCCGCGCAAGCTCGATCCGGAAAAAGCGAAGTCGATGCAAATGGAGCGGATTACCGTCGATAAAGCCACCTTCGACGCCATGCACGCCAAGGATCGGATGGCCAAAGACAAGCTGAAGGAAGGCATCGAAGGCTTTTCTGCCGCGCTGGTGAATCTCGAAAAACTGCTAGCAAAGCGGCTGGCTGAGCTGGAACAGCGCGCGCCGGCGGCGGCGTGAAGACAGTTGTGAGTGATCAGTTATCAATGGTCAGCAGAGCGCGTTTTCAAAAACCCGCTCTATACTTACGCCTTGATCGCGGGAGATCGGCCAGCCGTCCAAGTGTGGGTGTAACACCGCTGCGCAGGGGTAAGCTGGTGAAACCGTGAAGACGCGGATTGTACTCTGGGCGCTGATCGGGGCTGTCGTGGTCTGCTTCTAGACCTTGCTTATGATGCTGACCCTTCCTTGGTTCGACATTGACCGGTCGCTCGTGCAGCAGTTGTGGCACGACTTCTAGTCGTGCCCTTTCAAAAAACCAGCTCATTCAGGAGTCCCTCAGATCAGCCGCCTTGAATGGAAGGGCAGCTTGCTGAGGCTGCGGTTATTGCGTGCAGAATTTTGCACTCGAATTGCGACACTGCTAACAAACTTTATTCCCCCTCTTGCGCTTCGCAACTTTTCCGCTAATCTCAGTGTTACAGCAACATAAATGGGCTAGGCTGGTTGGTTCCCGGCGCAGCTCGACAGGGAACAGCCTTGCCTCAGGCGGCAACCGGCTGCCCGCGCGCAGCCGCTGCGCATCTGACTAGAACGAGCCTCGTGCAGGGGCTTTTCTGCACTGGCTCCCGCGGCAGGCGCGCTACCATTCCCGCCAAGCGGGAGGTGTATATGGCTGAACAACTTCATCCCCAACCGGCTCATCCTCTTGAGCGCTTCTTTCAGCAGGCAGTCCGCAACAGTTACGAAGGCAAGCTGGGCCTCAACGATCCCGATGTGACGGGCTACGTGGCCCACATGCTCTGCGAGTTCTCGGACGCGGAAAATTTATACCGGGTGCGCGACGAAATGGGCCGGCCCGTGGAAGAGCTGGCGGAAATGATCAGCGCCGCCGATCCGGTCAACGGCCCCGCGCCATCCTTCGATGCCGAGCGCGCCCTGCGCAAGCACATCGGCGACTACTCGCTGTTTGTGGCCGGTATGTACCCTGAAGCCGCGGGTTCCAGCCGCCGTCTGCGCCACAATTATCCGAGTCTCGGCGACTTGATCCGCGCCGGCAAGGAAAGCTACTTCATTGTCAGCCAGTTCAATCTGTTCGAGTACGAGCAGGAAGCGCCGCTGTTTGCGCGGCTCTCCGATCGCTTCGAGCATTGCATCCTGGGCCTGACGCTGGTGCGCGAGGAGCTGGGCACGCGCAAGCTGCAGTTGCCGCCGCGCGTGAACTGAGCGCTGAAGTGGTTCCATAAAAGCATCATTCGGGTTTTGAAAGCACACGGCTTTCAGTCTTGCCGTAAAGGCCGGCAACGCGTGAGCCTTGGCCCCTGAGAGAGGCTTTTCTTGCCGGTTCACGTGCCATACGCCGTTGTAGCAGCGCCAATGGATCGCAGCACCGGTTGATCGCCTCGCCGGTCGGCATCCATACTGGGAGCAAGGAGACAGCATGAGTGAAACCGTAACCTTGCGTGCGTCAGACGGCCACGAGCTAAACGCGTATGTAGCCCGGCCCGCGGGCGAGCCCAGCGCCGGCCTGGTGGTGGTGCAGGAAATCTTTGGCGTGAACGCGCATATTCGCCACGTGGCCGATGGCTACGCCCGCGACGGCTTTGTCGCCGTTGCGCCGGCGCTCTTCGATCGCATCGAGCGCGGGGTCGAGCTTGGCTATGAGGGCGCGGACATGCAGCGGGCGATGAGCTTCATCCCCAAGCTCGAAATCGAGAAATCTCTGCTCGACGTGGAAGCGTCCATGCAATATGCCGGTTCCACCAGCGGCAAGAAAGTTGGCGTGATCGGCTATTGTTTTGGCGGCACGCTGGCTTGGCTTGCGGCTACGCGCCTGCGCGCCGCGGCCGCGGTGGGATATTACGGCGGCCGCATCGGACAGTACGCTCAGGAAAAGCCCACTTGCCCTGCCATGCTGCACTTTGGCCGCCAGGATGCGCACATTCCCGCGGAGGAAGTGAATAAGGTGAAGGCCGCGCATCCCGAGGTGGAGATTTACTGGTACGACGCCGGCCACGGCTTCAACTGCGATGCGCGGTCGAGCTACAACCCCGATGCCTCGAAGACCGCGCGAGAGCGGTCGCTGAGCTTCCTGAGAAAATACTTGGTGATCGATGATCGGTGATCGGTGGTCGGAGCAGCGATCCTCCAGCGTGCGCCGGAGCTGTTTACCGGTCACCGACCACCGTTCACGGCCTCACTCCGACCAGACCGCGAGCACGTTGCCCACGCTGTCGGAGAAGTGGAAGCGGCGCCCGCCGGGAAACTCGTAGGTGGGCACAGTAATACGGCTGCCGGCGGCGACAATTGCAGCTTCTGTTTCCTTTAGGTCCGCGGAGTAAAGCACGATCAGCGGCGCTGCATCACCGCTTGCCTGCTCTGCGCCGGCCTTGCGAAAGCCGCCGTCAATGCCGGCGCTGGCCGCGTCGAAGCTGACGTACTCCGGTCCCCAGTCCTGGAAGCTCCAGCCGAAGGCCTGGGCGTAAAACTTCTTCGCGCGCGCCACATCCGCCGCGGCGAACTCGATGTAGTTGATCTTGTGGTGATGCACGGAATGACTCATGGCTTTTCTCCTTGTGCGTGGAACTGCGTGGCGTGGAGGGAAAGGTGTATCGCCCTGGCGTGACGCAGATGCGAGGCGCAGGCACACCATCCCGGTGTGCTTCTGATCGCCTCCATCCGCAGTCCCTCAGAAGCAGGAGAAAGCAGGTAGAGCCCGCTAATTGGACGAGCCGCGCGGGCTGCCGAGGTACGCATTTACGTTAGCAGATTCGAGCGCCGTCTGCGCAAGAGAATTTTGCGTCGAGGTAGAGAATAGCCGAGCCGCGGAACAAAAAAAACGACACCTGACCCTGAAATAAAAACCGCTAGAGGATGTACCGCGATAAATCCTGATCGCGCACGATCGACGCTACCATCTGCTTCACGTACGCGTTGTCGATGAGGAAAACCTTCTCCGGACCTGACGCCGTCATGCGCTCCTGGTAGGGCAGCGGGCCGGTAGCTTCCTGCTGGATGGCCGCGGAGATGGCAGCTCCGTTCTCTTCGTGCGGCGCGCGCCGCGCCACATCCGGCGCCAGGAAGCTCACGTCCTCAAGCACGCGCTCCATGATGGTATGCAGCCGCCGCGCGCCTATGTTTTCTGTCGACTCATTCACCTTGAAGGCAAACTCCGCCATCTCGCGCAGCGCCTCGGGCGAGAACTCGAGCCGCACGCCTTCGGTTTCAAGCAGCGCCGTGTACTGCTTGGTGAGCGAGGCCTTGGGCTCGGTGAGAATGCGCAGAAAATCGTCTACGGTGAGCGATTGCAGTTCCACGCGGATGGGGAAGCGGCCCTGCAGTTCGGGAATCAGGTCGCTGGGTTTCGACACGTGAAACGCGCCGGCGGCGATGAAGAGAATGTGATCGGTGCGCACCATGCCGTAGCGCGTGTTCACAGTGGTGCCTTCGACGATGGGCAAAATGTCGCGCTGCACGCCCTCGCGCGATACGTCAGGCCCATGCCCGCCCTCGCGCCCGGCAATCTTGTCGATCTCATCGAGAAATACGATGCCGTTCGACTCCACGCGCTCCACTGCGGCGCGATTCACCGAATCCATGTCGATGAGCCGGCCCTCTTCCTCTTGCACCAGGTAGTCGAAGGCGTCCGTCACCTTCATCTTTTTCCTCTTGGTGCCACCTCCGAAGATGTTGGGCAACATGTCGCGGAGGTTCATCTCCATGTCTTCGAGATTCTGGTTGCTGATGATGCCGAACTGGGGCATGCTGCGCTCGCGCACATCCATTTCCACCATGCGGTCGTCGAGCTTGCCTTCGCGGAACTGCTGGCGTAATTTTTCGCGCGAACGCTGGTGACTCTCCGTGCCGGGCAGCGTCATCTGGCCCTCCTGCCCATGCGGCGCGGCTGGAGGCGGAGGCAGCAGCAGGTCGAGCAGGCGCTCCTCGGCGTTCATTTCGGCGCGGTCTTCCACTTCTTCGAGGCGCTCTTCGCGCACCATGTCGATGGCGATCTCCACCAGGTCGCGCACGATCGATTCCACATCGCGGCCCACGTAGCCCACCTCGGTGAACTTCGAGGCTTCGACTTTGAGGAAGGGCGAATTGGTGAGCTTGGCCAGCCGGCGCGCGATCTCCGTTTTACCCACGCCCGTGGGCCCGATCATGATGATGTTCTTGGGCATGATGTCTTCGGCGATGTCGGGCGGCAGCTTCTGGCGGCGCTGGCGATTGCGCAGCGCGATGGCCACGGCGCGCTTGGCGGCGCGCTGGCCCACCACGTGCTTGTCCAGTTCGGCGACAATCTCGCGCGGCGTCAGCTCGTCGAGTGCGAGATCCTGTTCTTCAGCGGATGCGGGTAGGTAGATAGCCATTTGTCTCTTAGAAGCGATGCTCTCCGCGCCTCAGTATGATGCTAGTCGCGTCGCGCGTGTTTTTAAAAGGGCACGACTTTAGTCGTGCCGATATGTGCTGCCAACTTTCGTGGGCTTCAGCGCCGGGTGTGCGGCGGGAATGCGCTGCGCCATGGTTACATAACCGAATATCGCCGTCTGCTTCTCGTCTTCTCCACGCATACTTCTCATCTAATCCATTTCCCTGTGGAGAAACAGTAACTACCTGGGAAACTTTTTCCGCAACCTGTTTAGCCCCACGTTTTTGGGGAACTTATTGGCACGGCTGAAGCCGTGCCCTTTCAAAAACGCTCTCCCGCCGCAGCGTTCCTGTTACTTCAACTCCTCGATCGTGATGTGGTCGTTCGTATAGATGCAGATATCGCCGGCGATCTTCATGGCTTTCTCGGCGATCTCGCGCGCGCCCAGATTGGTATTCTCCATCAGCGCGCGGGCCGCGGCCGTGGCATAGCTGCCGCCCGAGCCGATGGCCGCCAACGCTTCGTCAGGATCGATCACGTCGCCGGAGCCGGAGATCAAAAACGTCTGCCCCTTGTCGGCCACCAGCAGCAGAGCCTCCAGGTTGCGCAGCATCTTGTCGGTGCGCCAATCCTTGGCCAGCTCCACGGCGGCGCGGTTCAGGTTGCCGGCGTGTTGCTCGAGCTTGCTCTCGAAGCGGCCAAACAGATTGAAGGCGTCGGCCGTCGAGCCGGCAAAGCCGGCCAGAATCTTGTCCTGGTAAAGCCGCCGGATTTTTTTCGCCGAATGCTTGAGCACGTGATCGCCCAGCGTCACCTGCCCATCGGCGGCCATCACCACCTGGCCGTCCCGGCGCACGCAAATCACGGTGGTGGAGCGGATCCGGGATTTTGCTTTCATCGCAACTCTTTCATCCAAAATCACAAAAACAGGGAATCCCGGCGCGCGGTTTCCCTCATTCGCAGAGATTAGTATAGGTCATCCAGTAGCGAGGAAAGCCGTCCGCGCAGGCAGCGCGGCTGGCAGCCGTTCCGCAATGTTTGCCACTTAACACGCCTCTCATTCCACCTGCGCTATCCTCTAATTGGGGAATGGATGGTGTCGCGCCAGGAATGATCCTGCTCAGCAAAAGCGGTTGGGAGATTGCCGGCGGGGTAGCTTCGATTGCCGTGCTGGGTGGTGTGGTTGGCTGGCTGCTGCTGCGCAAGCGCCCCACCGAAGAGGAGCTGGAACGCCTCCGCCGCCAGCTTCTGGTGCAGTCGGGGCGCCTGGTGGACGGCATGTTGCTCGACATTTGCGAGATGAAGGCCGACGACGGCCGCGGGCTCACGCTGCTGCTCTTCAGTTACCGCATCGGCGGCGTGGACTACGAGTGCTCGCAGGACATTACCACCATGGCCGCAGCCCTCGATAAGGCGCAAATTCGCGTCGGCTTTCCCTGCTCGGTGCGCTACCAGCCCGGCAATCCCCAGAACAGCATTGTATTCGCCGAAGGCTGGAGCGGCCTGCGCGCAGGCCTGCCGCAGTTCCCGCACTTCGACGATCCCGAGCCGATTGATACCAGCCATTTGGGGAAAGCAGGGACTAAGGGACTAGGGACAAACACCTGAGGGACAAAGGGAAAAAGGGGCTGAACGCCTGCCGGCCTGCAAGCTTTCAGCCCATTGTGGCGAAGAAACCGAGACGCGCCGTTTGCTTTGTCTCTTGTCTCTTTGGGCCTTTTGTCCCTGCCTTTTCACCATACCCAACCGGGGTTACACTAGGAGTGGTTTCATAACCCGTCTGTCATCGTTCCTCAGGGGCTAAAGCCCCACGTTTTTGGGGAACTTATTGGCACGGCTGAAGCCGTGCCCTTTCAAAACAGGGTTATGAAACAGCTTCTAGTAAAATATGCATGTCCACGCGACGTCCCCGGCCCAGAACTCAAAACGAACCGGCATCGTGCTGCGCATCTCGCTGGCCGCCACGCTGGCTTACGTTGTGGTCACCTTTGCGGCCGGACTGCATGCCCACTCGCTGGCGCTGCTTTCGGAATCCGGCCATAACGCCTCCGATTTTCTCGCCCTCCTGCTCAGCTTCGTTGCCGTCTACTTCCATAACCGGCCGGCCGACAACGCGCGCACTTTCGGCTACCAGCGTACGGGCGTGCTGGCCGCGTTCATCAATGCCGCGGCGCTGATCGTCATCGCGCTGTGGATCGGTGCCGAAGCCGTGCACCGCCTTTCGAATCCCGTAATGGTGCAGCCGCGCCTCATGATGTACGTGGCAGCGGCCGGCGTAGTGATGAACGGCGCGATCGCCGCGCTGCTGTGGAAGGTGGCTCACGATGTCAATCTCCGTTCCGCCTTTATCCACATGGCCGGCGACACGCTTTCCACGGCCGCGGTCATCGCCGGAGGCGCCGGCATTCTGGCCACGGGCAAAAACTGGATCGACCCTGCGCTGTCCTTGCTCATCGCCGCGCTCATTCTCTGGTCGAGCATTGGCATCGTGCGCGAGACTCTCAACATTTTGCTCGAAGGCACGCCGCGCGGCATGGCGCTGCCTCAGATTCGCGCCGGCATGGAGCGGGTCGAGGGCGTCATCAACGTCCATGACCTGCACGTCTGGAGCCTGGGCTCGAATTCGCGCGCGCTGGCTTGCCATGTGACCATCGCCGACATTCCGCCCTCCGAGAGCGCCTGCATCCTTATCAAGCTCAATCACGTGCTGCGCGACCACTTCCATATCAGCCATACCACCATTCAGTTCGAGCACATCGGCTGTGGCGAGTTGGAGGGGTGCGTGGTTCCTATCGAAGAGATGGCGCACGACTCCGGCCAGACGTACCATCACGGACACGCGCACTAAAGACAGAGAGCAGGGATCAGAAAGCCCCGCCAGCCGCCAAGCAACTTTGAAGCATTAAATTAGGAACAGGAGGTCCCGTCTTGCTTCACTGCCGTGACGTTTTTGCGTCTTTTTACCTTGTCCTCTTCTTCGCCGCGATCCCCGAAGCTCATGCCGCGCCATTTCCGCAAGCTGCCGTCGCAGCGCCGCCGCCGGCAACGCCGTCGCAGCTTGCCACGCTCTCCGGCGAGTACACCAACCCCAACGATCCCGACTCCCCGCTCAGCTTTTACGTGCAGAACGGCGCGCTCACGGTCGAGTCGGACCGCATCGTTCCCACGGCGCTGCGCAGCGTATCGGCCACCGAGTTTGCGATCCCCAGCTCTCGCGGCGGCTTCCGCTTCACGCTCGACTCCACCGGCCTGGCCAACAGTGTGGTCTACTCGCGCCAGCCCGAGGCCGCCTACACGCGCACCGGCGCCGCAGTCCATCATGTGTTTCACGATTACGTCCGTAACGACGTCATGATTCCCATGCGCGACGGCGTCAAGTTGCACGCGGTCATTCTCAAGCCCGCCGACATTCCCAATCCCCTGCCGTTCCTGATGGAGCGCACGCCCTATGGCGTGGCCGACACCAGCCGCGCATCGTTTTTCGCCGAGCGGCCGGAGCTGGCGCGCGCAGGCTATATCTACGTAGCTGAGGACATTCGCGGGCGCTACGGCAGCAAGGGCAGATTCGTCATGATGCGCCCGCTCGCCGATCACTCGAATTCCAATGCGATCGACGAGAGCACCGACACCTACGACACTGTCGCGTGGCTGCTCAAGAATGTGCCGGGCAACAATGGACGCGTGGGCGTAGTGGGCACCAGCTACGACGGCTTTCTGGCCATGATGGCGGGCATCGATCCGCACCCGGCCGTCAAGGCTATTTCGCCGCAGGCGCCCATGATCGACGTGTGGATTGGCGACGATTTCTTCCACAACGGCGCCTTCCGCCAGAGCTACGGATACGATTACGTGCTCGACATGGAATCGAGCAAGAAGTTCACCGGCGACAGCTACGGCAAGACGGCGGACGGCAAGCCTATGGATGGCTACGACTTCTTCCTGGAGCGCGGCTCATTCCAGCAGGACGTGAAGCAGTCCCGTTCCAAGGTGCTGCCGACGTGGAAGCTCTTTCTCAACCACCCCGCCTACGACCAGGTGTGGTCTTCGCGTGGTGTCGAATATCACCTGAATACAGTGGCCGTGCCTACGCTAACCGTGGGCGGATACTACGACCAGGAAGACATGTGGGGCCCGCAGGAGGAGTACGCGAAACTGGAGCCTCACGACACGCACCACGAAAATTTTCTGGCCGAAGGCCCATGGCGGCACGGGTACTGGTCCTCGTCGTCGATACGCCTGGGCAATCTCGATTACGGCCAGCCCATCGGCTCGGAATTCCGCCGCGACATCGAGGCCAAATTCTTTGCGCATTATCTGAAAGGCGAGCCCGGTTTCGATCTGGGTAACACGGCCAGCTACGAGACCGGCGCCGACACCTGGCGGTATTACCAGCACTTTCCGCCCGATGCTGCGCACACAGCGAAACTTTATCTTGACGGCAGAGGGCTGCTGGGTTGGAGCGCGGCTACTGCGCCGGTGGCGACCAGCTACGAGAGCGATCCGGGCGATCCCGTTCCTTACCGCCATCGGCCTATTCAGCCTACTTACGGAACAGACTCGCAGTGGTACAACTGGCTCACCGAAGATCAGCGCTTCGTCACCGGGCGCAAGGACGTGGCCGTATGGAAACTGCCGGTGCTGCAGCGCGACCTGAGGCTGACGGGCGAAGTAGTGGCCGACATCTACGCCGCTACCACCGGGTCGGACAACGATATGGTGGTCAAGCTCATCGACCAATACCCAGACGACGATCCCGATGTGAAGATGCGCGGCTACCAGCTCATGACCAATGCAGAGATCTTCCGCGGCCGCTATCTATCGGGTTACGATATGCCGACAGCGCTCGCGCCCAACTCCATTCACGAGTACAAATACTCGCTGCACGGCGTGGATCACGTCTTCAAAGCCGGGCACACGGTGATGGTCGAGATTCAGAGCACATGGTTCCCGCTCTACGACCGCAACCCGCAGACCTTTGTGCCCAACATCATGAAAGCCAAACCCGCCGACTACAAGGCGGAGACCATCACCATCGAGTCCGGCCCCGGTCACGACTCGGCGCTGGAGCTGCCGGTCGTGAGCAATTAAGCGCCTGAAAAGTGCGTTGTTGATGACGAGCCCGTTTCTCGGACTAATGTCCCGATCCCGGCTCAAATCCTTGCTTGATGAGCGCGTTGGCCTCAAGGCGGCAGTTGAACCAAGGGTTACTTATCCGCCAAGGCGACGATTCAGCCCGGTGACGAGAGCGCGCTTGAACTGAGCCTCCGCAGCCACCCCTGGCTGGGGTTGGCGGGGATGGACCTGCGTTTGCCTGGCGTTCACAATCTCGCGCATGACGATCGTCCAGGCTTCAACTTCTTATTTCGCCTGCGCCAGCCCCGCAACAACTGCGGCAACTTTATCGAGTATCTGGATCCAGCCCTCCATTTGACCGCTATTTTTCGCGCTCTCCATGGGTTCATTTCCAATGAAGGTGAGTTTCGTCTGGCCATTCCCGAGATCCTCAAAGATGGTCACGTCGTACGCACCGTCTATAGCCTCATGTTCGATTCCTAATTGCGCAGGGTCAACCCTGTTTCCCTTGGAGTCCGAAAAGTACATCAAGGAAACGATCTTCTCGCACGGAACAATCTCGTAGTATTCAACCGCATTCCAGAATTCCTGCCCATCCGGCGCCTTCATGCAGCAGAGCAACTTTCCTCCCACGCGAAAATCCATCTGACAAACCGGCGCAGTAAAGCCCTTCGGTCCCCACCACTGCATGACGTATTTCGGGTCTGTCCACGCCTTCCAAACCAATTCGCGTGGGGCATCAAAAACTCTGGTGACAACCATCCGCTCCGTCTCATTCACCGTGTTTTTTGTCATCTCTGACCTCCGCTTTTTTCATTTGATTCACAACCACCTCCAGCTTGTCGAAACTCTCTTCCCAGAATTGGCGATAACTAATCGCCCAGTCGCTGACGGTCTTTATCGCCTCTGGCCTAAGCGTGCAAATGCTCTCTCGTCCATGCTTGGTCTTGATCACAATCCGCGCCCGCACCAGGTAGGCAATATGTTTTGAAATCATCTGCTGCGAGAGCGCAAACGGCTCCGTCAATCGATGCACAGAGGCAGGCCCAAGGGAGAGCCGTTCGATCATGGCCCGCCGGGTTGGATCAGACAAAGCCGCAAATGTTGTCCCCAGGCCATCCACAACCATATGGTAGTGGGTTTTCTGCCGATGTCAAGTATGAATTTCGCGATTCCTGATTTCTGGCCTTGACTCATTCACCTGACGATGAAAGTGCGCAGCGCAACCTGCGCAGGAGCGCGAGCCGCCACGGTTGCGGCGCTGGCATCAAGGGCCGGAGGATTGTGGATTGCCTCTAGAACGTGTTCTCGATACGCCACCGGATTGTCGGGCAAGTGATCTTTGAAATTGACTCTCAAGTAACTCTCGCGACGAGTGGTAAATCGCGAATGCGCTCACCGGCGCCGGTTTGTACCGATAAGTCGTCTTGCATCAACTTTCTGCTCCAAAGCCTCCGCGGATCAATTCACCGCATCCTCCCGGCGGCATTCTCCAGCACCACGTGCGAAAACTGCCCGCTGTCGATCGTCACCGGGTAATGCGAGCAAAAGCCGATCCCTACATAAAACGGCCCGCTGAAGTGAATCGGCATGGGCGGGCCGAACTGGTGCATGGGTTCTCCTTTCACGCTGACCCACAGGCTCACGCTGTCTCCGCGCTTTTCGATGCCGATGCGCTGCGGCATCACTGGGCCCAGCGCGGAGCCGCTGATGCGGTACTCCATATCGCTCATGATCTCGTTCTTCTCCGGCCGTTCCGCCAGGTGAACCATGCCGGTGCCGTGTTCGGCGACCATGATCTCCTTGGAGTCGTCGTCGAGGTCCTGGCGGATGACCATCACCACTTTGCGATCGTGGGGCGGATTCTCCGGGACCGGAAAACCTACGTTGGCCGCGAAGGAGACATCGCCCCACATCTTCTTCCAGAGATACCGGAACTCGTCGCGCGTGTACCAGATGTTGTATCCGGCGGAATTCACAGTGTACGTACCCGTGGCCGAGTCGTAACTCGCGCTGCCTGGCACGAGCGGGCCACCAATATCTGACTGCGCCTCAAAGAGGCCGATCTTGCCTGGGAATGTTTTGGTAGGCCGATGGAAATCCTTGGGCGGAGGAATCTGCTTGTGCGTGGCCGAACCCGGCAGCGCCCAATCGGGAACGTCGGGCGTGTTTGCAGGTCGTGAAGCCTGAGCTGATGGCGAGGGGGAAGGCGTTTGAGCGGTGATCCGGCCGATGGCCGAGCCGGCGGCGAGACACAGCAGAACGGCTAAGCCAACGGTTTTGGCGGATGAAAAGCGATCGAAAAATCTCATGCCAGCCAAGCTAGCAGAAGACTCCGTCGGCGTGCGATGTTTTTCAGATGCCTGGCAGGGGCTGAAGCCCGCAAGTCTTGCGACATTAACCGGCACGAATAAGAGGGTCGTGTCCTGACACGAAACTCCTTAAATTGCGTGTTCTCCAATCTGCACCCGCGATGCAAACCCTTTCCGCGTCGTCCATATCGAAAAAGGCAGGCGCACCGGCGCGAATATGGCGTGTACCCTAAAGGAGTGGGCACAAGAAGCTCACGGGGCGGCGTTTGGTGCGATTGATGCGGTTTTCGGCGGCTATCCTGGGTTCTGTAGTGCTGGCGTGCGGCGCTGCTGCCGCCGCTGCGCAAACCTCGCCGGCCAAGACTGTCTTCCACAAGCCCGACCTCACGACCATTCAGCTTCCGCCAGCGCCCAAGCCGCTGCTGCCCACCGATTTCGACGGATGGGTGCAATCGTCTCCGCCCAAGCTGAGCAGCGATCCCGCGGAGATCGATCCGAACGACGTTGCCGCGCTCAAAGAGTACGGTTTCAGCTACGGCGAGGTCGCCAATTACAAGCGCGACGTGCAGGAGACGCTCACCTTGCGCGCCATGCGCTTTGGGGACATGAGCGGGGCGTATGGCGCGTACTCATGTTTCCGTCCCAACGGCTGGGCCAAAGAGGACATTGGCGAAGGCGCCGCTTCCGACAAGAACCGCGTGCTCTTCTGGAAGGGCGATACGGTTGTGGATGCGAATGATTCGCACATCGGTCCCATGACGGCCGGCGAGCTGCGCTCGGTGGCCGCGCACCTCCCGGTTCCCACCGGCAACCGCGCACTGCTGCCGCCGATTCTCTATTACCTGCCCACAACCAATCTCGATCATCAGACCACGCACTACGCGGAGGGCCCAGCGGGCTATGCGGGCGGCGGTGGCGTGCTGCCGCCCAGCCTGGTCGACTTCGACAAAGGCGCGGAGACCGCAACTGCGAATTACTCGCTGACCTCAGGGCCAGCCGTGCTGACCATCATCGAGTATCCCACGCCGCAGATAGCGATGGCGCAGGAGGCCAGGATCCGCGACTATATCCAACCCGGCAGCAAAGCGCAGCCGCCGTGGACCAAGGCGCTCACCGATTCCGACCAGGCTTCGCTCGAGGTGCGGCGCAGCGGTGTGCTGGTGACGCTGGTGAGCGGCGACGCCATACCCGACGAGAGTCATCGCCTCATCGAGATGGTTCACTACGAAGCCGACCTCACCAAGATTCCGCAGCCCACCGAGTCTGAGATCTCGAAGACCGGCGCGCTGCTTCTGGGAATTGCCACCATCGTCATCGTCGGCGCCATCGCAGCGATTCTGCTGGGATTCTTTCTGGGCGGGGGCCGGGCGCTGTGGCGCGTAGCGCACGGCAAGCCCGCGTCATCGGTCTACGACGAGGAGTTCATCCATCTCGACCTGCGCGAGCCGTGGGACGAGACACGCAGAGCAGCTCACCAGCCGCATACGAAGGGCTGACTGTCCGCTAAGCCTGTGGAAAAATGGATGTTAACCCGATGAAAACGGGAGAATTCCGGCAAATGCCCGAAGCTAAATGGCGAAAACTTGGTGAAGAAGCGGGCTGGCAGCATCACAAAAATCAAATTATAAGTTACACAAAATAAATAGCTTATTTCTCCACAACATTCTCCTTGACACCGCCTCCCCCCGCTCCTAGTATGCAGCCAGAAAGTTTCGGCGGTTTTGCCTCCGTTGGAACTATTCTCCCTAGGAGAGAGCTGCCCTGTTGCCGGGCGGCTCTTTCCGTCTTATCCGCCAGCTAGTTCCCTTCATCGCTTGGTCCGTTCCCTCCATCGCGCCATTGCTCGCCGCACACCTCGCATCGCCACACATTGCACGGGTGAACCGCGTCAAGCAGCGGATCCTGCGCGCCGCAACGCGGGCACGGCGGCGGCTCGAAATCCGGCAACCTCATCCGGGAAAGTTCGACAATCTCCGGCGGCATGGGCCGGGCCGCGATGGTGCGGGCTTCATCGAGCTGATCGGCGGCCACCAGCACCCGCGGATTGGCCAGATCCAATTCGGCGTGGGGAGAAAACCGGCCTGGTCCGTCGATCCAGCTCTCGATGCCGGCGCGGCGAAGGACCTCGCAAATCTGCCACGCCTGCTCGGGCTCATCGCAGTCGCAGAGCGGCGTTTTCCAGGTGTACTCCACAGGAAAATCGCGCTTGGCGTCCGCATCGGCAGGCGTTTCGAAAGGGCGCGGACGCGGCAGAGGAACTCCATTCAGCATCACTTCACCCTGAGCAAACGGCGCATTGATGCCGCGCCCCCGCAATTCGTC
>JASHRF010000101.1 GCA_030037545.1 Acidobacteriaceae bacterium | reverse complement strand
CGGCTCTGCCGGGGTGGCAGTAGAACTTTGAGAATTCCGGGAGTATGTTCTCCCTCGAATTGTCTGTGCTGCGGCAGTGAAGACAGCAGTACGAGGCTTTTGCATTTGTTCTTGCTGTTGCTTCGGACGGTTGCGAAAAGGCCCCTTTGAGGGGCCAGCAACCGTAAAGCCACCGGCTCTGCCGGTGGATACTTACTTGCATCGGGAAGTCTGCCGGAGAGTATTCGGGATGCGGTCGTCGGCTTTATTGCCGAGCGGAAGAACGGCATCATCAGCGGCGGAACCGGTAGCGGGAAGACAACTTTGATGAAGGCACTGCTGGATCATGTGCCGTTGCATGAACGGCTCATCGTCATCGAACAGCTAGCAGAGTTGAAAATTGCCCATCCAAATGCCGTTCGGTGGGAGGCTGTCGAGGCGATTCCCGGCCAGGTTGCCGTCACGCCAAGCCAGCTTGTCGCCGCCGCGCTGCGGCATCGCCCGACCGCATCATCATGGGCGAAATACGCGATGAATGCGGCTATGACCTCTTGCAAGCCATGAATACCGGCCACGGCGGAACACTTTCGACGATCCATGCCAAGAGCGCGTGGGATGCCTTGAATCGGCTATCGGATCTCGCCCTGAGTGCCAGGGCGAATCTCAATCACTCTTTCATTCGTTCGGAGACGGCTGAAGCCATCGACTTTGTTCTGTATTGCGAGCGCGATCATGCGGGCCGACGCCGGGTGCGCGAGCTTAGAAATGTCCGCTTTCGAGGGTGCTGTCAAACCATCCACGATGCGCTGCGCCTTTCTCCAGGGAATGCGCCAGACCGATCCTCGGCCCGATGAGAGGCATGAAGATGTGGTTCAGGAAGAAACGCATAGGAGCCGGCATCACATTGGCAACCGCCGTATCCTGCGTGCTTCCAGGGCTAATGGTCAATAATCTCAAACGTGGATTCGCCCGAACGAGCGAAGCGCTGCCTTGGTAGCCGCATAAACGCTGGACATCGGCTCTGCGGCGCTTGTAACCATCGAAGCGGTGAACAGCATGGCGCCGCCGTCGGAGATGAGCGGAACAGCGTGTTGGACCGTGAAGTAGGCTCCGCGCACATTGACGTTGAACTGCTCGTCGAAGAATTCCGGGGACGATTGCGCAAGCGGAGCAAATTTTGCAATTCCGGCATTTACGAAAAGCGCATCGATCTTCTTGTACCGTTCCGCAATCGTCTTGAAGAACTGTGCGACCGCTCCCAGGTTGCTGGTATCGGCTGCAATCACATCAGCGCCGGAGCCCAATGTGCCCTTAGCCTGATTGAGTGTTTATGGGTTTCTTCCCGTGACAATTACCTTTGCTCTTTCTTTGAGGAATAACTGCGCAGTCGCAAGTCCGATGCCGGTGGTTCCACCCGTAATGACTGCAATCTTGTTTGTAAGTTTTCCCATTTTGTCCGCCCTTTCTGGAACAACCATTAAAGTTTGAGGCAAATGAATTAACGCAGTGCAGCCAATGTGACAGACACTACATCGTCAACCATCACTTTGGAGGGCCGGGTCTTAGCCATGAAGCGAAGCCCGAAAAAGGCATTGACCAGGAAGTGCGCCAACGCAGGAGGAGAAGATGAGCTTCCGATTTGACCGGTTTTTCGCGCCTGCTTCAGACACCCCTCGAATAAATCTTGAAGTCCTTCACAGCCGATGCGGACCCGTTCAGCGACGCCTTCATCAGAGGTGCCAAGCTCCGCCGCGCAGTTTGCGGCGAAGCACCCACGAGAATCACCTATCGCTTGAGCGGCGCTACTGTCAAAAATGGCCCGAATAAGCGACAAACCGCCTTCGGGATGCTGTTTGGTCAAGTCAGCGAACTGACTGCCCTGCAATGCCTGATATCGCATGAGGCTTCGCAGGAATATCTCATGTTTCGAGCCGAAAGTATCGTAAAGGCTCTGGCGCTGGACGCCCGTGGCATCGACGAGATCCTGTATGGATGTTGCTTCGTAGCCGCGCTCCCAGAAGAGATTCATGGCATCGTCGAGTGCCCGGTCTTGGTCGAACTCTTTTGTGCGCGACATGATCCCCTTATATTCGTTCTGGAACGACTGGTCAAGTATGGCAGCCTAGTGTTCCATATCGAACCACTTAGTTGCGGCATGGCTAGACCCGGCTTAGGCGAATATCAACTTCGCGGTCAACATATTGCCATTCGCGCGTTGCTCTGAGCTGAGTCACGAGGTCTTCAAAATCCCTGCTGTGCTCGGGTGCATACTCGAACCATGTAAGGAAGTCGAACGGCTCGCTGAGATCACGACCGTGATGAAGTCGCCGGGCAATGGCAGGAAGATGCGCAAGGCCGACAGCAATATGGTGCGACTGCTCCTCAAAGATTGCTCTTCGTTCATCCTGCGCCAAGCTCCACCAAGCGGCAGTCTTGCGAATTGGGATAAGAGCCGCGCGGGTCGCTTCGGAGCGCCCAAGACCCTGCTGACGCTCTTTCAATTCGCCAATTTCGTGGCGATTGGTGTAGCGAACGTCGCTGGTCACGCCGCGAAGCGTCCAAGTCGTGTTTGCGACCGATTGACTTTGCTTGCCTTCGAGCATGGTCAAGTGGGTTGCCGTTGGAAGTGTCTCGCCGATAACCGGAGTGACGCGATCAATCTTCCAAATTCCAGAGTCGGCGGCGGCGAAGGAGACGAGGAGAGGGCCGCGTGATTCATATTCCAATTGATGCTCGATCGAGTTCATTTACCCCGCTTGCTGGGCATGTCCAATTGTTACGCCGGTTGCAACCGCTATCAATGCTGAACCGCCTTCGAGGAACTGTCTGCGGTTTATCGCTGGTCTTGGCACGTCAGACATTCTTTATCCCTTTCGTGTTCGTTGAAGATTGATTTGCTGCTTTGAACCCACCCGATACCAAGGAACCGAGGAGTCCGGGTGTAATGGGACATGCGGCTGGCCTTGCTACAAGCGACGGCGAGCGATTACGCTCTTGCGACCGCGAGGCATGGGTACATGCTCTGGCCCTGGTGCAGTCGCACCCGGCCAGGCCGCAAGCGCCGTTGTGATCGTGCGGTGGAGGTCTTTACGCTTGGCTCCCGATTGAGCCTCGACAGCCAATCCCCATGCCATAGTCACGACAACGCGCGAGTGCTTTGGGATCAGCGTCTACAGGCAACTCACTGGTCCCGCAGGCTTCGGCGAAGCGGTCGCGTAACTTGCGCGTGAATTCTCTCCGCAGGTTCCCAAGCCAAACGCGAACCGTATCTCCCTCAGTGCAAGGGAGAGCACTGTTCAGAGCGAGACAGCCCGGCGCATGAGCGGGGTCGGTGAGAATGTCGGCGTATCCATGCAGAAACCTTTCGGCGACCGCGCGCACGGTCGGCTCTCGCACCGCGGCGTTGAAGAGCTAAATCTGGCTTGAGTAGTAGCCGTCGATGACTTTCCTGAAAAGTTTCTCTTTATTTCCAAAAGCAAAATAGAAGCTCGGCGCAGTGATTCGCATAGCACTGGTTAGATCACTGAGCGAAGTTCCTTCATAGCCCTTACGCCTGTTTCGTTCACTCGTGGGTGACGAGATGATTCTGCGTGACAATTTTTCCTTGAGCGGATTTTACCTAGGATGGTGCTGCGCGAGCTCTCGAGCGACGAGATAGAGCAATACCGCAAGCCGTATCTCAATCCCGGTGAGGACCGCAGGCCGACGCTCGCCGCACCGCGCCAACTTCCAATTGCTGGTGAGCCAGCCGATGTTGTCGAAGTAGTTTCGGCGAATGCCGAGTGGATTGCGAAGAGTGACTTGCCGAAGCTGTATCTCCACGCGGAGCCGGGCGCACTCGATCAAGGCCGACAGCGCGACTTCTGCCGCAGCTTGCCAAACCAGACAGAAATTACCGTCAAAGGGCTTCATTTCGTGCAGGAGGATAGCCCCGCCGAGATCGGCGCAGCAGTGGCGGTATTTGTTCGCCGCCTGCACCAACGGTGAGATGGCCGTTCCTTCATTTTTCCAACATGACAAATAGAACGGGTTATGGCAGCAGGGGCAGTAGCATCTCTTCAAGCGACCTCCGGGAAGGAAAGGGCAGTCAATCCTTGATTCATCGCCGTGGCCGTCATGCTGGCGACGTTCATGGAAGTGCTGGATACGGCCATCGCTTCCGTTGCATTACCCTACATCGCCGGCTCTCTGTCCGCTTCAACAGATGAGGCTACCTGGGTTCTGACTAGCTACCTCGTAGCGAATGCGCAAGCTCGGGCCTGGGATCGGAGAATGAACCGCGACGCCGTAACCATCAACTGGCAATTTACGCGCAGAAAAGCACACCAGAAGTTCAGGTACAAAAGAACTGAAATCATGCGGTCAGAAACCTAGAAGCTGTTTCATAACCTGTCTCGAAAGAGCACGGCTTCAGCCGTGCCGAGACAGATCCCCATAAACCGCGGGCTTTAGCTCCCGAGAGACGATTACAGACGGGTTATGAAACCACTTCTGGAGTGGTGGCCACGCGAGAGGCCGCTGCAGAACCTACTCCTCAACCGTAATTTGCATTACATGGAATGAATCTTCCAATAGCGCCACATATCCGGGCCCATGGAATATGCCCACCATCCAATCATGAGCCCCGAAACAACCCAGATTGCTTTTTTCATAATTCCTCCCATTCACTGAGTGAGAATTTGCGCCTCGATATCGGCGCCCTGCGCTTCCGCCGCCAGTTGCCGCGCCAGTCTTCGAATCATCTCCACGGCTTCAGGAACGGCCGCGGCCACAGCCTGCGATAGTCCCATGCTCCCGCCCAGGTCGTCGCCCAGGCTGGCATCCCAGGATAAAAACCGGCGCGCGCATTTCGCCCAGCCACCGCGCCAGCGCAAACACCGCTAAAGGATCCATCGCATGTGGATCGAGCGCGCCGGCGGCTGCGCCTTTGCTGTCCGCTCGCAACAGATACAGATCTCCGGGTGCGCCTGTGCGCGCGATCGCATCCACCAGGATGACGGCGCGCCAGCAATCAATCAGCGCAAAGGCGAGATCGAGGCCGCGGATTCCATAGTCGACCACGGTGACGCCCTCTGGCAGCGCGGCCGTTGCCAGCGCGCGCGCCACTTCAACGCCAAAAGCATCATCGCCGGCAAAGATGTTGCCCACGCAGGCGACCAGAATCTTTCCCTCGGCCCGATCGCTCATCGCGCCTCCATGTTCAGCGGCTCGACTTCGTCGGGCATGAAGAAGAAGCGGTGCCCGGGCTGGCGCAGCAGACCCATATCCTTGCCGGGATCGTCGTCGAGCACCACCGCCAATTGCACATTGTCGTCGAGGTCCTGTTCTACGGCTTCAATCACGGCGGTGCGGCCCTCCATGGCCATGTCCATGATGTCCGCGCGCTTCTGCGGCCACAAGCGGACGCGATCGCCCTTGCGCAGCTCGACACCAAACACACGCACCGAATTGAGCTCCGGCTTCTCCGCAAACGGGGTCCAGGGCTGAATGGGATTTGCAGCCCGCCGGGGCTCCGGCCCGTCGCGTTTCATTCCCCGCAATGCTCCGTGCAGTTTGAGCAGGTGCTCCTGAGGAAGGGTTTCCGTGCGCTCCAGAATCTTCGCCACGCGCGGATCGGCGGCGCGCATCTCCCCTTTCTCCTCGTCGCTCAGAGTGAGCACCCGCAGGGCAAGCATCTCGTCGATTTCCGTGGCGTCAAAGAATTCGCCCGCGCTCTCCGCGGCAATCTGGGGATAATCGTAAAGAACGATGGGCGAGCAAAGCGCATCGCTGCGTGTGCCCGGCTCGCCAACCAGCACCGGAAAAACCCCGCGATTGTTGCACGCGCAAGCTGCGGCGGCAAGCTCGTGGGGCGGATCAAGGATGGAGATAAGCACGCCATTCTCAACGTGCAGCAGCAAGTGCGCTGAGGTGAATGCCAGGCCTTGCGCGCTGCGTCGTGAAGTTTTCTCTGCTTCGGAACCCGGGGTAATGTTAGATACAGTCGCCGCCAGGCGGTAGACGCGTTCACCTATCTTTTCCGCGCCAAGCTCAAGCGCCGCCTGCATTCGAGTCTCCCGGACACCCGGTTCAGCCACAGACCCTGACGCGTAGTCCAATTCCGCCGCGGTCAGTTGGCGTCGAATCCCATTGCGCATCTCTTCAATCGAAATTCCCTCAATCGTCCAGCTGCGGACCACGCCTTTGTCCCACTCCATCTGGCTCTGCGCGGCTTGTGGAACGAGTTCCAGAAAGCGAATGCGGACATCGAATCTGCTTTTTTCCCCGGCCTCGACCAGCGTTTCAGCGTGAATCGACCATGCTTCCTCGGGCCGCTGCGCAACCGCAAATCCGCGCGGATAGAGCGTGCCGAAATTCCAGCGCTGGCGGTTCTTGAGCGCGGAAGGGCGATAGGGATACAGAATGTAGCCTTCGAGCAAAACCGCGTCCGCGATTTTTTCCACCCCTTCGAAGCTCAATGCTCGCCCCCGGCCGCATGTTGCAGTACGCTTTGCACGGCTCTTTCCACGGCGTCCCCCTGCTCTGCCTGGTCAAGCAGGTAGTCCACAACCTGTTCCCAGTGCGGAAGCTTCTTGAGCACTTTGCACCGGTAAAGTCGGTCGAAGGTGTCGCGCGGCAGGCGCAGCCATTGGTTTTCAGGGTAGTGGGCGTCGATGGCCGCGCGCCATTCTCCGCTTGTCACCCGGAACCGCGCTTCGCTCTGCCACGGAATCTGCATCACCTGCAACGCGCCATCGCCGCGCGCGTAGAAAACTGTTCCGCTGAAGGTCGCGGATGCGCGTATCGCTCCCTGCTCGAGTCCGTAGAAATACTTGGTCGCCGCTACATCGAAGTCGAGTGTACAGGGCAAGGGAACGTCAATGATGATTCTCTCCGTGAACGTCGGCACCTTGAGCACCGCGATCGTCCACAACAGCGGTTTCATGCTCTGTGCCCAGCGCTCGCGCTCACCGAAGAGATCGAGCAACCGCGCCTCCTCCACCGCAGAGTAGCTTCGGCCCAGCGGCTCAATCATCACCTGGCAGTTGAGGCTGATGGAATGCGCCGGCTCACTGGCGCGCGCGTTCTCAATGCGCAGCCGAGCGCCCAGCATGGGCGTGGCCGCGTGCGGCATCGCCGCCACGTCATCAATGTGAAACGAAAGCTCAGGCATGGCGTTCCCGCCCGGCCCGCGCCTGCAGCTCGCGGAAGAATCCCGCAACCGCGCCCAAAACTTCCGTGCCGCCGGAAAGGCCGCGCCATTTTGTCCGGATCAGCCCCACCAGCCGGTAGCACTCATCGATAGGCGCAATAAAATACCGCTGCTCATTGCCCACGCGGCTTACCAGCAGCGCCTCCACCAGGGTCTCCATGTTGCACAGCTCGGCGCGACGGTCGATGACTTCCTGAAGCGATTCAAACGACAGTTCCGATTCGATGGCGCCAGCCGGGCTGGGATACGAAGACACCAGCCGCCCATCCGCGTTGCGATAGAAATAGGCAAGCTGGATGGGTAGAGAAAGCTCTGCCCATTCGAAATCGCTCAAAGAAAAATCGCTAAGCGCGCGCACGCACTGCGGCAATTCCGCCACGTGGTCGAGAATGCGCTCCAGCGCCACTCCGTGCAGCTCAATCACCGCCTGCAGCAGCTCCTGCGCCACCGCGCGCAGGGTCAGGTCACCGCAAGCCTCGAGGCGACGCACCAGCTCCTCGATGCGCTCGCTGCGGCGGGTGAATTCACGCCTGGCTTCCGTCATCGCGATTTTCCCTCGTTCAGATCGCTATGCTGCACGCCGAACATGGGCACGTGGCGCGCCTCCAGCAGCTCGGCATCGCCGTGGAACATGTGCACGCCGCAGGCACTTGGGCGTTCCATACTCGATGCCGAAGTCACCCTGCTCGTAGTAGCCGGCGCGGTCACAGCCTTCGTGCACAGTCTTGCCGAACAGCCAAGTGGGCCGCAGTTGCTCGTCGAGCGGAATCATGGGCGCCATGCCGGCCACCTGGTAAAGCAGGTAGAGCACCGTCTCCATGAAATTGTCGGGCTGCACCGGGCAGCCGGGCACATTCACCACCGGCAATCCGCCCGCGGAGCGCCAGTTCCACCCCAGGTAGTCGGCCAGGCCCATACAGCCGGTTGGATTTCCCGCCATGACGTGGATGCCGCCGTAGGTGGCGCAGGTGCCGATCGCGATGGTGGCCAGCGATTTGGGCGCCAGGCGGTCGATCCACTCGCAGGCTGTAATCGGCTGGCCGCTCTGGGGGTCGGTGCCCATCGCGGCCCAATAGCCTTCGCGCTTGACCTTCTCGTTGGGAATCGACCCCTCGACGACCAACACGAAGGCGCCGAGTTTGCCGGCCTCGGCGTCGTAGAAGTATTTCATGAATTCGTCGCCGACTTCGTAGGCAAGAACCGGATTGTACAGATGAACCTTGGGCAGGCCGGGGATGGCTCCCAAAATGACGTCTTCAATGCTGGGCTGCTCGGCAGCGGTTACTGAGACAGAGTCTCCATCGCACCCCAAGCCCGCCGTGATCCACACTATGTGGACCTCAGACGGCGGATTCGCCGGTGCACCATTCGCGGAATTCGAGCTGGAATCCATATGCGCCTTCCATTTCGATTGCCGGAGTTGGAGTTAAATTGTCAAAACCTTCGAACAGCCGCCAAACCTCATCACGGCCATCCTGCTTCGGTTTGCGGACGTACGGGTACTGCTCGCGCCTGATTCAGATGCCCGGCGCTCCCGGACAGATGCCCCGTGGAAAATGGCCGCTCTAGCAGATACGCGGAAGCTGTTCTCCGAACAGCCGATCGACCACCCGCGTTCCGCCTACGCCGGTCTTCATCAAAACCATTCCCGCGTGCTCTCGAATCACCTGGCCAATGATCCTGCTTTTCGATCCCAGCGGATGTTTCTGCATTCTTTTGAGAATCCGCTCCGCAATCTCCGGCGCGACGATGGCTACCAGCTTGCCCTCGTTGGCGACAAAAAGCGGATCGAGCCCCAGCAGTTCGCACGCCCCGAATCCGTGGTAAACGCCAGCCGCGCATTACCGATCTCGAACTGCGCCTGGTCATCCATCCGCTCCAGCGCCGGGTTGCGCAAGCGGCTCAGGAAAAATTCCAAGCGGAGAAATGCTTGCGCGACATCCGTGAAGTTCGGTGCCTGACGGGAAGGGCGTGCTGATGCGACTTCCGCTTGGATGCTCGGTGAATGTCGCAAGGATGCCTGATGGAGGCCTGAAGTTTTAAATGTCTAGTGCTCGATCGAGACCACAGGCAGGTCAATATAGCTGGCGTGGCTGGGCTCGTGATAGATTCGCTGCGTGGCTTTTCTGTAATCGTCCGGCTTGGCGAAGAAGATGTTGGACACAAAGGTCTGCGGGTTGCGGTCGTAGAGCGGGAACCAGCTTGACTGCACCTGCACCATGATGCGGTGTCCGGGCCGGAAAACGTGATTTGCGGTGGGAAGCGCGAACTGGTATAGCAGCGGTAGGTTGGCTGGGATGGGTTCGGCTTTGGCGAGGCTTTCCCTGTACCGCCCACGAAAAATGTCCATGGAGATAGGAAGCTGGTAACCGCCCAGATCGGGATCGCCGGTGACCTCGGGCGGATAGACGTCGATGAGCTTGACGACCCAGTCGCTGTCGCTTCCTGAGGTCGAGGCGACGAGGTGGACGATAGGCTGGCCGCTGATTTTGAGCGGCTCGGTAAGGATATCGGAGGTGAAAGTGACGACGTCGGTGCGCCCGGAAAACTCGCGCTGATCGTCGACAAGCCAGCGCACCCAGGATAGATCTGCCGTGTAGCCGATGGGCTGATCCGGCCGAATACGGAAAGGAACAGGCCGGGCCGGATCGGAGACATATTCATCGAACGGATCGGGACCGGAAATGGGCGCCGTAAAGGCGAGCTTACCGCCGGGCTCAAGATAGAGCGGCGTGGGTTTGGGCGCGCATCCGCCGTCACAGCCGGAAGGCCACGTCTGGAGCTGTTCCCAATGATCGGTGCCGGTGACGAAAGCGTTGACCGGCGCAAGGCTAAGCGGCGGCGGATTGTCTTTCAGGTAATGTGCCAGGAAGGGCGCGAGCAGTTGGGTGCGGAAGTAGAGTCCGGTGTCGCTGTGAAAAGGGATGGCGCCCAGCGATGAAGCCTGTTCAATTTCCTGCCCATGGTGCCAGGGACCGAGGACAAGGTAGAGATCGTGGTTGGTGTCTTTGGGCAGCAGAGCCTTGTACACAGCCATAGCTCCGTAGATGTCTTCCTGATCCCACAGACTGTCGACCAGCATAGTGGGCACAGTGAAGGGCTGGTCGGCGAGCACGCGGTCCACGGCCTGTTCGCTCCAGAAGCTATCGTAGGCAGGGTGCGCGGTGATCGTGCGCCAAAAGCCGATCTGGTCCATCCCACGCTCTTGGCCAAGGCGCCCCGCGGAGACGGCGTCCATATAGGTGTCGTAGTCGTCGAAATCGGAGCTGAGCCAGTGGGCGCTGTTGTCGCGGGTCGCTTCCTGCTCGTAGATGTAAGGCATGTTCTGCTCGCGGAAAGCCCCGTTATGAAACCAGTCGTCGCCGCGCCAGCCGTCGACCATGGGATTCATGGGAACCACGCACTTGAGGGCGGGGTGCGGATGGATCATGGGCATGAGCGATAGAAATCCGTCATAGGAAATGCCGATGACGCAAACCTTGCCGTTAGACTCAGGGATATTTTTGACCAGCCAGTCGATGGTGTCGTAGGTATCGGTGGATTCGTCTACGGGCGTTGGGTTCAGCGGGCCATGGATGGGGCGATTCATCACGTAGTCGCCCTCGCTGCCGTATTTCCCGCGAATGTCCTGGACCACGCGAATGTAGCCGCCGTCGACGATGGTTTCGGTGGCATTGTCGTATCCCCAGAGCGCGGTACCCAGGTGCTCGCTGGGAGTGTTCATGGTGAGCGCGTTGGCGTCGTAGGGAGTGCGGGTGAGGACGATTCCGGCACGCGAAGCGCCTTTGGGGATGAGGATGACGGCGTGCAGGCGAACCCCGTCGCGCATGGCGATCATGACCTCGCGGCGGGTGTAGTCCATGCCCGTGGCGGTGGGTTGAAAATGCGCGGGAGTCTCGCTGGGGTAGTCAGGGTATTGCGGTTTGGTCTGGCCGGTCGACTGGGCAACAGCAGCAGTGAGGATGAGTAGGGAAAAAGCGGCGAGCCGGCAGCGGCGGCGGATGGATTGGATCATTGGGGAAGCCTTTCGCGAAATCCAGGGACTGTCCCATTCATCATAGCGCGGCGCCTCAGCGCAGAGTTGCGGCCGCCTACAGGATCACCAAGGCGATTTACGGCGATAGGAGCGATCTGCGCGGGAGAACCGGCGCCGGCGGTTACAGCATTTTGTTCTCCACGCTGCCGAGCGTGACATCTCCGGCGGCGCGGCTCCATCCAATGCGTAGGTCCTTCACATCGTGCAGCGCAAAGGCGCCGCTCTCGCCGCGCGGAGCGGTGATGGCGAAGAAATCGGCGCGCTCTACGGCGTTGAGCGAGAAAGCCGGCCTCGCGTCGGGCGTGGCATTGGCGATCTCCACGTGGCTCATCTCCAGGTGTTTCACGTGGCGCAGGAAAAAGCCCGATGCCGGCATGGGGCCGAACATCGTGGGCTCTGGATATTTGCTCTCGTCCTCCGGTGGCTGAATCTGCGCGTCAGCCGCCGTGCCTCCGCCTGCCGTTTCGATATAGATATTGGATAGCTTCACGTCTTCAATTGGCGCCCCGGGAATTCCGCTGAGAATGGAGCAGATGTGTTGCGGCGCATTGTGGCACACCAGGTTGTCGATGAGGATGCGCTTCAGCATGCCCACTTCCGTGCTGTCTTTGGGCCCGCGCAAACGCGCGCCCAGGCGCATGAACATAGGGCCGCAGGCCAGGTCGCGCATGGCGGTGTTGGTGATGGCCACATCCTCAAGCAGCGCTCCGTCGACGGATTCGAGAGCGTAGCCCATGCATCCTTCGAACACGCAATTGGAGATAGCCATGTTGATGAACCCGCCATTCGATTCGGTGCCGAATTTGATGCGGCCGGTGCCGTAAGGGCGGCGCATGCTGGCATCGAATTTCTTGAAAGTGCCGTCCAGCACCGAGCCAAGCTGGTACCACCCCGTAACCCGACAGTTGGCGACGGTCACATTCTTGGTGGGGCGCGCGTAGCCCAGCGCGTAGCTCGACTTGGGGCAGATGCCGTCGTCCCACGGCGAGTTTACGGTGCAGTTGCAGACGCGCACGTTCCAGCAGCAGTCAATGTCCATGCCGTCTCGATCGGTATCGATCTTGAGGTTGTCGATAGTGAGGTTGTCCACCCCCGTGAGCAGCAGCCCGAAGTGACCGCCTTTGAGCACCGAGAAATCGCGCAGCAGAACGTTATGACAATTTTTCAGGGCAATAGCCTTGTTGCCCACGCCCGGTTGCTCGGCGACATAAATCGTATAGTTGCCGCGCGCAGGGCGATTTGCGCCAAAGCTCAAGCCTTTGCCCCAGATCAGTCCTGGGCCGGTGATGCTGAAGTCGTGAATCTCCTCGCCCCAGATGAGCGAGTTGTGCCAGTGATTGTGGCCGTAATCCTGGTACGGCTCCCAGGGATCGTTCGGCTCCGCCGCGTCGTATGTGCCGCCGTTGTAGCCGGTCGTCTGGCCGGGCTGGGGAGAGTCGGCCGCCAGGATGGTTGCCCCCTGGTCGAGATAGAGATGGACGAAGCTCTTGAGGTGAATCGAGAAGCAGAGATAAGTGCCGGCGGGGAAGAGAACCAGTCCGCCTCCAGCCGCGGCTGCCGCTTCAATGGCGCCGTTGACGGCTGAAGTATCGACGGTCTTGCCGTCGCCGGCCGCGCCGTAGCTGCGCACATCGAATACAGGTTGTTGCGGTGCGGGACCGTTCGGCTGGCGCGCAGCCAGGGCAGCTGCGGGAAATGAAGCTCCCGCTATTCCCAAACCGCCGCTGCGCAAAAAATCGCGGCGCAACGAACTGAAAGGCTTCATCGATTCCTCCGAAGAATACGTGTCAGCAGGGTGGTCGCGAAGAACGCGGGAAAATTCCATGCGATCGACGATCCTGCCCGTGGTCAGACCACATCCTAGTCGAAGTGAGGAGCTTCCTTCAAGCGGAGGGAGTGATGCGGTGATTTCTCCTTATCGTGAATTGGCTCGTCGTGGACCAGAATAACGTGCAGGAACCTCGGCCCGTGGACGCCCTTGATGCGCGTCATTTCGATGTCGGCAGTCGCGCTCGGACCCGAAATCCAGGTTACAAGCGCGGGAGGCGGGCTAGGGCAGCGCGCAAAGTACTCGGGCAGCGTCTCGACCGCCTGGCTCGCGCGAACCACGCAAAGATGCCAGTCGGGCAGGAGCGTGAGGACGCGGCGGCCTTCGCCCGGCGAATGGTGGAGCGCGAGGGTGCCGGAATCGGCGATGGCGCAGAAAGCCGCGGTCACCACGCCGTCCGCCTGGTCGATCTCTTCAGCAGACAATCCACGATCGATTTTCCATTCGAAACCGGAAGCGAGCCATTCGGCAGGAAGGCCCGGAGGCGCGAGAAAGCTGTGCCGGCCGCTGGCGGCAAGCTGCGCGGCAATTGCGGCCGGCAGTTCTCCCCCCATACATTCCACTACTTCGGCATCGTATTCGCGCAGGCGCGCAACAAGCAGCGCGATTCGCGCCGCGGCATCAAGCTTGCCGGCATGGATGTAGGGGTACGGCAGCACCGAATATGTGGAGGCGAGTTGCGCGTGATCGCCAGCGGTCGCGCTCGTCGCTGCGCGCACGCGATCGAGAATTGCCTGCCGGGAACTCGCGCTCACTTGACCTCCTTACGCCGCGCCCACCACTCGTGAAAGGTCTGCCGTGGCAGCCCGCGCAGGTCGCGGCTCTGCGCCCACTTGGCGCCCATGCCGGGCAGGGAATGAATCCAACCATCTCGTTGCGTAAATACGCGCAGGCCGATGCGGGCCATGCGCTGTGCCGCGTGAAACAGCCACGCCCGCGCGAAGAGCAGGTTTGCGATCC
This sequence comes from Acidobacteriaceae bacterium, assembly GCA_030037545.1. Classification (GTDB taxonomy): domain Bacteria; phylum Acidobacteriota; class Terriglobia; order Terriglobales; family Acidobacteriaceae; genus Telmatobacter. The sequence continues at coordinate 63,603 of JASHRF010000101.1, read as the reverse complement.
TCATGCCCAGATACATGGGATCAAAGAGACGCACCGCCTCGTGCCGCTCCTGGTCGGTAACCTGCGCGCGCAGATCGATCAGTATTTCGGGGATGTTGATCTTGACCGGGCAAACCTCGTAGCAGGCGCCGCACAACGAGGACGCATAGGGTAACGACTTCGCGTAGCGCATTCCGGTTAGCTGCGGCGTGAGGATGGCGCCGATGGGGCCAGGATAAACGGAGCCATAAGCGTGGCCGCCCGTCTGGCGATATACCGGGCAGGCGTTCATGCAGGCGGCGCAGCGAATGCAACGCAGCGTCTGGCGCTGGCGCTCGCGGGCCAGGATCGCCGAGCGGCCGTTGTCGAGCAAAACCACATGGAAATTTTGCGGCCCATCGCCGCGCCTAACGCCGGTCCAGAGCGAAGTATACGGGTTCATGCGCTCGCCCGTTGCTGAGCGAGCCAACATCTGGAGCATCACTTCGAGATCCTGGAAGCGCGGCAGAACTTTCTCAATCCCTGCCAGCGTGATCAGCGTGCGCGGCAGTGTGAGGCACATGCGCCCATTGCCCTCTGACTCCACGACGGCCACCGAGCCTGTCTCCGCGATGAGAAAATTTGCGCCGCTGATGGCTGTGGGAACAGAGAGAAATTTCTTGCGCAGATAGTTTCGTGCCGCGGCGGTGAGCGCCTCGGGATCGTCAGTGAGCTCCGGCAGGCCCATGGTGCGGGCGAAGATTTCGCGCACCTGGCCGCGGTTTACGTGCAGCGCCGGCACAACGATGTGGGAAGGCTCATCGTTGCCGAGTTGAAGGATGATTTCAGCCAGATCGGTTTCAGAGGCGCGAATCCCGTCGGCTTCGAGAAACGGATTCAATTGAATCTCGGCCGAGGTCATGGTCTTGATCTTGATGACCTCGGTGGCGTTCTCTTCGCGCAGAAGCTCTAAGATGATACGCCGCGCTTCTTCTGCGTCCGCGGCCCAGTGAACCACGCCGCCGGCCGCGGTGCAGCGGGCTTCGAACTGCTCCAGGTACGCGCCCAGATTTTCGAGGGCGTGCGTGCGGATGCCCGCCGCCGCCGTGCGCAATTGCTGCCAGTCGGTCTTCTCGGCCACCAGATGTGCGCGCTTGGCCTGGATCACATCTGTAGCGTGGGCCACATTTTTGCGCAGTTGCAAGTTGCGCAGAACCGGCAGCGCAGCAATTGGAAACGGCGGGGCCAGCGCGGGATCGAGCACCGGACGATCGCCAGGCGCCCGGCCTGCAATGGCGTCATCGGCCGGCCCGTGGCTCATGCCTGCGCCTCGCCGTCCTGCGTGCTGGCCAGGATTTCGGCCATGTGGATGGTTTTCATTCCGGCGCACTGCCGGTGCATGGCGCCGCCCAGGTGCATCAGGCAACTGTTGTCGAGCGCGGTGCAGTACTCCGCTTGCGTCTCGAAGGCGTCCTGAAGCTTGGCGGCCAGCATGGCCGAGGAGACTTCGCTGTTTTTTACCGAAAAAGTTCCGCCGAAGCCGCAACAGCGATCGATATTGGCGAGCGGGATCAACTGGATGCCGCGCACCTTGCTCAGCAGCCGTGAGGGGCGATTGCCGAGCGCCAGGCTGCGCAGTCCGTGGCAACTGGCGTGATAGGTCACGCGATGCGGAAAATATGCGCCCACATCGTCCACGCCCAGGCGATCGATGAGAAACTCGCTCAGCTCGTAGACCCGCGGCAACAGTGCATCGAATTGCCGGCGCAGAGGCTCGTCTCCAAGCTCGTCGAGCAGGGCGGGGTATTGGTCGCGCATCATGGCCACGCAGGACGACGACGGGATGACGAGAGCATCGACGTCCTGGTACATGCGCACCAGCCGCCTGGCCTGGCTGAAGGCTTCGGCGCGAAAGCCGGTGTTGGCGTGCATCTGGCCGCAGCAGGTTTGCCGGGGGTGAAAATCGAGCTCCACGCCGAGCCGCTCCAGCAGGCGCACCACGGCGCGGCCGGTTTCAGGGAACAGCGTGTCGTTATAACAGGTGATGAAGAGCGATGCGCGCATGACGGCGATGCAATACAACCAGCGATCGGAATCGGAATACTGTGCCTCCATCGTAACGCGGCCCGGCGATCGGAAGGTGGAATCGGATGGAGGAGATGGCATCAATCAGGATTGAAAAATGAAAAAAGCAAGATTTACAGACCGCAAAGAAACTCGCTGCGAAGGGGCTTTGTAACAGGGCACGACCCGGGCTCCGCTTCAGCGGGTCCCGTGCCGCCAAACCCGGCAAAAATGAGCCGGGCTTTAACCCCGGAGAGATGCGCGGCTCGGATTCGCCATTCTCCTTGCCATATGCCGCCTCCGCCGGTATCAATTATCTTTGTCGAAGCGATGTAACAGCGGCGTGCAGCCTGGTCTATGGACGTATTGAAGCAGCTTTTTGAAAAGCATTACGGATTCCCTGCCGGGCAGGTGCAGCCGCTGCAAGGGCAGCTGGGCGGTTCGGGCCGCGTCATCGTGCGCCTCACGGCCAGGGACGTAAGCATGATCGGCGTGGTGCACGCGGTGCCCGAGGAGAACCGCGCGTTTCTTGAGTTTTCCCGGCATTTCCGCCGCCACGGATTACCGGTTCCGGAGATTTATGCCGAGGATTTGCAACAAGGCGCGTATCTCGAAGAAGATTTGGGCGACACCACGCTGTTCGATTTTCTGAACGCGCATCGCAGCGGCGACAGCATCGACGCGCAGGCCGTCGAGGCCTACCGCAAGACGGTCGCCGTACTGCCGCGCTTTCAAGTAGAGGCTGGCGTCGATTTGAATTACAGGGTTTGCTATCCGCGCTCCAGCTTCGACCGGCAATCGATCGCCTGGGACCTGAATTATTTCAAGTATTATTTTTTGCGCCTGGCGGCAGTGCCATTTAATGAGCAGGCGCTGGAAGGTGATTTTGGCCGCCTAACCCGTTTTTTGCTGGCCGCGCCGCACGATTATTTTCTGTACCGCGATTTTCAGTCGCGCAACGTGATGCTGCGCGACGGCAAACCGTGGTTTGTCGATTACCAGGGCGGACGCAAAGGCGCGCTGCAATACGATATTGCCTCGTTGCTGTTCGACGGCAAGGCCAACCTGACGCCCGAGCTGCGCCAGGAGCTGCTCGATCACTATCTCGACCGGCTGGGCGACTGCATGAACCTCGATCGCGCCGCCTTCATGGAGCATTACTACGCCTACGTGTATGTGCGCATTCTGCAGGCGCTGGGCGCGTATGGTTTTCGCGGGTTTTACGAGCGCAAGACGCATTTTCTTGAGAGCGTGCCCTACGCGCTCAAGAATCTGCACTGGCTGGCGGGCAATGTGAAGCTGCCCATTGCGCTGCCCGCGCTCATGGAGGCGCTGGATCGCATCGCAACCTCGGAGCAGCTGAAGGGAGTAGTTGCCGCGGCTGCCCCGCTGACAGTGCGCATCTTCAGCTTTTCTTTTCACGGTAAAATGCCGGCCGACGTTTCAGGCCATGGCGGCGGATTCGTCTTTGACGCGCGCGGTCTGCCCAATCCGGGACGCGAGGAGCGCTTCCGGCCGTTCACGGGCAAAGATGCCGTGGTGATCGAATACCTGGGGCGCGAGGCGAGTGTGCGGCAATTTCTCGAGCATGCCTTGGCGCTGGTCGATTTGACCGTGGCCGCGTACCAGGCGCGCGGTTTCTCCAGCCTCATGGTTTCCTTCGGATGCACCGGCGGGCAGCATCGATCGGTGTACCTGGCGGAGCAACTGGTGAAGCATCTGCGCGGGCGAATGGGCGTGGAAGCTGTGGTCCGGCATCTGGAAATGGAAGAGCGGGAGTTGGAGAAGCAGAGCCGATGAAGGCCATGGTGCTGGCTGCGGGACTGGGGACGCGGTTGCGTCCCCTGACTGACGACCGGCCCAAGGCGCTGGTGACTGTCGGCGGCCGCACGCTGCTCGAGATTGTGCTCAAACGGCTGCGCTCCTTCGGTATCGGCGAAGTCATCGTGAACACGCATCACTTTGCGGAGATGGTTTACGACTATCTCCGGGCCAACCGCAACTTCGGGTTGCGCATTGAAATCTCGTACGAAGAAAGTCTGCTCGACACCGGCGGCGGTTTGAAAAAAGCGGCGTGGTTTTTTCTCGAAAGCGGCCCCAGGCAGCCGTCCGACGAGCCGTTTCTTGTCCACAACGTAGACGTGACGAGCACCATCGACTTTACGCGCTTGGCGGCGTTTCATCGGGAGCGCGGCGCCCTGGCTACGCTGGCGGTTGCGGAGCGCCCCACCTCGCGCTACCTGCTCTTCGACCGGCAGGGCGAGCTGTGCGGCCGCCGCGCCGGAGACGAGGGCCGGCCTGAAATGGCGCGCCCGGCAGACAGGGTGCAGGCGCTTGCATTTTCCGGCATTCACGTGCTCTCTCCGCGCATCTTCGCAAAGCTCAATGAGGAAGGCGCGTTCTCCATCGTGCCTGCGTATCTGCGGCTGGCTGGAGTGGGGGAGAAGATGATTGCGTTTCGCGCGGATACATATCAGTGGCGTGATCTGGGGCGCATAGAGAGTTGGCGCGATGCGGATAGACAGGGAATGAGTGGCTAGGTTTCGCAACGCTGAATTTTCTATAATCTGGATGCCCCGGCGGCAGCGCCAAAGGCTGCGCATCTTCGCCAAACCTTTCCGTTACCCGGGACATCTGATCGGAGGGATTACCCTTCTCTATCGGGTCATTACTCGCTGGGTACTTTGGTGCGAATCACGAGATGACCTTTCTTCACAAGCTATTCTCCCGAAAAGAGTTGAGCGAACCAAGCGCCTTCGTTCCCATATGGCCTGAAAGTGTTAGCCGCCCAACGGTCGAAGTGTTATTGTTCTGTCATCAGCAATACAGATACGATGTGCGGAGACAGCACCTGAGTCTGTGTCCCAATGCCTCTTCCGCGGCAAACGAGACACCGCAGCAATGGCTTGCGAACCACGGGTCCGTTTGAGGGACACTCGGTGAAATGATGACGGATCGCAACGCGCCGCTCGACCCCAATGAGCCGCCGGAAGACGTGGCGATGCTCTATTCGTGGGCTAATCTTCACGGCGCTAAATACCGCGACTTTTCCTTCTCGCGGGCGCAAATCCGGGAGCGTGCGCGGCAGCGCGCGCAGCAGGCAATTGACGAAGAGCGGGAACAGGCGCGGCTTGCGGCCGAAGCGCGCGCCCAGGAGGGTCGCCGCGCGGCCCAGGCAGCGCTGGCCGAGGAACGGGCGCGTATGGCGGCAGAGATGGCCGCACAACAGGCTGCTGCGCAACAGGCCGTTCAGCAGGCGGCACAACAAGCAGCACAGTTGGCCGCGCGCCAGGCAGCCCAGGAAGCTGCGCAACAGGCGGCTCAGGAGATTGCGCGGCGCGCCGCAGAGCGGGAAGCTCGGGGAACTCGAGCGGCACAGTCAGCGCAACAAGCCACGTGGCAACAGCCGGTTCCCGAGCAGCGCACAACGCCGGTCCCATACACTCCACCGCAACCGCTGCCCTATACCGGGCCTCCGCCGGCGCAGGCGCCACGTCCTACCCTTTCGCCACAGCCAGCCGCATCCACGCCGCCTGTGCAGCATCCGGCGCCGCCGGCACTTCGGTCCGCTGCCGCGACGGCGCGGCCGGCGACGCCCGAACAGGCCGCAATGCGCGAGGCCATGGCCACTGCTCCGGCGCGCAGCCCGTGGTCGGCGCCTGAAAATCGCGAACTGCCTCTGCGGCCTGCATGGCTGGCGGAACGGCCCCAGACACAGGCGGCAGCTCCAGTTCCACAGTCCCCCCACGATACTCTTCAGGGCTCGCGCGAACGCCTGACTTCGCGGTGGTTCGCATTGAAGGGGCTTTTTGAGGGCACGCCGGAGCCAGTTGCCGATGCTCCTCCGGCGCCGGCCGCGGCACGTCCGCCGGCGCTGGCGATTTTCTCCCTGGCCGGCGGCGTGGGCAAGACCAGCATAGTGGCCACGCTGGGACGCGCCCTTTCTTCGCGCGGCGAACGCGTTCTGCTGGTGGATACGGCAGCTTTCGGATTGCTGCCTTTTTTCTTCGGCGCGCGCGATCAGCGCCCCGGTCAGTTGCGCACCTTCAGCCCGCCCGCAGCCAGCGGCGATGCTCCCATTCAGATGATTACCATCGACCCCGAAGGCTTGGCGCCGGAGAACGGCCACGAGCCCTTGACGGCCGAGATCCAGAAGCACTGCGCTGGGTTGAGCCGGGTGATCGTGGATCTGGCCACGGCATCGGGCGCAACCACGCGGCGCATTCTCAGGCTGTCTCCCCTGGTACTGGTGCCGGTGGTCCCGGATATGAACTCCGTGGTCAGCGTCTCGTCCATTGACGCTTTCATTGAGCACAACAGCGGTGTCACCGGAAAAGCTTCGCTCCCCTATTACATTCTCAATCAGTTCGATGCTTCGCTTCCCTTGCATCTCGATGTCCGTGAGGTGCTGCGCGAGCGGCTTGGCGATCGCCTGCTGCCCTTCGCGTTGCGCCGCGCCCCGGCTGTCAGCGAGGCCCTGGCCGAGGGAATGACCGTCATGGATTACGCTCCCAACTCCACTGTCGCTGAAGATTTCGGAAGCCTGGCGGGATGGGTCAAGAGCCAATCGGCACCCGCAATCAGCACCTTCCGCGGCGTGCGCTGGAGTGAGCGATGACGGCTGGCGAAATTTGGCAGGACATCGGAGCAGGCGATACATTTTTCACCCGCGTGCTGCGCTTTTTGATCCTTTGCATGGTCGCGGTGGTGGCCTATTTCTTCGCCGTGCTGCCCCTCACCTGGCCGCAGCAGTCGGTGCTGGGACTGCTTGCCCTGCTCATGGCGCTGGCCATGGCGCGCAGCTCCGACTCCTACCTCGTCACGCTCACCCTCATGCTCCTCTCCAGCTTCTGCACCTTCCGCTACGGATACTGGCGCATCACTCAGGTGATCGACTTCTTTCGGGATCCCTCCAACCACTGGGGCGCCCTGGACGCATTCTTTATCGGCTGCCTGCTCCTTGCCGAGGTCTACGCATTCCTTATCCTTTTTCTCGGCTATTTCCAGACCATCTGGCCACTGCGCCGGGCGCCAGTATCGCTGCCCGACAATCCCGACGAGTGGCCGCACATCGACGTCCTGATTCCCACTTACAACGAGCCCCTCGAAGTGGTGCGCTACACCGCCCTGGGCGCGCTCAACATGGACTGGCCCATCGACAGGCTGCACGTGTATATCCTCGACGACGGGCGGCGCAAGGAATTCGAGGAGTTCGCGCGCGACGCCGGCATCGGCTACAGAACGCGCCCCGACAACAAGCACGCCAAGGCCGGCAATATCAACGCCGCGCTCAAGACCCTGGACTCGCCCTTTCTGGCCATCTTCGACTCCGACCACGTGCCCACGCGCAGCTTCCTGCAGATGACCGTGGGGTGGTTCCTGCGCGACCGCAAGCTGGCCATGCTCCAGACTCCGCACCACTTCTATTCGCCCGATCCGTTCGAGCGCAATCTGCAGCAGTTCCGCGTCATTCCCAACGAAGGCGAGCTGTTCTACGGCATCGTGCAGGACGGCAATGATTTCTGGAATGCGTCGTTCTTCTGCGGCTCCTGCGCGGTGCTGCGCCGCTCCGCGCTCGACCAGGTAGGCGGCATCGCGGTGGAAACGGTCACCGAGGACGCGCACACTTCGCTGCGCATGCAGATGGCGGGTTGGGGCACGGCTTACATCAACATTCCGCAGGCCGCGGGCTTGGCCACGGAGCGGCTCTCGGCGCACGTAGGCCAGCGCATCCGCTGGGCGCGGGGCATGATCCAGATCCTGCGCACCGACAATCCCCTGTTTGCGCCGGGTCTCACGTTCCCGCAGCGGCTCTGCTACTTCAATGCCATGGCCCACTTTTTGTACGCCGTGCCGCGCCTCATCTTTCTCACCGCGCCGCTGATTTACCTGCTCTTCAACCACACCAACATCCCCGGCTACTGGGCGGCGATTCTGGCCTACGCGCTCCCTCACCTTACGCTGTCAAACGTGACCAACTCGCGCATCCAGGGCGAGCACCGGCACTCCTTCTGGAACGAGATTTACGAAACCGTGCTCTCGCCCTACATCCTGCTGCCCACGCTGATGGCGCTCATCAATCCCCGCCTGGGCAGGTTCAACGTGACCGCCAAGGGCGGCGTCGTGAAGCGCACCTTCTTCGATGCCCACATTGCGCAGCCGTTTCTCGTCATGCTGGTGTTCAACATCGCCGGGCTGCTCGTGGCCATTCCGCGCTTTTTCATCTGGGACGTGGACCGGCGCGGCACGGTGTTGATGAACGTAATCTGGTGTCTCTTCAACGTGATCATTCTCGGCGTGTGCACGGCGGTAGCCCGCGAGCTGCGCCAGTTGCGCAACACGGTGCGCATCAACGTGGTTACGCCGGTGGTGGCCATGATCAGTGAAGACACGCTCCTCACTGGCGAAACCATCGATATGTCCAGCGGCGGCACCAGCATCCGCTTCAACCAGGATGTGGACGTGGCGCCGGACACGCAGGTGCGCTTGGCCTTCCCCATGCCCCAGGTGGGAAGTGACTTGCCTGCCACCGTGGTCTCTTCGGAGGGCTCCGTATTGCGCGTGCGTTTTGAAAATCTCACCATCCCCGAAGAGGAAGTGCTGACCATGGTGCTCTATTCCCGCGCGGATTCTTGGCTAGGCTGGGGCGAGGCCCGCGAGAGTGACAATGTTCTGCACAGCCTGGCTCGCATCTTTCAAATCTCCATGCACGGGCTGGCCGCCACTTTCCGCAGCCTGTTCTCTGAAAACGGCGAGTCGCAGCGCAAGTCGTCGGCGCTCTCCATTGCCCGCACCTCGATTTTTCTGCTTGGCGCCGCGCTGCTGCTGGGCGGCGCTTCCGGCAAAGTTGCGGCGCAGCAGCCGGCATCTGCCGGCGCGTTGCTCAACCGCAACAATCCCGCGGCGGCGGATAAAAATCCGCCCCTTCTGCCAGGACAATATCTCGACCGCTTTACTCTGGCCGATGCCGGAGCGCCGCAGATCGAGCTGCACGGCATCGACACCATGCACAGCATCTACTTCGCGCTGCCACAGACCCACGTTCCCACCAGCGCCAAGCTTCATCTCTTCTACGCGTTTTCGCCCAGTCTGCTGCCGCAGCTCAGTCACCTGAAGCTGATGATCAACGGCACTCTGTTTGCCACCGTGCAGCCGGCTCCGGGAAAAATGGGCGGCTCCGACAGCAGCGACATGGAGAGCGATTTCGATATTCCGCCCGAGCTGCTGGTGCACAACAACACGCTCACCATCGAATTCATCGGCCATTACACCACCGTGTGCGAGGATCCCGCCAATACCACCCTCTGGGCGCGCGTGCACCGCAACTCGTTCATTGAAGTGCATGGCAACCTGCTGCCCATGGCCGACGACCTGAAGGCGCTGCCCATGCCCTTTCTCGATCCGGCAGTGATTCAGCCGCTCAGCATTCCCGTGGTCTTTGCTTCTACGCCGTCGATGAAAGTGATCCAGGCGGCGGGCGTCGTAACCAGCTACTTCGGGATGATCTCCGACAGCCGGCCGGTGCGCTTTCCGGTAAGTTACGGCGCCATTCCGCCAGGCAACGTGATTGTGGTGGCCGACAGCACGGCAAATCTGCCGCCCGGTCTGAGCCTGCCGCCTGCCAGTCTGCCCACCGTGGCCATGCGCACCAATCCCAGCGATCCCTACGGCAAGGTGCTGATTGTTACCGGCGCCGATGCCGATCAGACTCTGGCCGCGGCGCAAGCGGTGGCATTGCACAGCGATATGCTTGCCGGCCCGCAAGCCACCATCGACAGCCTGCGTCTGCCGTCGAAACAGGCCCCCGATATGGCTCCGCGCTGGGCGCAGACCGACCATACCATCGCGCTATGGGATTACGCCAGCGCCGGCCAGTTGCAGGGCGACGGCGCGGCCCCGCTCAACGTCTACTTCCGTGTTCCCCCCGACATCTTTTATTCCCAACGGCCCAACGCCGTGCTGCACCTGGTCTATCGTTACAATTCGATCCCCATCGGCCCCATTTCCAGTATGCAGGTGCGCATCAACAGCGCCTTTCTGGGCTCGGTGCCGCTCATCCCCGGCCAGGAACCTTCGCGCCGCATGCAGACGGAAGTGCCCGTGCCGGTCGTCAATCTGCGTCCCTTTTCAAACTCGCTTTCCTTCGACTTCACCTTCCAGTTGCTCAAGAAGGGCGGTTGCCAGGATACGACCCCCATCAACATGCAGGGCGCCATCCTGCGCGACACCTATCTCGATCTGCGCGGCTACCCCCACTATGCGCCGCTGCCCAACCTGGAAACCTTTGCCAATGCCGGTTTCCCGTTTACACGCGTCGCCGACCTGAGCGATACCACCGTGATTCTGCCGCCTGCGCCTACCGAGCAGGAGATCGAAACCTTTGTAACCCTGATGGGGCACTTCGGCCGGCAGACGGGATTTCCGGCGCTGCTTGTCACGGTCGCCGGTACCGATGCCCTGCGCAGCGGTGCCAACGCCGACTTTCTCATCATCGGCTCGGGCGACGACCAGCCCGCCTTCGACAAGCTGCAGAACTACCTTCCCGTTGCCCTGCGCAGCGGCCAGGTTCAGGTACGCGACACGCAGGGATTCTTCGCTCCTCTTCATCAAGCCTGGTGGAAAATCCAATCCGGCGAGCACCTCGAATCCGGCGAGCTGACGGCCGGCGGTACGCCGGATGCCGTGATCGAAGGCATCGAGTCTCCTTACGATCCCGGAGACAATCGCAGCATCGTTGCCATCCATCTGCGCGACGCCGATGCCTTCGCGCCCTTCATGGACACCTTCATGGCGGTCCAGCAGTCCAGCGACATCTCCGGCTCGGTGGCCATTCTCAAGGGCGACAAGCCGAACTTCCAGTTCCAGTCGTTCCGCATCGGGTCCAAGGTCTATTATGTCGGCGTGCTTCCGTGGTGGACGCGTCTGTCGCTGTGGTTCATGCAGGTGCCGTGGCTGGCGGCGCTGATCATCCTCGGTCTTGCCTTCCTGCTCGCCATCTGGACCCGGCAGTGGCTGCGCGGCAGAGCGCGAGCGCGGCTGCGGATGACGGGAGTGTGAAAAGCAGTTGTCAGTTCTCACCCCAGCCGGGCTGGAGAATTTGCATAATGGGTTTTCTGAACATCCGGCCGGGGAAGCGCTGCTATCTGGCTCTGCCCTTGTTGTTGGTCTTCTGCGCGTCCGGCGGATGCAGGCAGAGCGCGTGGCCGCTGTGGAATGCCTACGAGGCGCGATTTATCGATGCGCAGGGAAGGGTTTTCGATCCCCAGGGCGACCAGCACACAACTTCTGAAGGCCAGGCTTACGCTCTTTTCTTTTCCCTGGTCGCCAACCAGCGCGATGCCTTCGACCAGGTGCTGAACTGGACCCAGACCAACCTGGCTTCCGGAGATTTGCACAACCATTTGCCGGCCTGGCTGTGGGGCAAGGACAAAGACGGCCAATGGAAGATTCTCGATCCGAATTCGGCCGCGGACGCCGATGTGTGGACGGCCTACACGCTCTTGGAAGCGGGCCGGCTGTGGAGATTTCCTCCCTATTCGCAATTGGGCCAGGCCATGCTGGTCCTCATTGCCAAAAACGAAGTCGCCAGCCTGCCCGGTTTCGGCCCCATGCTCCTGCCCGGCCCTACCGGATTCCAGCACGGCAGCAACTGGACGCTGAATCCCAGCTACCTGCCCGTGTTCCTCTTCGATCGTCTGGCCGCTGTCGATCCCTCCGGCCCGTGGGTGCAGATTGCGGTGCGAATCCCGACCCTGCTGGAGCAGAGCGCTCGCCATGGTTACGCCATGGATTGGGTTGACTACGTGCCCGGCGACGGATTTTACCCGGCTCCCGAACCCACTGCCAAGACTGGCGCCGTTGCTAACACCGACGCCGATGCGCCAGGCGGCAGCTACGATGCCATCCGCGTTTACTTGTGGGCCGGCATGATCGACTCCGACGACGGTACGCGAGCCCGGATTCTCAACGCCATTCCTGCCATGGCTGCCTATCTCGCCAATCATGATGCTCCTCCGGAAAAAGTGAGCGAAGAGGGCATTCCGGTAGCGCAGGATGGCCCGGTGGGATTTTCGGCGGCGGTGCTGCCCTACCTGCGAGCGTTTCCCGATTTGTCGCGCGAAAGCGCGCAGCAATTGATTCGGATGGCCAGGGAGCGGGACAAAGTTTCGGGATTATATGGAAAAAATTTGGCCTACTACGACCAGAATCTTGCCCTGTTTTCCACCGGTTATTTGGATGGCCGTTTTCAGTTTGGCCCAGAGGGCGAACTGAACGTAGAATGGAAGCTCCGATGAAGTCTGGCTGGGGAGCGCGGGGATGGTGTGTGCTGCTTCTGAGCTGCCTGTCACTGGCGGCTGCGTGGAGTCTCGCGCAAAACAATCCACCCGCAAATTCCGCCGCCGCCACGCGCGCGGTGCTGGTGGAAAAGGCCAAGGCGCTCGAGGCCCGTGGCCGTCCGGATATGGCCGTCCAGCTCTGGCAGCAGATCCTGCTCTCGGAGCCGAACAACGCCGCAGCGCTCGCCGGGTTGGCGCGCGACTACAAGCTGATGGGTAACGGCTCGAAGGCCCAGGATGCGCTCGACCAGTTACGCGCCGTGAATCCCAACGATCCGAATATCGCGCGCATCGAGGCCATGAGCAGCTCCGCCACAGAGAGCGAGCAACTGCGCCAGGCGGGCGAGCTGGCAAAGCAGGGCAAACCCGAAGATGCCATGCGCATCTACCGTCAGATCTATGGAGATCAACCTCCCAACGGTCCGATTGCGCTGGCCTATTACCAGACGCTCTACGCAACCCCCAACGGAAAAGAGGCGGCCGTTGCCGGAATGCGCGCGCTGGCCCAGCAGAATCCCGGCGATCCGCAGTTTGCCATTGCGCTGGGCACTATGCTCACCTACGACGCACGCACGCGCTCCGAGGGAATTCGCATTCTCGAGGCGCATCCGCAGGATCCCACTGCACAGGGCGCGCTGCGTCAGGCGCTGATATGGAATGCGGCCAATCCTGCTTCCGCCGCGGAGCTGCGCCAGTATCTGAAGGCTCATCCGCAAGACATGGAGGTTGCCCGCGATCTCAAACAAGAAGAGGCCAAAGCGGCGCAGATGAGCTCCGGGATTGCGCGCACGCCGGAGGAGCGCGCGGCCTTCGCGGCTCTCAATGAGCATCGCCTCGACGAAGCGGAAAAGCGCTTCGATGCGTTGCTGGCCAAAGAACCCTCCAATGGCCGCGTTGTGGCCGGCATGGGATTCCTGCGCATGCAGCAGCAGAACTTCGGCGCCGCCATCAGCTACCTTGAGCAGGCCGAAGCCGACGGCTACAAGGTGCGCATCGTTGAAAATGCGCTGGCCGGTTCGCGTTTCTGGTACACCATGAGCGAGGCCACGCAGGCTTTCGCCAACAACCAGCTTGACGTGGCCGAGGCCAAATTCCGCGAAGCGCTGGTCATGAATCCGCGCAGCCCCGAAGCGCTCAACGGGCTGGCCGGACTGCTCGTCAAGGAGCAGCATGACGCGCAAGCCGCGGGCGTCTACGAGCAGCTCATCCAGGTACGGCCAGACGATGCCGACGGCTGGCGCGGATTGTTCCTGGCGTACGCGCGCGATAACCAGGAACAGAAAGCTCTGGCCACCATGGCGCGCTTCCCGGCGCCGGTGCGCGCGGCCATGGCCAGGGATCCGGATTACCTGCGCGCCCTGGCCGGCATTGATCAGGATGAGGGCCGCAACGATGAGGCGCAGCGGGTTCTGGCCCAGGCGCTGGCGCTTCCATTCCCCGGCAACGGCAGCACTCTGCAGCTTGACACCAGGCTCCAGTACGCCGGCATCCTGCTCGAGGCCAGGCGCTACAACGAAGCCGCGGACCTTTACGTGCAGGTGCTGCACCAGGACCCCGGCAACCTGGCTGCGTGGGAAGGACTGGTCACCGCGCATCACAACCTGGGCCAGGATACGCAGGCCATCGATGACGTGCAGAGGATGCCTGCCGCCACGTATGAATCGGCGCTCACCGATCCCGGCTTCCTGTCCATGCTGGGCGCGATCTACCAGCAGGCCAACCAGTTCGAAGTTGCCCAGGGATTTCTGGAGCGCGCAGCCAGGCTGACCGTCGCCAAGGGCGCCCAGCCAGGTATCGATCTCCAGTTGCAAATTGCGGACATCGACCTGCTGCGCAACGATCCGGACCGCGCCTACGCCATCTACCATCAGATCCTTGTCGCGAATCCCGATAACGCCAAGGCCTGGCAGGGGCTGATTTCCGCGTTGCAGTCCACCAGCCGCAACACCCAGGCCATCCAGGAGCTGGCGCAGATTCCCGCCGGCGTGCGCAAGCAGCTCGAGTCGAACATCGAGTTCGTGCAGACCGAGGCTGGCCTCTATGCGGCCGTCGCCGACATGCCTCGCGCCTTCCAGTACATGAAGCTGGTCGAAGATCACTACGCGCGCCTCCATCGGCAGCCCCCGGCCGGCATCGATATCGAGAATGCGTGGCTGCTCTACAACCTCGGCGACGATCGCGCCCTCTATCCCAGCCTGATGCGGCTGGGCGGCCGCGCCGATCTTACCCTCGCGCAGCGTGAGCAAGTGCAGGACATCTGGGCCAACTGGAGCGTGCGCCGCGCCGCAATGGCGCTCGACAATGGAAATTACCGTCGCGCCATCGATATTCTCGACGCCGCCCGCCTCGCCTTCCCCAACAATCTTGCCGTGCAGAAAGCCGTGGCCGGCGGCTACGCGCGTCTGGGCCGCGGCAAGGAAGCGCTCGCCATTTTCAAGGCCATCCCCATGCAGGATGCGAGCTCCGGCGATTTTCAGGGAGCGATCGGCTCCGCGCTGGCAGCTAACGACAAGACTCAGGCCGAAATCTGGCTGCGCCAGGCGCTCGACCGCTATCCGCGCGATCCCGCCATCCTGACCATGGCCGCGCAGTACGAGCAGGCACGCGGCGACAACGAGCGCGCCGCCGACTACTACCGCGCTTCACTCGCCGCTATGCCCCGCACTTCGCCCGTCGATCGCCTTGCCCATCTGATGGTCTATCCCGAGGAAGACACTCGGCCGCACAAGGCGGTTACGGCGGCCGATCTCCAGCGGCTGTTGAATCCGGACAACGAGCCGTTTGAGAAAACCACCACGTTGCCGTCATTGCCGGCCTACGGCGTGGATCCCTACAACGGAACCGCGCCCGTGGTCCTGCCGCCGCAGTCCGAACCGTCGCCGCAGAGTTCCGCGCCTGTGCTCAACAATCCGGCCTCGAACCTGCAGCCTGCGCCCGCGTCCGGTCAGAGTCCGCCCATTGTCCCCATACCCAATGGAGAGTTGCAGGCGCCGCTGCTCGTTGCCACGCCGGCCCCCGTTTCAAGCGGAGGTACGGGAGCCGCGCAGATGGGCAGCCAGTCCCTGGTCACGGCACCGCAGATTTCCGTGAGCGTTCCGAACCTTCCCCTTCAGGCCAATCCGGCTCACTCGCTGGCTTCCGATGCCTATAAGGGTCTCATCTTCTCGCTCATGGCCACGGGACGCAACGCCGAGGCGCTGGGCGAGCTCAACAAAATTCCGCCCGATGTGCGCAACCAGCTTGAAGCGGACATCGAGTTCGTGCAGGGAATCGCCAGCCTCTACCTTGCCGTGGGCGATACGGCGCGCGCCCAGGCCTACTTGAATCGCGTGGAGAATTACTACCTGCTGCACCGCTCCAACGCTCCCGCCGGCCTTGAGATTCAACATGCGTGGTTGCTGTATAACCTGCACGACGCTGCGGCGCTCTACCCGGTGCTGATGAGCTTGGACGCGCGCGCCGATCTTACCGCGGCGCAACGTGCGGACCTCCAGAACCTGTGGGCTAGTTGGGCCGTGCGCCGCGCGTCCGAAGCCATGGATCGCGGCAACATGATACGCGGGGTCGAAATCCTTGAGGCCGCTTCCCAGGATTATCCCAATAATATGACGGTGCGCCGCGCCGTGGCCGCGGCCTATGCGCGCGTCGGCCGCGCCGCCGATGCGCTGGCGCTGTTCAAGACCATCCCCCTGGGCGATGCCAGTCCCGGCGACTTCGACGGCGCCATCTCGGCAGCCATGGGAGCTGGCGACATGGCGCAGGCCGAGAGCTGGCTGCGGGTGGCGCTGTCCAGGTATCCCAACGACCCCCAGGTGCTGGGCCTCGCCGCTCGCTTCGAGCAGGCGCGCGGCAACAGCCAACGGGCCGCCGACTTCTGGCGCGCAGCGCTGGCCGCCATGCCGCCCGGTTCGGCCATCGAGCCGCTGCCCAGCGTGCTGAAACCCGCGCCGGGATCATACCGGACTCCCGAGCCTGGCGATAGCAAGAAACTTCTCGACCCGCGCCTCGATCCACAGTCCAGCCCATCCGACCAGGCACCGCTGCCTGCCTGGCAACCGCAGCCCGCCGAGCAGCAACCCGCCGCACGGCAGCCCAGCCCGGATCCCGCAACCTTACAGCCGCCTGTTACTTCCTACACGCAGCCGACGGCTGAACCCCTGCCGCTGCCGCAGTCTGCTCCGGCCTACGCGCCTGCCGATGGGCAAGGGAGCACGCAACCGGCGCCCGCGCAGCCGATTTTTGCGCCGCAGGTCGACGGCAACTCACTTCAACCCTATATGGGCCGGGTCGACTTGCCGCCTTCTCAGGCCAATGTTGAAGTTACTGGCCCCGACCAGTCCCCCAACGAACCGCCGCGGAACACAGCGCAGACTGCGGAGCAGCCGCCCATCGTTCGCCCGGCGCTGAGCGCCGCGGCCGAAACCCCGGCGGCCAACCTCCGCATCGAATCCCAACCCATGGACGCCCAGGCCGCCCAGGCGCAAGCGCAGTTCGCGGAGCAGACCGACGCGCAGCTTACCCAGGGCTCGGCCTCGGTCATCCATAACTTGCCCAATGCGCCGGTGAAACCGATATCAACCGCGGAGAATGCGCCCCAGTCAGGCGCGACGCCTGACGCCGGTGAACAGTACACCATGGCGCAATACACGCCGTCGGCGCAGGAAGCGGCGACGGGAGCCTACTCCGCGCCCAGGCAAACGGCGAGTCAGCCACAGCAGCCTGCAACACCGCCGCCTGCCACTACAAAGCGCCGCAAGCGCCGCAAGAAGACGCAAAATCAGCAAACGCTGGGCACTGTTCCCATCCAGCAGAACGCACAGCCCCTCCAGACCCCGCCCCAGGAAAATCCTCCTCCCGAATCAACCGCTCCTGCGCCATCGGCCCCTCCACCGCCTCAATATCCTTCCGCGGAAACGGGAGCCGGACTTAGCGATCAGGAACTGGAACAACGCAATCTCCCGCCGTTGAGCGGTCCCTGGGTGCGCACGCAGAGAGCAGGGCCGCCTCTGAGCCCGCGCGATCAGGCCGAGATGCAGTTGCAGGCGATCGAGAGCGGCTATAGCGGCTGGCTCGGCGGTACTACCGTGCTCAACTACCGCCAAGGTAATCCCGGTTACGACCAGCTCGCCGCGTTCGAAGCTCCCTTTGAAGCGTCCACCCCGCTTGGCTTTCATGCCCGCCTGACGGTGATCGGCAAACCGGTTTTTCTCGATTCCGGCCAGGCCAACGGCAACGCCACCATTAGCGTGATCACAACGTCCTCGCCCGGCGCAGCGGCCGCACCCACGCCTATTGAGGAGCCCATCGGCACCTATCTGCCGGGCACCACCGCCGACCCCAACCCTCCACCGCAACAAAACGCGGCCGGCCTTGGCGGGGAAGTGCAGTTGGCGTTTCCGCACTTTGCCATCGCCGCCGGTTACACCCCCTGGGGCTTTCTGGTCTCCACTTTCACCGCTCGCGCCTTCTGGAGGCCGGGCAACGGACCTTTCACCTTCACCTTCGTGCGCGATCCCCAAACGGACTCTCAGCTTTCGTATTCGGGCCTGCGCGATCCCCAGGGAACCACCCTGGGCACCGAGGGGCAGATCTGGGGCGGAGTTGTTCACAACGGCGGTGAAGTGCAGTTCGGCCGCAGCGATGCGCAGTCCGGATACTACTTTTCCGCGGGCGGCCAGTATCTCACCGGCTATAACGTTGAGAAGAACACGCGCATCGACGGTACCGGCGGCGCTTACTGGCGTGTCTTCGCTACGCCCGAGTACGGCGCGCTCAACATCGGCACGAATTTTTTCGCCATGCACTACTCCAACAACCAGAACGCCTTCACCCTCGGCATGGGCGGATACTTCAGCCCCCAGGCCTATTTCCTGGCCAACGTTCCATTCACCTGGCAGGGTCACTACGACGGGCACTGGCATTACAACATCATGGGCGCCCTGGGCGTGCAGGCTTTCCAGCAGGATGAGACCCCGCTCTGGCCGCTGGCAGCGCAAAAGTCGATTGAGACCGGCAACGGCAACCCCATGATTCCGGCCCTGACCGATGTCTACGTGAATTACGATTTGCGCCAACAGTTGGCTTACCAGATCGGCGACCACTGGTTTATCGGAAACTATTTCGAAGCCAACGACAGCCGCAATTACAACTTTGCTTCGGTCGGTTTCTTTGTCCGCTATACCTTCCGCGAACAGCCGTCGACGGCCGCCGCTCCCACCGGCCTCTTCCCGTCGGATGGGCTGCGCCCGTTTACCGTGCCGTAGCCGGTTGTCTCCACAGCCCTCGGTTAGCCTCGGTCTCTGCAGCCTGCCGGGAACCCATGTCCATGTCAGCACGCATGGCAGCAAGGTGCTGGCTCGCATTCTGTAACCGTTCGATCCGAACCGAGCGGAGGCGGGGAAATGAACGAGAATCGCCGTCAAATTCTGGAAATGCTGGCCGCGGGTAAGATCACGGCCGGCGAGGCCGAGCGGCTGCTGGCCGCGCTGGAGCCGGAGACAACGTCTTCGTCTGCGGGGTGGAGATCCCGGTTTTGGGACCTGGGCTCGCACGAATCTAGAAGCTGGTTCATAACCCTGTTTTGAAAGGGCACGGCTTCAGCCGTGCCAATCAGCTTCCCCAAAAACGTGGGGCTTTAGCCTCTGAGGACGATTACAGACGGGTGATGAAACCACTTCTAAAGTGCATCTCCAGGTGGTCAGGTATTTTTCGACAAGGACCGCAACCAGCGCCCCGCGCTCAGTAAGCCCACCAGGGCGCCGCCGGAGCGCCGCTGGGCATAGCCTGGCCGTCGATGGAGCTGTAGACGTTGTTACCGAAGAAGAATGGCAGGCCCCAGTCGAAGCCGTAACCCGAAGGTTGGAGGCCGGCCAGCCCGCTCAGGGCGTTGTCGGACGCGGGCGCCGCACTATTAAGGAGCGTCTCCGCATTGGCTACGTTGAACGGAGTGGCCAGTGATGTGCCGTTTTCCC
This sequence comes from Acidobacteriaceae bacterium, assembly GCA_030037545.1. Taxonomy (GTDB): domain Bacteria; phylum Acidobacteriota; class Terriglobia; order Terriglobales; family Acidobacteriaceae; genus Telmatobacter. The sequence continues at coordinate 44,273 of JASHRF010000101.1, read as the reverse complement.
CTTCATTGGTCGCCGTCAGGGACTCGGTTGAAGACGGACAGTACCAGTCGTAGAAATCGCTCGAGGGGTTCGACGAGCAGACAGGTATACTCGCGTCGGGAAAAAAGAGGCCGTTCGAGCCACTGTCGATAAAACTCCCGCCTCCGCAGCTGGTGCTGGAGACCGTGGGACCGAGAGTCTGGCCATCGAAGACGGTGGTGAAAGTGAGATCGCAGGAGAGCGTGAAGACGGTGGCGCTTGAGGGGAGCTGATTATTGCTCTCTGTACCGATGCCAAAGACCAGCGAGCCGCTGACCGATGCCGCGGCGCCCGAGACTGCCGGCAACTCGACAATCACGCCATTGTTATCGGTGGGGAAGAGCGCCACAGGATTGGCGACCTGGTTGCCCGCCGCCACAAAGGCCATAGAGCAGGAACTGCCTGAGCAGGTGTAGTAGATGGGCTCTTCCGGGCTGGGCAGGCCGGAGGTGAGCGTGCAGTAGTTAACGCCCTGAAGCTCGCAGTCGGTGGGCTCCAGACCCACGCCTAGAATGCCGTTGGCGCCCAGCGACCCCGCCGTGCTGACATTTGTGCCGCCCTCCGAGCAGGAGCTGGGAACACCGCTGCTACTGTCGCTGATGACCTGAATGGGCAGGTTAGCGGCAGTTTCGCTGCCAAGAGATACGTCGGCCTGCCCGACGGTACCCCACATGTAGGAGCCGTCGGCAAAGTACGCGCAATTGTAAGCAGGGGACCCATTGGAGGCGTTGAGCACCGGCAGGTTGAGCGAGGAAACCTCCGACTGGAACACACGCAATCCATACGAACCGGTATCGACCAGAAGATTGTCGATGGTAACGCAATCGGTTGTGCTTCCCGGTGCGCAGATGGTGGCGCTGGCAAAGGCGGCGTCTACGTATCCGGTCGATCCGCCGTTCACGGCGATGGGCAGAACATTGGCGCCGCCGGTGCTGATGGTTGTCGTACCGCTGGAGGGCTTGCTGGAACTGCTGCCGCAGCCCGCAACAACTACGACGCCGGCCATCAAAAGAGCGAAAGATAGACTACTTCGCACAATAACTCCGCTGTTTTGCTACTTGATTTCATCCTCTTTTACACCGGAGGGCATCATGTCGGGGATGTAGGCCCGTCCGAAATAGTCGCGCATATGGCCGCCCATCTCGATTGTCAGGCCCGGCGCCTGGATGTTGACTGGCCGGCGCCCGTAATGCTGGGGCTGGGCCGCCATGGCAGCGGTGTACTGCTGATAGTAAGAGCCCAGGATCTGTTGCATCTGCGGCGGAAACGGTCCATGCCAGGCAACGGCGAACACGTTGCCCTCCAGCGAGACGTACTCGTCGACCACCGTGCCGGCCGGTGACTTGATCTCGTGCACATCGTAATTGGCTGTTTGCGTTACGGTGGCACTGGCGTTCATCTGGGCGCGATCCTGGTCGACGGAACTAACTTTTCCGCCCAGCGATGCCATCGCCGGAACAGAAAGAGCCAGCGCCGCCGCCAGCGTGCAAGCCAGGCGCAGCGCCTTCACCTTCGCCTCCCTGCGTAGCTTGAAGCGCGGCCCCATGCCGGAATTGACGCGTGAATCGGCGGCGCGGTGTACCGTGAAGGTCAAAATTTTCATTTTCTCTTCGGCGTCCCGTTCCGCTTACGACAGACGCAGTACGAAAATCCACTTGCGCCAACGTAAGCTTCTTTGTAGTGGGAGTGTCTTCTGCCACGGAGGGTTGCCCGGATGGAATTCACGTAGTAGTTTTCCCTATGCGCCGTACGGGTTTCACCGTCACGCGACGAATGTTGCCGCCGGGCACGGCGCCTATGCGTGCCGCAGCGGCTTCTGCATCGGCACCACCTGCACGGTGACGTCGCGAACTTCAGAGAGAAAGCGGTTCAGCACCGAGCCGCGCAGCAGGATGTCCCAGCGCGAGCGCACTGACTGACCGAAGACCACGTGCGAGATGTTTTCCTGCTGCGCGAAGCGGATCAGCGCGTCGGAGACGTTGCGATCGGTAAGCGAAACCACCTTGGCGCCCAGGTCGCGAGCCATGCGCATGTACTCTTCCAGCCGGTGATAGGCTTCCGGATCGCTGTGGCCTTTATCGTCGGGACGGTTGACGTACACCGCGTACCAGTTGGTAGCCAGGCGGCCTGCAATGCGCGCGCCCACGCGCAGCAGCCGCTCGGTTCCCGGGCGCGTGCTCAGGCAGACCATCACCTTCTCCGGAATTGGCGCCTGTTCCAGTCCTTGGGTGCGCCGGTACTCCGCGGCGCGATTGCTCACCTGCTCCGCGGTGGTGCGCAGCGAAAGTTCGCGAAGCATGTTCAGGTTGCCCTTGCGGAAGAAGTTGGCCAGCGACTGCTCCACCTTTTCCGGCGCGTAGATTTTGCCCTGGCGCAGGCGCGAACGCAGCTCTTCCACCGTGACGTCCACGTTCACCACCTCGTCCGCGCGCTTCAGAAAACTGTCCGGCACCGTCTCGCGGATGGTCGTGTTCGCGGAGCGGCTGACAGCGTCGTTGAGCGTCTCCAGGTGCTGGATATTCACGGCGGTCATCACGTTGATGCCGGAGTCGAGCAGCTCCAGCACGTCCTCGTAACGCTTGCGGTTCTTGCTGCCGGGAACGTTGGTGTGAGCCAGCTCGTCGACAATCACCGTATCCGGATGGCGCGCCAGAATCGCGTCGACGTCCATCTCCTTGAGGTTGACATTGCGGTAGGGAATGATCTTCTGGGGGACGATTTCGAGATCGCGAATCTGCGCCTCGGTCTCTTTGCGGCCGTGCGACTCCACCAGGCCGATGACCACGTCGATGCCCTGCTGGCGCATGAGGTGAGCGTCGTTGAGCATCTCGTAGGTTTTCCCCACGCCGGGCGCGGCTCCGATGTATACCTTCAGGCGGGCGGGCTCGGGACTCTTTTCCAGAACAATCTCGGCCATCGTTCAGCCCGCCTCCACGGTGTGACGTGTTTCCGCGGCCACTGCTACGGGCAGCGTAAAGCGGAATGTGCTTCCGTGGCCCAGGCGGCTTTCCACGGCAATTTGTCCGCCCAGCGATTCGACAAGACGGCGCACCAGCGCCAGGCCCAGTCCGGAACCTTTTTCGGAAAACGAATTGAAGCGGTCGAAGATCTTGCCCAGCCGTTCGGCTTCAATGCCGCGGCCGGTGTCGCGCACCGTGAACTGGACAAAGTTCTTGATCTCTTCCGCCGCCAGCAGGATTTCGCCATCCTCAGGCGTGTAGCGAAGGGCGTTCGAGATGAGATTGTCGAAGATGGAGCGCAAGGCGCGGTGGTCGGCGTGCACTGGGGCGAGGTCGGCGTAGGCCAGCACCTCGATGCGAACCTGTTTTTCGTTGGCCTCGTCCAGATAGCGGTTGCGCGCCTCGGTCAGCATCTCCAGCGGGCGCAGGCGCTCCAGCTTGAACTCCCGCTTGCCCACGTCCAGCTCCGCCACTTCGATCAGGTCGCTCATCAGATCGCTCAACTTTTCCGATTCGCCGCTCACCGAGGCCAGGATCTCGGCCTGCAGCGGCCGCATCTCGCCGGCAAACCCCTGGTTGAGTGCGTAGATGCCTCGCCGCATCTGCAGCAGGGGTCCGCGCAGCTTGCGGCTGGCCACGGCAATGAACTGGGTCTTGAAGCGGTCGGTGTCCTGCAAGCTGGTGACGTCTTCAAGCGTGGTGACTGCGCCCAGCAATCGGCCTTCGGAATCGCGCATGGGCGTGGTGCGCAGGCGATAGCTGCGCTCCTGCTGGCCGATGCGCATAGGCAGCAGGGATGCCTCGCCTTCGGCGGCTACGGCCTTCTGCATGGAGACTGCATCGCGAATGGAATGGAGGATTTTTTCGCCCCCCGGCGTGTTGGTCAGCGCCATGCGGTCGCCCGCGGCTTCGCCCAGCAGTTCTGCCGCGGCTTGGTTCAGCTTGAGCACGTGGCCCTTGCTGTCGGTCACGATGATGGGCTCGAAGATGGATTGCAGGACGGCGTCGGAGAGCTGAAACTCCATTTGCCGGCGGCCGGCCTCAGTGTCGCGCAGCTCGCGCAGGCGGATGGCGATGCGGCTCAGCTCACTGGCGATCACGCCAAAGTCGTCGCGGCCTTTCCACTCCACGCGGTGTTCCAGATTGCCCTGCGCGATGCGCTGCGCGTCGCGAGCCAGCTTGTGCACCGGGCGCAGCACCACGAAAATGGTGGCAGTGGCAACAACCACGGCCGCGGCGATGTAACCGTAAATCAGCCCTTCCTGACCTGCACCGCCCAGCGCGTGACGCCCGGCGATGGCCAGACCGATGGCCAGGCAGGCCAGCAGCGTACAGCCGAGAATCAGTCGCTGTGACAGGTTAAGCATCGCCCGGTCTCCGCACCGGTAGTTTGGGTTCAACTCATTCTCGCGGATGCAGCCCAAACGTGCAAAATGCGGCTTTCAACCGTCAGCTATCGGCTATCAGCCATCAGCTTCAGGCTCCCGCTATTTCCAAAAGTGCGACCGAGGGCTGAAAGCTGAGAGCCGGTCTCAAGAAATCGCGCACACCGCTAGCGACGCGTTATGCCAGCGGCAATCGAGCCCCGCAGCCTGCGGCACGGCAACCAGCACCCAATCCACGCCGAATTCGCGTTTCAGTCGCTCGAAGTCCGCAAGTTGAAACGTGGGCCAGCCCTCTTCAGCGGCGACCTGACGTTCCCATTCAGGCCCAAGCTCGGGAACCTGGGTCACGGCCGCCGCGTCTTTCACCGCATCGGCCAACTGGCTGCGCTCGGCCAGCGCGCGGAAGCCGTGGTAATCCTCTCCTGCCGCTTCAAGATAATGCGGATCGAGGGCAAAATACGCGTCCACCGGCGTGTTGCTGCGGATCCATGCAAACGCCTGGAGCCACGGATTCGCGGGCTGGCTGCCGGGCCATTCAATGTGCCTGCTGGCGCTGAACTCCGCGCATTGCGCGGCCAGCATGCCGCCATTGAGGACCAGCAGGAACGCGGCCCAGCGCCAGATGCGGGATTTCAGCAGAAATCGGCCCAGCAGTCCGCCAGCCACCAGCGCCATGAAAAAGTAGACAAGTTGCAGATAGCGCATGGGCTGGAGCGGCGTAAGTCGGATCGGCGAGGGCGGCGCGAGCATGACCATGGCCAGCGCCTGCTGAAAGACTCCGTATGCGAACACTGCCAGCGCGAAGCGGGCGAGCTGCGGCTCATTGCGTTCGCGCGCCACGCGCCACAGCAGCCCGAAAAGCGCCAACGGCGCCAGCGCGCCCAGCCACTCATACCACTGCCATTGGTAAAGGTAGTAGTAAGTATGGGTGTTGAGCGCTTGGCGCCAGCCGGAGTTGGCGGGCTCAAAGATCCAACCCAAGGGGATTGCCCCAGCCGCGGAGCTGCGCAGGGCGCCCAGGCGCACGGGAACGGTTTCGCTGAGGGCAGCGGTCAGGAAAACGCAGAATGAGATGCCCATGGCCGCCATAAGGGGGTGGAAGAGGAATGCCAGCACCAGCAATGGAACGGCCTGCCGGCGTTTGCTCTCCAGCACGCGCGCCACGGCCAGCAGGATGAGCGCGGTGGCCAGGTTGCGGGGGTGCAGGTGCTGGTCCATGAGGAAGAGCGCCGTCCCCGCAACCGGTAGTGTGAACATGGCGCTGACCATTGCCACCGCGCCCCACTGCGCCCGCGGCTCTGCGAACAGGCGCCGGGCAATGCTGTGGCAGGCCCATGAAACGACGAAAAGAGAGATGAGCTGCCAGAGAAGCTCCGCCCAGGCCACGGGAATGTGGGTGATGCGGACAAAGCCGGCCATAAAGTGATCGAACACGGTGGCCTGGACCTGGAGCCGGAAGAATTCGGAGTTGCGCGGATAGAGCGCCGGGTTCAGGTCGGCTTTGACGGCCGGAAGGTAGATGCCGTCGTCTTCCAGGCCGGCGTGGTAGCCCATCACCACGAAGCCAAGCACCGTGAAACCCAGGATCAGGGCAAACCTGTTGAATCGATGGATTCGCTTCAAGTTCCCTGGCTCCAAAAGGGGATTTGCACGATGGTATCCGCAGCGTAAAATCAATCCTACATTCCTATGCCCGCGTACACAACCAGGTCGAGTGGAGGAGCGGCAACCCTCGAACCCGCTGCCAGCGCGATCATGAGACTCGCGCTCGTGGTTCCAACAATCAATGAGGAAGCCAGCATTGGGCGTCTTCTTGATCGCGTGCGTGCCGCGCTTGATTCCGCCGCAATCCCGTTCGAGATTCTGGTGGTAGACGATGACAGTCGCGACCGCACGGCAACGCTGGTATCGGCGATCGCAGAAGACGACCCGCGCGTGCGGCTCGTTGTGCGCAGAGGCGAGCGCGGGCTTTCCGGAGCGATCCTCGATGGCTGGCGTCAGACCGATGCTGAGGTTCTCGGTGTCATCGATGCCGACCTGCAGCATCCGCCCGAGCTGCTGCCTGAGCTGTACCGTGCGATTGCCGACGGACGCGACCTGGCCATCGGCAGCCGCTACACGCCGGGAGGCGGAACCGGCAACTGGAACGCTGCACGCAGGCTGCTTTCGTCCGCGGCAGTCTGGGCCACATGGCCGCTTCAAAAGCCTGGCGTTCGGGCCCATGACCCGATGTCGGGCTTTTTTCTGGTGCGCCGCCGCTCGGTGGAAGACATCGCGTTCCAGAGGTCCGGCTTCAAGCTGCTGCTTGAAATCCTCATCCGCTCCCGCGTCGGGTCGGTAGAAGAGATTCCCTTTGCGTTCGGGCTGCGCTCTGGCGGCGAGAGCAAAGCCGGCTTGAAAGTCGGCTGGGATTACGCGCGCCTGCTGGCGCGGCTCTATGCGCGGAAGCTCGGACTGGCGCAACACCAGCCTACGATTGGAGTCACGCTTAAAAGTTGATCGCCGGACGAGGGCGCTGCATTGGGCCGTCCGGACTTTCCCGCGTTTTGGCTTCGCTCTCTGCCAGGGCTCCATAAAGAAATAGCCGGGAGAACGGGCTTTATAACGTCGGAAGAAGGCTCCGGAGAAGCAGAAATACCGCTACTCCCGCAAAGAAGACCAGCGCCATGCGAATGCCGGGCTCGCGGTTGACTTCCGGCACCAGGTCGCTGGCCGCCACATAAAGCGCCACGCCGGCGGAAACCGGCAGCCCATAAGGTAGCCAACCGGGAACAAGTCCGATCGCCAGCACCCCGGCCAGCGTGGCCAGGGCCAGCACGACCGTCGAGAAGAAGGCTGCCCTGCGGCTATGCCCGCTAGCCAGCATGACGCTGGCCATCGTGAACCCGACCGGCGCCTTGTGCAGCAGAATGGCGAGAAAGATCAGCCAGCCCACCCAGGTGGAGAGCGCGAATCCAGCGCCGATGGCCACGCCGTCGAAGAACGCGTGGGTGCTCACCCCGCCCAACACCGAATAACCGGTGCGCGCCGAGACAAATGCATCGTGGTGCGTTTCTTCCCCGTAGTGGAAATGCGCATTGAGGGTGTGCTCAAACAGATGTACGACGCAATAACCGGCCATGATAAGCACCGGGGCCAGCCGCGCGTCGAGCTTAAAACTCTCCGGCGCCATCTCCAGCAGGGCCGCCGACATCAGAAACGCCGCGCCCAGGGAAACAAAGTAGCGCAGGTAGGGCTCGACGCCGCGCGCGCGCACCAGCACTAAGCCGCCCAGGACATTGGCCAGCGCAGCAAACGCGCCTAAAATGAGAGAAATCCTGAGCATGATAAACGTGACTCGTGGTTCGTGAACGGTGGAGGAAGACCGTGACACGATGGAACAGGAAACAGCGGGACAGTGAGCAGTGGAACAGCTTCAGAGTAGCAGCTCAGCGTCCGAGCCACGTGGTATCTGTCTCTGAGAGCGTGTTTACGATCTCTGGAGCGTGTTTCAAAAATAGGCTTTGAAAGGGCACGGTGGGCGCCCTCTGGGCAAGCCGTGCCATGCAAAATCCGCCGTTGATGTGGCTTTAGCTGCTGAGGGATGGTTCCTTGATTGTCCCGGCAGCATGTTTGAAACACGCTGTAAGAATCTGTTCTCAATCGGCAAGAAGGGTGGTTTTTCGACTCGCCAAGTCCGCCACTGGCAGGCGATAGACGGTAACCCCAGGCGCCAGGCTGGGGAACAGAAGGCTGATTTCGTAGCCCAGTCCGCTTCAGCAGGCGAAAAGACGCTGCCCTCCAACAAATCGTAAACAGGCTCTGAGAACTGACAACTGACGGCTATGAACTACGAACCGTGAGCTGCTTATTTACCCGCTGTGCCGGATGTGCAGAACATCGCCATCCTGCACTACGTACTCTTTGCCTTCGAGCCGCAGAGTTCCGCGAGCCCGCGCTGCGGCCTCGGAACCGGCGTCGAGCAGGTTGTCCCAGCGGATAGTTTCGGCGCGGATGAAGTGATGCTCGAGGTCGGTGTGGATGACGCCGGCGGCTTGCGGAGCCTTTGCGCCCGCCGGCACGGTCCACGCGCGGCACTCGTCTTCGCCGGCGGTGAAGAAGCTGATCAGCCCCAGCAGCTCGTAGCTCTTGTGGATGAGCCGCACCAGGCCGCTCTCGTGCAGGCCGTAGCTCATGAGGAATTCAGCCGCCTCTACGTCGTCCATTTCAGCCAGCTCTGCTTCCACTTTGCCGCAGATGGCGGTGGCGCCGGCGTTGGGCCGTTGCGCCAGCTCTTCCAGCTTGAACCGGCTGACCGAGGATTCAAGGTCGGCCCCCAAGGTCGCGCTCTCGCCGATGTTGAGTGCATACAATATAGGCTTCTGCGACAAGAACATAAAACCCCGAATGAGTTTTTTCTCTTCCGCTGTCATTTCCAGCTCGCGCAGCGGCTGCTCCCTTTCGAGCGCCTCTTTGGAGCGCAAAAGCAGTGCGTTTTCGCGTTCCAGTTCGCCGGTGCGCATCTTTTTCAGGTCCTTTTCCAGCCGCTCCAGGCGCTTTTCGATCTGCCCCAGGTCGCTCACCATGAGGTCGAATTCAACGTTCTTGACTTCGCGCAGGGGATCGATCGGTCCCACATGCGCAATGGCATCGTCTTCAAACGCGCGCAGGACGTGAATGAGCGCGTCCACGTTGCGCAGGTTGGTGAGGAATGCGGTTTCCTTGAGCGCTTCCTGCCCGATGGCGGCCACGTCCACGTATTCCACTGAGGCGTAGGTCGTCTTTTTGGGCGAGTACAGAGCCGAGAGCTTGTCGAGCCGCTCATCGGGTACGCGCGCCACGCCGATGTGCGCCTCGCGCGGATTGGCGCGCCCATGGTCCTCGACTTTGGCTTTGGTGAGGATCTTGAAAAGGGAGGTCTTGCCCACCTGCGGCAGGCCGATAATGCCGGTCTTCATAGGGTTTTCCAGCGCGGCCCCGTATGGGAGCTTCTGAGTATGCGCGGTCTTTACGATGATACAGGACCCGTGCTGAATCAACCGCGTGGGTCATAGCGCAGGATCACGCAGCCATTCGGCAGCGGTCGCGCCTCCAGCAATTTCATGGCCCGCCGGCTAAGGTTGCGGCCAAACAGCGTGGCGCCATTTCCAATCGCGATCGGTAGCAGGCCGAGCCGCACTTCGTCGAATAACCCGGCTTCCAGAAGCGTCCCGCACAGCTTGCCACTGCCGAAGACGTAGAGATCGCGCGTTCCCTGCTGCTTAAGCTTCTCCACTTCCGCAACCGCGTCGCTCGCCACGAGCCGCGCGTTGGCCCAGTCGGCATGTTTCAGGGTGCGCGAGAAGACCATTTTGGGCAGATTGTTCATCAAGCCGGCTACTTCTCCGGTGGCCGTTTGCCAGTAGGCAGCCATGCCTTCATAGGTCACGCGGCCGAAGAACAGGGCGTCGGCCCGGCGTAGCTGCTCGATCGAGAAATCTTCAAGCTCTTTGCTGAAGTAGGACTGGAACCACTCCACATCCCAGCTCTTTGCGCCCTCGAAGTAGCCGTCGAGGGAGAGCATATTCCACATGATCAGCTTACTCATGGCACTTCCTCCGCGCGGTGGCGGGCGACCTCTGCAGATTCGGACTTCATCATGTTACAGGAGCGGCCCGGAAGGTAATCGTTCATGTACTTGCGCGATTCCATTCTCCCGTGCATCATGGGTTCCAACCATCTTGTTCAAATAGGAGGCGAAATGCCAATCCCTGTTCTGAGAGCCACCGCTGCTCATGCCGAGACGTTTGCCGGAGTCACTTATCACATCGAGGGCGAACTGGTGCCCGTGCTTCATCTCGAGCTCGACGGTATGCCGGTTTACTTCGAGCATTACATTCTTCTCTGGAAGGATCTTCGTGTCCGGATCGGCATCCGGCCTCTGAAGGGCGCCCTCAAGCGGGTGCTTTCCGGAATGCCTGTCTTCCTCACCGAGGCCAGCGGCCCCGGTCAGCTCGGCTTCAGCCGCGATGGCGCTGGCCATATCTTCGCCATCCATCTCAATCGTGGCGAAGGACTCGACATGCGCGAACATCAGTTCCTCGCCGCTACAGGCAGCATCGATTATTCCTTTACCCGCGTCAAAGGCGTATCCAACATGCTGCTGGGCGGGACAGGGTTCTTTATCGACCATTTTCACGCCCTCGAGGGAGAGGGAATCGTATGGGTGCACGGTTACGGCAACGTCTTTGAAGTCGCGCTGGGCGCCGGCGAGCAAATCGATATCGAGCCGGGCGGTTGGGTCTACAAGGACTCCACGGTGCAAATGGAAACCCAGTTCCAAAAGCTCACGACTGGACTATTCGCAAGCGCCGGCAACCTGGTGTGGAATCGCTTCACCGGTCCTGGACGCGTCGGAATCCAGTCGATGTACGTGCACATGCCGACCGCAGAGTAGACCAGAGCAATCGCACTTCAAAAAACCGGCAATCCTGTTGCTGTTGAAGGAGCCCTCTTCTTCGCCTTGCCGTTGTCAAGGCCTTGCCAAGACCGCATCGCCCGCATCGCGCTCATTCGGCGGGAAATATATTTTCGCCCTTCGTTGCGGGTTAATTCCGCCCTTCCGCTATGCTGTGAAGAAACGTTCTAGGCGCTCGTGGCCGCTCGAGAATCCGGGGCCCAGCAGGCGCAAAGAAGCGCAGGAAAGCTAGAAGCTGTTTCATAGCCCTGTTTTGAAAGGGCACGGCTTCAGCCGTGCCAATAAGTTCCCCAAAAACGTGGGGCTTTAGCCCCTGGGGGACGATGACAGACGGGTTTATGAAACCACTTCTAATTCTAAGTTTTCTTGCACGAATCCGCATGTTAATCGCACCCGAAAACGCATCCAACCATCAGAAAACAAGGAGCTTCATGACAGAATCCCACGCACCCCCCCGGGGGGGGTACATACGAACCTGAAATCAACCCTGCCGGCGCACTTTTCCAAGCGCGATTGCCCTGTAGAGTAGACCATGTGGAATCGTACCCGCTGAATCACTTGCCGGGAAAATAAGGTTGGACCGGCAACCCTTTCTTCGCGATATCTTCGTGATTGTGGGCTGTACGATAGGTTGGAGATATGTCCTCCTGGAGTTTTCCGAAGATCTACCCGATTTTGGACGCTTCGGTTATTCCCGATGCGGGGCGCGCCGCTTTCCTGCTCCGCTTGGGCAGCGAACTGGCCGAGGCCGGTGCGACGTTGCTCGAGTACCGCAATAAATCCGGCGACAGTACTGAAATCATGAACGACGCGGCCATTTTGCGCGCGGCCATGCCCGGGCCCGCCATCAAACTGATTCTCGATGATCGCGCAGATCTGGTCGACCGGCTTGGATTTGATGGCGTACACGTGGACGCAGGCGATGTTTCGCCAGCCGAGGCTCGGCGTCTAATCCGTCCCGGTAAGATCGTCGGAACCTTCGGCGGTTGGGAAGCGCTCTTGCCGGGGATTCTCAACGAGCCGGCGGATTACTGGTCGATTGGGCCGGTGTTTGCCACCACCACCAAGGAGACGGCCAAGCCGCTCATCGGGATCGAAGGGGTGCGGCGTTTGCGCGCCGAAGCCGGTCCGGCGCCGAGGCTTGTGGCAGCGGCCGGCATAACTCTGGAAACGGCCGCGGAGGTTCTGGCCGCCGGCGCCAGCACGGTTGCGGTGTCGGCGGCGCTGTTTCGCGCGCCCCATCCGGCGGCCGAGTTTCGACGGTGGACGGCGGCGCTTGGCTAGCCAGGATCGCCCGTACATGGGAGCCGGTTCTTGCGCGTTCGCTGCGCGCATGGTGAGCGAGCCGGTCCGGTTTCGTGAAACTTATCGAGACAAATGCCTGTATGATCGTTTACAAATCTGTTTAGCGTGACCATCCCCGAATCTGCGCCCACAACCGAAATTGCCGCTCCAGCCGACACTCCCCGGCTCACGCAATCGCTCGGCCTGTTCAGCTCTGCGGCCATTGTCATTGGCTCCATGATCGGCAGCGGCATCTTCATCGTGGATGCCGACATTGCGCGCGACACCGCCTCGCCGGCTCTGTACCTGGCCGCGTGGGTGATCACCGGCGTGATGACGGTGATTGGCGCGCTGAGCTACGGCGAGCTCGCAGCCATGATGCCCAAGGCCGGCGGCCAGTACGTCTACCTGCGCGAATCGCTAGGGCCGCTGTGGGGATTTCTCTTCGGCTGGACCCTGTTCCTGGTGATCCAGACGGGAACCATCGCCGCCGTCTGCGTGGCGTTCGGCAAGTTCCTGGGAGTTTTCTTTCCGTCCGTTTCTGCAACCCATTGGCTGTGGCACATTGCGCACGTGCCGGCGTGGCGCGTGGGGCCCATGGTGCTGGGCAATATGGAAATCGGCGTCAACACCGCCAATCTGGCGGGGATGGTGGTGGTGGCATTGCTGGCGGTGGTGAATATCTTCGGCCTCAGGCTGGGAGCGGCCATCCAGAATGTGTTCACCTCGGCCAAGGCGCTGTCGCTCGCGGGCCTGATTCTGCTCACCTTTACCGTGGGCGTGAGTGCGGCGGCGTGGCAGGCGAACTTCGCGCACGGGCAGTTCTGGAAGAACGCCGGATGGCACTCGCTGCACGCGGTCCAGGTGGGCGTGGGCGGGCCCACAGCCTGGGTCAACCTGATGGTGATCCTGGCGGTGGTGCAAGTGGGCACGCTGTTCTCGGCCGACTCATGGAACAACATCACCTACACCGCCAGCGAAGTGAAGAACCCGCGCCGCAACCTGCCGCTTTCGCTGGTGCTGGGCACGGGATTTGTGATCGCGGTGTATTTTCTGGCGTCGCTCGGGTACCTGCTGGTGCTCCCCATGCACGGCGACCCTCACGGCGCGACGGCCGCGGCGCGGGGCATTCAGTATGCGTCGGAAGATCGCGTGGCCACGGCGGTGCTGGGCCAGATCTTTCACTCCGCCGGCGCCATGCTGATGGCCGGCGCCATCCTGATCTCCACCTTCGGCTGCGCCAATGGATTGAGCCTGGCCGGCGCGCGTGTGTACTACGCCATGAGCCGCGACGGGCTGTTCTTCAAATCGGTCGGCAAGCTGCACCCCAAGTACAAGACGCCGGTTGCGGGCCTGTTGGTCCAGGGCGCGTGGACCATGCTGCTGTGCGTCTCCGGATCCTACAGCCAGTTGCTCGACTACATCATCTTCACCGAGCTGATCTTTTATATTCTGACCATCGGCTGCCTGTTTGTTCTGCGCGTGAAGCGGCCCGATGCAGAGCGGCCGTACAGGGCGCTGGGCTATCCGGTGCTGCCGGCGCTCTATATTGTCATGGCGATTTGGATCGGTATCGTATTATTGCGATACAAGCCGCAATATACATGGCCGGGCCTGGTGATTGTGATGCTTGGCATACCTGTTTATCTATTCTGGTCGAGGCATGGGGCGCGGCAATCCCCGATCGGGCCAAGCGAGTCGATTAGCATCCAGTAACAGGAAGTCTGTTCTCAAGTATGTCTCATACAGTTTCTGGCTGCTCCGATCAAACAGCGTCATCTGGGTTGAGGCCGCGGCAACAGCAAGCGACGGAGGAAATGAATGGCGAGTAAGCTTTTCGCGACCAAACCCATCCCCACCATTTTGTCAGAGGCGGCGGAGCAGCACGAACACTCGCTCAAACGTGCGCTGGGCCCCATCAACCTGGTCACCCTGGGGATTGGCGCCATCATCGGTGCGGGCATCTTTGTGCTAACGGGCGTGGCGGCGGCGCAATTTGCCGGGCCGGCCATCGTGATTTCGTTCATCATCGCGGGGATCGGCTGCGTCTTTGCCGGGTTATGCTACGCGGAATTCGCGTCCATGCTGCCCATCGCTGGCAGCGCATACACCTATGGCTATGCCACCATGGGCGAGCTGGTGGCGTGGATCATCGGTTGGGCGCTGGTCCTGGAGTATGCCTTTGGCGCGGCCACCGTAGCTGTCGGCTGGAGCGGATTCGTCAACAGCCTGCTGGGATATTTCGGCATTAGGCTGCCGTTTAACCCCACACCTGCGCTTACGCTGTCGCTCTTCGGGCACACCATCGCAGCAAAGGTGGACATTTTCGCCTTGGCCGCTCTGATCGTGATCACTATTGTGCTGGTAGTGGGAGTACGCGAGTCGGCCAACTTCAACAGCGCGGCGGTCATGATCAAGGTTTCCGTGGTGCTGATCTTTATTGCCCTGGCGGTGATGTTCGCTACCGGCCACTGGTCGCAGATGCTGCCCAACTGGCATCCGTTTATCCCTAAGAATCAAGGTCATTTCGGGCAGTTCGGATGGTCGGGAATCATGCGCGGCGCGGGAGTGGTGTTCTTTGCGTATATCGGCTTCGACGCAGTTTCAACCGCAGCGCAGGAGGCCCGGAACCCGCAGAAGGACATGCCGTTCGGCATTCTGGGATCGCTGGTGGTCTGCACCGTTCTTTACATTTTGGTTTCCGGACTGCTCACGGGGCTCCTCAACTACACGCAGCTCAATGTGGCCGCGCCGGTGGCCGATGGAGTGAAGGTGATCGGCAAGGGCTGGGCGGTGGTTCTTGTCGATCTCGGCGCCATCGCCGGACTGGCTTCAGTGATGCTGGTGATGATGCTGGGCCAGTCGCGCGTGCTGTACACTATGGCCCACGACGGGCTGCTATGGAAGTGGGTGGGAAGGATCCATCCGCGCTTTCGCACTCCCTATCTGACTTCAATCGTGGTGGGAGCGTTTGCGGCATTTCTGGCGGCGTTTCTTCCCATCAAACTGCTCGGCGAACTGGTCAGCCTGGGCACATTGCTGGCCTTCACCATCGTCTGCCTGGGGGTGTGGGTGATGCGCGTGCGGCATCCGGAGATGGCGCGGCCTTTCCGCACCCCACTGGTTCCGCTGGTTCCCATCTGCGGAATGGTGGTTTCGCTGGCCCTGATGCTGTCGCTCGATGCGCCGGCCTGGATCGGGTTTGGGAGCTGGCTGATCTTCGGGCTCATCATCTACTTCAGCTACAGCCGCAAACACAGCGTGGTGCGGCAGAGGCTTGAAGCAAGTGCGGCGACGGTGCGGAAGTAGAGAGGCAAGGACTAGGGCCCAGGATCAGGGACAGGGGTTAGCGATCTAAGAGTGCACCGCGCAGAGTCCATCTACTGAGCGTGAACCACGGTTCACGAATCACGAACCACAAACCGTCAGTCACGCTGCCTACTGTTCGAATTCGGACAGTCCGGAGGCCCAACCGGTCACTTCGCCCTGCATTCAAGTTCTTCCTTTGATCAAGAACCCCTTTCGTTTCAATGTGTGGGAACTGATTCGCCGTTGGCAGCGTAGATGCTAGTGTCTATGGCAATGGATATCGCGCGCCCTGATATTAAGCAGAAGAAGAAACGCCGGACGATGTTGTGGTCCAGCGCTGGAATAGTGGTTGTGGCGCTGCTGGCGCTGGGAGTTTCGCGGCTGAAGCCGGCCGCGCCCACCGTCGACCGCTCCACCATCTGGACCGATACGGTGAAACGCGGGCCGCTGATTCGCCAGGTGCGCTCGTCCACGGGCATGCTGGTGCCGCGCGAGGACGCGACCGAGCTGATCCCCGCCCTGACTGACGCCACGGTGGTGCGGATTCGCGTGCTGCCCGGTGCACAGGTCACGCCCGACACCATCATCATGGACTTGGCCGATCCCGAGCTCCAACAGGAACTGCTGAACGCGCAACTGGGGCTCAAAGCGGCTCAAGCCGACTACAAGAGCCTGCAGGCGCAGCTCGATAGCACGCTCATGGACAAGAAGACGGCGGCCGCGCAGGTGAATGCAGATTATACGCAGGACGAGCTGCAGGCGCAGACCGACAAGGCGCTCTATGACTTGGGCGTGATCTCGGGGCTCACCTACGAGAAATCGAAGAGCACAGCCGATCAGCTTACCGTACAGCACCAGCTCAGCCAGGAGCAGCTCGAGGTGAATCAGAAGGCGATCCTGGTGCAACTGGCTTCGCAGCAGACCAAGATCGATCAGGCCAAGGCGCTGCTCGATCTTTACGAGAAACAGTCTCAGGCGCTCGATGTGCGGTCGTCGATCTCCGGCACGCTGGCGCCGCTGGCTACGCCGGTGCAGGTGGGTCAGCACGTGACGGCGGGAACGTCAGTAGCCGAGGTCGTCCAGAGCGGCAAGCTCAAGGCCGCCCTGCAAATTGCTGAGACGCAGGCGCGCGACATTCAGCTCGGCCAGCCAGCCTCGATCGACACCCATAACGGCATTATTCCCGGGCACGTGACGCGTATCGATCCTGCGGTGGTGAACGGAACCCGCACCGTTGACGTAGAACTGGACGGGCCACTGCCGCCGGGCGCTGTTCCGCAGTTGAGCGTGGACGGCACCATCGACCTGGAGCGCATGAAGGATGTGCTCTTCGTGGGCCGGCCTGCGCTGGGCAACGAGAACTCGACGCTGAGCTTGTTCCGCATCGATCCCGACGGCAAGACGGCGACGCGCGTGTCCGTGAAGGTGGGCCGGGCTTCGGTCGAGGACATCCAGGTGCTTTCCGGCCTGAAAGAGGACGACACGGTGATTCTGTCGGACATGTCGCGCTATGACAACGTGGACCATATCCGGCTGGATTGAGACAGGAACCAGGGACTCGGGACTAAGGGCTTTCGGCGGAATCGCGAGCTGGGAACTGTGAACTGACCACCACCAACCACTGATCACTGGCAACTGAAACGGGGGATGGCATGGCATCGAATGGCAACAGCACGCTGATTGAGATCGAGGATCTGACCAAGGTCTTCTACACCGACGAAGTCGAAACACACGCGCTCTCGGGGATTCATCTCACCATCGACCGTGGTGAGTACTTGGCCATGTCGGGGCCGTCGGGCTGCGGCAAATCGACGCTGCTGTCGATTCTGGGGCTGCTCGACACGCCCACCGGCGGCCGCTACCAGCTCAACGGCAAGCCGGTGGAGAACCTGAGCTTTAGCGAGCGCTCGCGCATTCGCAACCAGGAGATCGGGTTCATTTTCCAGAGTTTCAACCTGATTGGCGACCTGACGGTAGAAGAGAACGTTGAATTGCCGCTCACCTACCGCGCCGGCATGCCTTCCGCAGAGCGCAAGCGGCGCGTGAAAGAGGCGCTGGAGCGCGTGAATATGGCGCACCGCATGAGGCACTATCCCGCGCAGCTCTCCGGCGGTCAGCAGCAGCGTGTGGCCGTGGCGCGCGCTTTGGCCGGATCACCCTCCATCCTGCTGGCCGACGAGCCCACTGGCAACCTGGACTCCAAGAACGGCGAGGCGGTGATGCACCTGCTCGCCGATCTGCACCGCGAAGGGTCCACAATCTGCATGGTCACGCACGACCCGCGTTTTGCGCGCCACGCCGAGCGCGAAGTGCACCTGTTCGACGGCAAGGTGGTGTCGGAGCAGGAGATGAAGAAGCTGGAA
Source organism: Acidobacteriaceae bacterium (assembly GCA_030037545.1). Taxonomy (GTDB): domain Bacteria; phylum Acidobacteriota; class Terriglobia; order Terriglobales; family Acidobacteriaceae; genus Telmatobacter. Next base: position 26,518 of record JASHRF010000101.1, on the reverse strand, counting down.
GCCGAAGCGGAGGCGTAACAGCAGACACCAACGTTCAGGCAGCCGGCACAGAAATGGATTTCGATTATCCGCGGCCAAACCACTGTGCGCGGCGCTGATTCCGGCGCGTCGCGAGGCCTCCATTGAGCCCTGCAGGCACTGCGGACGGAATAGGAGGACGCGCATGTTCATGCGGAATCTGTTCTTTGCACTGCGGCAATTGCGCCGTGCGCCGGGATTCGCGGCCACGGTGGTGCTGACGCTGGCCCTGAGCGTGGGTGTGGCCACGGCGGTTTTCTGCGTAATCGACGCGGTGATCCTGCGCCCGCTGCCCTACGCGCACCCGGATCGCATTGTGGACGTGGAAAGCACCAGCCGCAGCGGCTACGCGCAGCCGGCCTCCTGGGAGGGCTTTGTAGACGAGCGCGCTCAGGCGCACGATTTCAGCGCACTGGCCGGCTACATCAACTACTTCAAGGCCACTGTGGACACGCAGGCGGCGGGTCCGGTCGCGCTCGGTAGTGTCGAGAGCACCGATAACTTCTTCCAAGTTTTCGGCGTAAACCCCTTGCTGGGACGCACCTTTCTTCCCGGAGAAGATGAGAGGGGAAGAAACCAGGTCGTCGTGCTCAGCTATAGCGCATGGCAGCGCTATTTTGACGGTGATCGCAGCGTGATCGGCCGCGCGGTCAAGGTGGATGGCCATACCGCGACGGTCGTGGGCGTCATGCCCGCCGGCTTTCGTTTTCCCATCAACATGCACGACGAGATTTACACGCCCCTCCATCGCGACTTGCCGTGGATGAATGGCCGCGGCAACCACTGGCTGCGAACAGTGGGACGGGTGAAGGACGGCATCAGCGTTGCGCAGGGCCAGGCTGACCTGGCGCATGTTTTCAGCAATCTCGGTCGCGCTTATCCCGATACCGACGAAGGCCGCACGGTGCATTTGCAACTGCTGGCGCAGAGCATCGAGAGCCAGAGCCGCGGTCCCTTATGGACACTGCTCGCTGCAGTGCTGGCGGTGCTGGCCATCGGGTGCGTGAACGTGGCCGGCTTGCTGCTGGCGCGTGGCGTGCAACGCGAACGTGAGATGGCCGTGCGCACCGCTATCGGCGCGGGGCGCGCGCAGCTTGTTCGCCAGTTGCTGGTGGAGGGTGTTCTGCTGGCACTGCTGGGCGCAGCGGGTGGCATCCTGCTGGCCGGAACCATGCTGGACCTGATGCGCGCATTCCTTATCAAGGCGCTGCAACGCGGCGCGGAAATTCAAATGAACTGGACGGTGCTGGCCGCGGCCGTGGGGTTGGCAGTACTGGCCAGTCTCGCATCCTCTGCTTTGCCGGCGCTGCGGCTGTCGGGTATCGATCCCAATCGCGCCTTGAAAGCCGGCGGCAACGCGGGCACGGGACGCGGTCAGCATCGCCTGCGCGCCGGCTTCATCGTGACCCAGATTGCTCTCACCATGGTTCTGGTAGTGACGGCCGGATTGCTCATCCGTGTAGTGATGAATTTCCGGCATGAAAACCTGGGCTTCGATCCGGCGGACATTCTCGCCACGCAAGTCAATCTTTCGCCGACACGCTATGAGGGCCGCGACGTGGTGACCGATTTTTACAATCCGCTATTCGAGCGTGTAGCGCACATTCCCGGGGTGCGCGCGGTAGGCGCCATCAGCCTCCTGCCCATCGAAAGTTATGGATCCAACTCCGACATTCACATCGCCGGGCAGCCGCCCAATCCGCCCAACCGCGAGATGCTGGCGGAAAACCGGTTCGTTTCGACCGGGTATTTCAATGTCTTTGGAATACCGTTGCGCCGCGGACGCATGCTCTCGCCGAATCTCGACCGTGCCAGCAATCCTTCGCCGAGCGTTGTCGTGAACGAAGCCTTCGTAAGGAAGTTTGTTCCTGCGAACCTCGATCCTACGACGCAGCGCATCGACGACGCGGACAAGGAAGAAAACTGGACGCGCATCGTCGGGGTTGTTGGGAACATTCGCCAGGATATTTACGAACCGCCGCTGGCGGAGCGCGACTGGTTAATTGAGGAGCTGCCTGCGAAAGAACAGCCCATCATCGACAACATGTCGCTGGTGGTGCGCTTCGAGGGCAGCGCTGCGGCCATCGTTCCGGCATTGCGCAACGCGATCCACCAGGCGGACCCCACGGTTCCGTTCATCGCGCCGGAAACAATGAGCGACGTCGTTTCCGAGACGCTGATCTTCAATCGCATGGAAGGCTGGCTTTTCGGCATCTTCGCCGCACTGGCGCTGGTGCTGGCATTGGTCGGGCTGTATGGGCTTGTGAGCCATGAAGTGGAGCAGGCGACGCGCGACATCGGTGTGCGCATGGCGCTGGGCGCGACCCGCAGCCGCATCCTGGCTATGACGCTTGCGCGCGTGGCGTGGATGCTGGGCGCGGGCGTGGCTGTGGGCCTGTTGCTCACTGTAACTGCGCGTAAGCTCATCGGAGTAGTGATTTACTTTAACGCGGAAAAAGAAGCCGGCGGATTTGCGCTGCTGGCGCTCATTCTGGTGGTGGCGGGCCTCCTTGCGGCGCTGCTGCCGGCAATGCGCGCGGCTTCTATTGATCCCATGCAGGCGCTGCGCAATGAATAAACTACGGCTGGCACGAGAGAAAATGCGATGAATAACCTGGGGCGCGATTTTCGCTATGCGTTGCGGCAGTTGCAAAGCGCGCCGGGGTTCGCGCTGACAGCGGTGCTGACGCTGGCCTTCGGCATCGGCGCGACTACGGCGATTTTCTCCATCGTGGAGGGTGTGCTGCTGCGGCCGTTGCCCTTTCGCGATCCTGGGCAACTGGTGGTTCTCTCCGACTCCCTGTCGGGCACGGATTTTGGCGCCAACAGAGATTCGGGCGTAACCATGCCGGAGATATTCACCTACCAGCGCGAGACCAGGGGTTTCTCTAGCCTGGGTGGATTTGAGATGTCAACCTATGAGTTCTCCGGCGCAGGTGCTCCGGCGCAGATCAACGCTTCGCGGCTTACGGCCAGCATGTTTCCTACGTTGGGCGTGGCGCCGCTGCTGGGGCGCACGTTTACCAAGCAGGAAGACGATGGCAGCGTGCAGGTGGCCGTGATCAGCTATGGCATGTGGCGCAGCCGTTTTGGCGGCGATGCGCAGGTGCTGGGCGAAAAAATTCTGCTTGATCGAAAGTCTTACGAGATCATTGGCGTCATGCCGCGGAATTTCGAGTTTCCGCTCATCCCCGGGCAGTTGAGCCGCAGTCAGCTATGGGTTCCGTTGAGCCCGGCTCAGAATGAGCGTAGCGGCGGCGTGGCGCAGGCGAGCTGGTGCTGCGGCATGGTGGGCCGATTGAAGCCGGGTGTCTCTCCGGCCCAGGCGCAGCAGGATGCCGAGCGCGTAGCCAAACAGATCATGAGCAATTTCCCGGCCTTCATGTCCAGCCTGCACATCAGCGCTGTGGTGCATCCGCTGGCCGAGGATGCAGTGGCGCAGGCGCGGCCGCTTCTGCGCATGTTATTTCTGGCCGTGGCCGTGGTGCTGTTTATCGCCTGCGCCAACCTTGCCGGGTTATTGCTGGTGCGGGTCATCCGCAGGCGGCGCGAGATTGCCGTGCGCCTGGCTCTGGGCGCCAGTGCCACGGCAGTGCTGCGCCAGATGCTGATCGAAACCCTGATGCTGAGCCTGGCAGGCGGGCTGCTGGGGTTGGGGTTGGCCGCGATTGCATTGCAGGTTGGAGTCAGCCTGCTGCCGGAAACGCTGCCGCGCATCAGCTCCATTGGGCTGGATTGGCAGGTTGTGGGTTTTGCGCTTCTGGCCGGCGCTGTTACCGGCCTGCTGTGCGGGCTGGTGCCGGCGCTTGCCGCTGCGCGAACGCCTTTCAACGACACACTCAAGGAGGGGGGGCGCACCGGCACGGCAGGGACGGGGAGCGCGCGGCTGCGGTCGGCGCTCGTGGTTGCGGAAATCGCCGTGGCCCTGGTGCTGCTGATTGCCGCGGGATTGCTGCTGCGCAGTTTCGAAAAACTGCGCGAAGTGAATCTGGGCTTCCGCACCGATCATATGCTGACGGCATATTACAGCCTGCCGCAGAAGCAGTATGCGACACAAGCTTCGATCGATGCGTTCAATGACCAGTTGCTCGAGAGGCTGCAGGCTCAACCGGGAGTTACGGCGGCGGGCATTACGTCAATTTTGCCCGCGGCAGGTGCCAATGGCGGCGGTGGGTTTATCGCCGAGGGTTATGTTCCGCCTAAGGGATCTCCCTGGAGCTTGGCTTGGCCTTCGCAGGTGATTGGCGATTATTTCCGTGCTGCAGGAATTCCGGTGCTGCAGGGCAGAGCATTTACTGACGCGGACAACGCCAAAGCGCCGCTGGTGGCGATTGTGAATGAGAAATTAGCTGGCCACTTCTGGCCGGGACAGGATCCGATTGGCAAGCGCATTCGTTTCGGGTTGCAGGAAACGCCTACGCCTTGGATGACCGTGGTTGGCGTGATCGGCAATATCAGGCAAACCAGCGCCGACGCGCCGACGAGATATCAGATCTACCAGCCGTTCAGCCAGAACGTGGCTTCCTATGGCTCGCTCGCCTCGCCAGGCGACCTGAACGCGCAGGGCGGTGCCATCGTGCTACGCACCGCGTTGCCGCCTGACAGCATGATTGACTCGCTACGCGCCACGGTGCGCTCCATCGATCCGCAGCTTCCCCTTACCCTGGTGCAGTCCATGGACCAAGCGGTGAGCGAGACAGAAGCGCCACGACGTTTCAATGCGGCTTTGGTCTCGAGCTTCGCCGTGGTCGCGGGATTGTTGGCGCTGCTGGGCATCTACAGCGTGATTGCGTTTTCCGCCGTCATGCGCACGCAGGAGATGGCCATCCGGCTGGCGCTGGGAAGCCAGCGCTCCAGCGTGATGCGCCTGATCGTGTTTTCGGGAGCCAGACTGGGGCTGATGGGGTGCTTAATTGGAACGGCCGGCGCGATGCTTGCCACACGGCTGCTGCGTTCGCTCCTCTTTGAGGTGAACCCCCTGGACCCGTTGGTGATTATGCTGGCGGCCTGCTCGATCTTTGCGCTTGCGCTCGCGGCAACGCTGGTTCCGGCGCGCCGCGCGGCGGCCATTGAGCCCATGCAAGCGCTGCGCACGGAATAACGCTGACGAACGCGAAGATTTGGGGATGGGGAGCGAGAAAGCCGGAGGTTGACGATGCTCTTGCAGGATATTCGATATGCGCTGCGGCAGTTGCGCAAGTCGCCGGGGTTCACCGTCACCGCGGTGCTGACGCTGGCGCTGGGCATCGGCGCCAACACCGCCATCTTTACGCTGGTGCATGCCGTCCTGCTGCGCACGCTGCCGGTGGCCAATCCGTCGCAACTCTATCGCATCGGCGATCTGGACGATTGCTGTGTTAGCGGCGGATATTTGAACGACACGGGCGACTTTGACCTGTTCTCTACCGATTTGTTCGAGCAGTTGAAGCAATCGGCGCCGCAGTTCGAGCAACTGGCCGCCATGCAGGCCGGGCAATGGCAGTGGAGCGTGCGGCGCGGCGAGGGCGAGCCGAAATCGCTGCGTGCCGAATTTGTCACCGGAAATTATTTCGCCATGCTGGGCCTGCGCGCCTATGCCGGTCGGCTCTTCGCGGACGCGGATGACACACCGGCCTCCGCGCCGGTCACGGTGCTGAGCTTCCGGGCATGGCAGGGCGAATACGCGAGCGATCCGTCGATCGTTGGCTCGACCATCTTCATCCAGACCAAGCCGTTCACGGTGATCGGCGTTGCGCCGCCGGGATTCTTTGGCGATCGCGTGAGCGACACGCCGCCAGACTTCTGGATGCCCATCCAAATGGAGCCCTACGTGCGCGGCCCAAGCTCCATCCTGCATCATGCCGACTCGAACTGGCTGTACGCGCTGGGCCGCGTTCGCCCGGGCACAAATATCGCCGCTCTGCAGGCCAAGCTTTCCGTGGTGCTGCGGCAGTGGCTTTCCACGCGGCCTATGTACACCGACAACGGCGGATCGAGCGAACTTCCCAAACAGCACGTAGTTGTCGTTCCGGGCGGAGGTGGAATTCAGATCATGCAGATCGAAGCCGGCGCGGGCCTGAAGATGCTGATGATTCTTTCCTCAGTGGTGCTACTGATTGCCTGCGCCAACATTGCCAACCTGCTGCTGGCGCGGGCCACGGCGCGGCGCGCCGACATCGCGCTGCGCACGGCGCTGGGTGCGGGACGCAAGCGCGTGCTGAGCCAGATCCTTACCGAGAGCGTAGTGCTCAGTTGCCTGGGCGGCATCGCGGGACTCGGCGTGGCCTATGCCGGAAGCCGCGCAATTCTGGCCCTAGCGTTTCCCGACGCGCGCTATCTGCCCATCGAGGCTACGCCCGACCTGACCGTGCTGGGCTTTGCATTTCTTGTCTCGCTGGTGACCGGAATTCTCTTCGGCATTGCGCCCGCGTGGCTCTCGCTGCACGCGCAGCCGGCCGAAGCATTGCGCGGCATCAATCGCTCCACGCGCGACCGCTCCTCGCTGCCGCAGAAAGCGCTGGTCATCTTTCAGGCTGCACTGTCTGTCGTGCTCATCTCCGGAGCCATCCTCATGGCCAAGTCACTGGGCAACTTGGAGCACCAGAATTTCGGAGTGGCGACGGACCATCGTTACGTGTTGCACTTCGACCCGGCCGGCGCGGGGTACACGCTGGACCGTCTGCCGGCGCTCAATCGAGAGATTGAAGGGCGCTTTTCCGCGTTGCCCGGCGTCGCCAGCGTGGGCCTGGCCATGTACAGCCCGCTCGAAGGCGACAACTGGGGCGAGTGCGTGATCCAGCAGGGACACCCCGCGCCCGGTCCGGACAGCCACTGCGGAGCCACGTGGGACCGCGTGAGCGCGCACTTTCTCGATTCCATCGGTGTGCCCATTGTAGCCGGCCGCGGGTTCACCGCCCAGGACACGGCTGCTTCGCCGCAGGTGGCCCTGGTCAACCAGGCGTTCGTGAAGAGATTTTTCCCCAACCAAAATCCCATTGGCCGGCACTTCGGCATCGACGATGTGAAGTACTCGGGGAGCTTTGAAATTGTGGGTGTCTTTCGCGATTTCAAGATGAACAACCCGCGTGATCCGGTGCGCCCCGTTTATCTGCGGCCCATGAACCAATGGTTTGCCGGATACACCGAACCGATCATGACGGCCACCGAGGCGGAATCCATGGACATGAACGCGATCATCATCGATTTCCACGCTCCGCCGGGGAACGTCGATGCCGTCATTCGCCGAACCCTGGCCGGGATCGATCCTAATCTGGCCATCATGGATCTTCGTTCGTTCGACGCCCAGGTGAGCGGCAACTTTGTTGAAGACCGCTCGGTGGCGACTCTTACGACGCTCTTCGGTCTGCTGGCATTGGTGCTTGCGTCGGTGGGATTGTACGGCGTGATGTCGTATTTTGTGGCGCGGCGCAGCAGCGAGATCGGCATCCGCATGGCGCTGGGCGCGCGACGATTGACGGTGATGGCGCTGGTCATGCGCGGCGCGCTATGGCAAATCGCAATCGGACTCGGCCTGGGCATTCCTGCTGCGTTATTGGCCGGGCATTTCATGGCCAGCCAGCTTTATGGAGTGGGTAGCTACGATCCCTGGGCGCTGGCCGGCGCCACGCTGGTGCTCGCCTGTTGCGCGGCCGCGGCGGGACTGATTCCGGCGCAGCGCGCGGCGTCGGCCGATCCGATGAAGGCATTGCGCATTGAATAGCGATTCCCGGAGGCCGAAGGAGAAGGAAAGATGAACGCACTGCTTCAGGATTTGCGCTATGCGCTGCGCCAGTTGCGGCGCGCGCCGGGCTTTGCCGTCACCGTGGCGCTCACGTTGGCCCTGGGGATTGGAGCGACGACGGCCATCTTCACGCTGGTGGAGGACGTACTGTTGCGGCCGTTGCCCTACGCTCACCCGAACCGCCTGGTGGTGATGGAAGAGCGGGTTGCGGAGTTCCGCGATATCTATCCAACCCTGCCGATGAACGCAAACCACTTCATCAACTGGCAGAGAAACAGCCGCACGATCGAATCCATGGCGGTGATGGACGAGAGCTCGATGCCGCTGGGGATGAGCGATCATCCGCTGCAGGTAAACGTTCTGAAGACTACGCCCGGCATTTTCTCCGTGCTGGAAACGGAGCCGCAACTGGGCCGCGCGTTCACCACGCAGGAGGCGCAGCCTGGCCGCGAACGCGTGGCAGTGCTGATGTACGACTTATGGCGAACCCAGTTTGGGGGCGATCCGCAGATTCTGGGCAGGACGATTAAGCTCAATGGGTTTCCCTTCACGGTAATCGGAGTGATGCCGCAATCGTTCCGGCTGCCGGTCATCGAGACCATCGCCGCTCCGAATTCGGATCGCGGGAAGCCATTGCAGGCCCTCGTGCCCATGGCGTTCGACCAGGAACAGATCCAGGAGGCCATGGGCGACTTCAACTACTTCGGGCTGGCGCGGTTGAAGCCTGGAGTTTCCGTCGCCCAGGCCAGCGCAGAAATCAACGCGCTGCAGCATGCGATTTCGGCCAGCCTCCCCGCGGATGAAAAGGGAACGCTGTCGGCCGTGCTGACGCCTTTTCAGCAGGCCCTGGTGGGCGACAATCGAACGCCACTGCTGATTCTGCTGGCTGCAGTTGCGGGTCTGCTGTTGGTGGGCTGCGTCAATGTCGCGAATCTTCTTCTGGCGCGCGCGGCCAGCCGCAGGCAGCAGATGGCCGTGGCCGCGGCCCTGGGAGCGAACCGCGGCGAGATGCTGCGCCTGGGGCTGCGCGAATCCAGTGTGCTGGCGGGACTGGGCGGCGCGCTGGGCATTTTACTTGCTGCCATGCTGGTGCCGTGGATGCAACATTACCTTCCGCCGGCGCTGGATTTTCGCGGACCACTGCATCTGGATTGGGCAGGAGCCGGTTGCGTTCTTCTGCTGGTGATGGCGGCGACTGTGTTTGCAGGCGCAGTTCCGGCGTGGACGGGCGCGCGCACGCAGCCCCACGAGGTGCTGCACAGCGAATCGCGGCTGGCCAGCGAATCGCGCAGCAGCAAGCGTCTGCGCGGAGTGCTGGTGGCCGTGGAGGTTGCGGTGAGCGTGGCGCTGGTGCTGATGACGGGACTGCTCACGGCCAGCCTGGCCAAGCTGATGCGCATCGATCGCGGCTTCGATGCGGAGCGGGTGATGACCGCAACTATCGATCTGCTTTCCAATTCTTATCCCGATCTGCAGCCCCGTGCCGCGTTCTATCGGCAAGCTTTGGAGCGTCTGCGCCAGCTTCCCGGCGTGGAAGCCGCGGGGCTGACCAGCGAACTGCCTCTGTCACTGGATGCGTGGATCGATATGATTCGCGTGCCCGGCGATGCGCGGTCTTTCATGGAGCTTCCCACCGAACATTTCCGCTGGATCAGCCCCGGATATCTGGAAGCGATTCATCTGCCCCTGGTCTCGGGACGTTACCTGAGCACATCGGACACAGGCAAGAACTATGCTCTGGTCTCGGAGTTAACGGCGCGCACGCTTTGGCCGGGCAAGGACCCCGTGGGGCGCGAGTTTCAGCGCGCCGGAAACACGACTGAAGCGGCTTTTACCGTGATCGGCGTGGTCAAGGACGCACGCAGCATCTCGCTGGCCAAACCCGACCCGATGATGGTGTATGTGCCGTACTGGTACCGCTGCGATCTTGGGGGCGAGCTTTTGGTGCGCACGCATCAGGATCCGGCGACCATGGCTGACGCGATGCGCGCGGCCATATGGAGCGTGAATCCCGATGTGTCGGTGCCGGTGGTGCGCGCGCTGGGGAGTGTGATCGCCGACTCAGTGGCCAACCGCCGATTTGAGATGGATCTGCTGCTGCTGTTCGCCGTCAGCGCTCTGCTGTTGGCTGGTTTAGGTGTGTACGGCGTGGTCACATATTCTGTCGTGCAGCGCGAGCGCGAGATCGGGTTGCGCATGGCGCTGGGCGCGCAACGGACGACTATCTACCGCCTGGTGCTGCGCGACGGGCTGCTGCCGGTTCTCGCGGGCGCGGTTGCTGGTGTTGGCGTGGCGTTTGTGTCTGCGCGCGTGGTAGTGAGCCTGTTGTTTCAGGTGAGCCCGTACAATCCGGTGATCGTCGCCGGCGCTATTGGCGTGCTTGTGGTGGTGGCAGCCGCGGCTTGCCTGCTGCCCGCGCGCCGCGCCGCGGCCGTCGAACCGATGCAGGCTCTGCGCAACGAATAGTTCGCTGGAGGAGAATGGCGCATGAATTTGATGCTCAGCGATGTCCGATTCGCGCTGCGCCAGTTCCGGCGCGCGCCGGGCTTTACGGCCACCGTGGTGCTGACGCTGGGGCTGGGGATCGGCGCCAGCTCGGCGATTTTCTGCCTGATGGACGGCCTCTGGCTGCACCCCATGCACGTTTCGCATCCGGGACAGATTGTGCGCGTCTTCGCGACTACTCCGCAGGAGCAGGAGGGCCTGTTCAGCTTTCCTGAATACCAGGCGCTGGCGCAGCGCATGACGGCGTTCCAGGGAAAATCGGCGGGGCTGGTCGCGATTGGCGGGCGCGGGAGCCTGATGCCGCGGCGGGACGGGACTTCGCAGTTGCTCTTGACGGACGTGGTGTCGAGCAACTTCTTTACCGTGCTCGGTGTACATCCTCTGCTTGGCCGGGTTTTCACCACGAGCGATTCCAGCGAGCTGCGCACGCATCCCGGCATGGTATTGGGCTATAGCTGCTGGCAGAAGTACTTCAATGGTGATGCGAAAATCGTTGGAAGGCAGATTCCGCTGCGCCACGGTAAAAGCGGGATCAGCCAGGTGGACGTTTGGGGCGTGTTGCCGCCAACGTTCCGGGAGATCGATCCGGCCGAAGATCGCGATCTATGGATGCCTGCGGAGACCTGGGCCGCTCTCTCTGGCGCCGAAGAACTGACTTCGCGCCAGTTTCGCTGGTTCAGTCTTCTCGGCCGACTGGCGCCGCGAGCGACGGTGAAGGAAGCGAATCAGCAGGCCGCTGTGGTGGCCGGCGCTCTGGCCGCGGCCGATCCGGCCGACAATCATGACCGCGGCGCGCGCGCCATTTCCGATTTCGGCTATCGCATGAGCCAGGCCGGCGCCAGCGGCCTGGTGCTGTTCACCATCGTCAGTGGATTGGTGCTGCTGGCCATTGTGAATGTGGCGCACCTGCTGCTGGCGCGCGCGTTGGCCCGCACCTCCGAGGTTGCGCTGCGCCTTTCGCTGGGCGCGCGCCGATGGGCCGTGGCTCGGCAGTGGCTGCTCGAGAATGTATTGCTCGCCTTGGCGAGCCTGGGGGCCGGCCTTGCGCTGGCTGCGGGTCTTGCAGACGCGCTTCCACGCCTGCTTATTGTGCAGCCGGCCATGCTGGAGCCGTATGGATCGGGCGTGACCTTTCCGCTGGATGCGCGCGTGTTTCTCTTTGCATCGGCGACGGCGGCCATCACGCTTCTGCTGCTGGCTCTGGTGCCGCTGGGCCAGGTGGCGCAGCCGGCGTTGCTGCCGGCTGTTCAGGCAAGCGCCGTCATGCGGACAGCGGGCAGAGCGCCCTTGGCCCGCCGCGCTGCCGTCTGGCTGCAAATTGGCATCTCGTTTGCTCTGCTGGTGTCGATGGGCGCGCTGGTGCGCAGCTTCCTGAACACGCGCACCGAGAACATTGGCTTGACGCGCAAACAGGTGCTGGTGGCCTTTACGCAGGAGCCGGAGGCGCCCGTGCGGGATGCAGTGCTGGCCAATTTGCGCGCGCTCCCGGGCGTAGAAAACGTGGCCTACGCAATTCGCTCGCCGCTCATGCCATCGGAGGGTGGCATCGCGATAAAGACGCTCCTGCCCAGCCACCCCGAATTACGCGAGCTGGTGGAAATCAAGTTCAACGCCGTGAGCCCCGGCTATCTCGATGTCATTGGCACCCGCATAGTGCGCGGCCGCGGCCTCACCGCCGAAGACGATTCCACAGGTCCCATGGTTGTGCTGATCAACCAGGCCATGGCGCAGAAATACTGGCCAGGCGCGGATCCCATCGGCCAGACGGTGCGGATGGCCGGCTTCAATTTTGCTTCCGCTCCCCCGCTGGACGCGCGCGTGGTAGGCGTCACCGAGAATGCTCCCATCAACCAGATCGGTGAAATCCCCGAACCCTATCTCTATCTCCCTTTCCAGCAGTATCTGGTCCGCATGTCGAACATGGGCGAGATCACATTCGTTGTGGAAACCCGCCAGAACGCCATGTCCATCGCGCAGGACGCGCGCCAGGTGCTGATCCGAGCCAATCCGCTGCTCGACCCGATGTTGGTCACATCACTTCCCGAACTCATTCGCTATTCAGCCGGGGATTATCAGATGACGGCCGAATTGGTGAGTGCGCTGGGCGTGATGGGTCTGGCCCTTACGGTAGTGGGGTTATACGGATTCCTTGCCTTTCGCGTCGCGCAGCGGCGGCGCGAGATCGGCATCCGCATGGCGCTGGGCGCAACGCGCAGAGCAACGGCGCTGCTGGTGGTGCGCGATACGGCGCGCATGGCGGCAATCGGGTTGAGTGTGGGAGTGGCGCTGGCCTTCGGGGCGGCGCGCATCGAGGCTTCCGCGCTGTTTGGAGTGCGGGCGCTGGATGGATTTTCACTGGCTGCTGCGCTGGGTATTTTGTCGGCTGCCGTAGCCGCTGCAGCGTGGCTGCCCGCGCGCCGTGCCGCAGCGGTCGAACCCATGCAGGCGCTGCGCAACGAATAATTCTGCCGAAGGAGAATTACGGATGAATACGGTTCTTCAAGACATGCGTTACGCAATACGGCAGTTGCGCCATGCGCCGGGGTTCACGTTGACCGCGGTGATCGTGCTGGCGCTCGGGCTGGGCGCAAACATTGCCGTGTTTACGGTGCTCAACGGCATTTTGCTGCGCCCGCTGCCTTACGCCGATGGCAATCGCATCGTGACCATTGATCTGGTGAGCCCCATGCCGTATTTCAGCATGACCTACGGCAACATGCTCGCGTTGCGAGATGCGGTGGGACCGAAGCTCAAAATCGGCGTGGAATTCAACAGTTCCATGGCCAGCGTAGTTGGGCCGGGTGGACGGGTGCAGGTGGAACGCTCGGAAATCGACGCGGGGCTGCTCGATATGCTGGGCGTGCAGCCCATGCTGGGACGCGGCTTTCGCGCCGACGAAAACAATCCCGGCCGCAATCGCGTGGTGCTGCTCGGTGAGGATGTATGGCGCAAGCTGTACCACGCCGATCCGGGGATTCTGGGCAAGACGCTCGCGATTCGCGGCGTGAGCTACACGGTGGTTGGCGTCATGCCGCGTACCTTCTCGTTTCCCTTCGGCGACCCGATGGAAATCTGGTCACCGCAGGAGTTGACGGCAGCGAATCGAAATTCGCTGTCGTTTGACCAGAATGGGATTTCGGGCAGTCTCTTCGCGCGCCTGCCCGAGGGGATGACGGTGGCTCAATTAACTGCGGCGCTCGACCGGGCGCAGGCATTGATCGCGAAGAGGGTTCCCAACGACGACACTCTGCCGGCCAAGGTGAAGATAAGCACCTATCAGGAATCGATGAACCACCAGGCGCGCAAACCATTGCTGCTGCTGTACGCCGTGGTCTTCGGCATCTGGGCTTTGGCTTGCCTGAATGTGACCAATCTCATGCTGGCGCGATCGGTGGCGCGCAGCCGCGAACAGGCGGTGCGCTCGGCGTTGGGCGCGAGCCGGCTGCGGTTGCTGAAGCAGTCGATCATTGAAAGCCTGGTACTGAGCTCTATCGGCGCAGTGGCGGGATTGCTGCTGGGCGAGGGCGCAATTAAATTGCTGTGGCGGCAGATTGCCCATCGCCTGCCCCTGACCAGCACCATTCACGTGGATTGGCGCGTGGTTGTGTGCCTGGGTGCGCTGACGCTGGTTACCGGAGTGCTGACGGGCATGATCCCGGCGCTACGCGCGGCGGGACGCAATGTGCAGGCGCATCTGCATGGCGTTTCGAGCACCGCTTCTGCCGGGCAGAATCGCGCACGCGAGGTTCTGGTGGTTGGGCAGATCGCGCTCACGCTGGTGTTTCTCGCCGGCGCCGGGCTCTTCCTGCGCACGCTTCGCGCACTGCGCGAAGTGCCGCTCGGGTTTACACAGCAGAACGTGCTGACCGGTGGAATCATTTTGAATGGCGCAAACATGCTGACCGATGGAACAGCCGGTCAGCCGAATATTGTGCAAACAGCGTATCGGCCGTTATTGGAGAAGCTGCGCGCGATTCCCGGTGTGCAGGTAGCTGCGCTAAGTTCGGTTCTGCCATTGCGCTCGGAGTTCGAAGTGGATTTGATGACGCCCATCGACCACAAAAAGGTTCCTTATCCGCAGACGCCACGCTCCAATGGCCGACTAGCTTCGGCTGGGCTGGTAGAAGCGCTGGGAATTCCCATGGAGCGGGGCAGATTTTTTTCGGAAGACGACACGGCCGGCTCGCCTCCTGTAGCCGTGATCAATCAAGCATTCGCGAAGAAATATCTCGCGGGCCAGGATCCAATAGGGCACACGGTGTCGATGGGCAAGGGACGGTTTGCAAATGCGCGCATCGTGGGCGTCATCGGCGATGTGAAGCAGGCCAACGTCGTGGATGCAACGCGACCGGAATTGTACTTCTGCCTGGCGCAGATGCAACCCGGCGATCCGCTCTATGGAATCGCCACCGCTTTCATCCAGGTGGCGATTCGCGCCGCGGTTCCGGCGGACAGTCTGCGCGCGCAATTTGACAGGGTCTTGCACCAAGTGGCGCCGGACGCGACCACCACCAACGTGGAGACCATTCACGAGGCGGTCGAAAACTCCTTTGGCAGCCAGACGCTGATTGCACATTTGCTCGAAGGCTTTGCGGGAATCGCGCTGATGATTGCAACCGTGGGCCTCTACGGGCTGCTTTCGTTTTCCGTGGCGCAACGCACGCGCGAAATCGGGGTGCGCATTGCGCTGGGAGCGCCGGAAGCGAAGATCGTTGGCCTGGTGATGCGGCGCGCGCTGCTTCTTTCTTCAGCCGGACTGGCGCTGGGCGCGGTGCTGGCATGGTTTGCGGTAAAGCTGGAGCGCAGCTACATCTTTGGCGTCCAGCCTCATGATGCAATCACGTTTATCTCGGTGATGCTCGTACTCGCGGCGGCATCGCTCATTGCGGCCTGGCTGCCCGCACGCCGCGCTGCCGCCGTTGATCCCATTCTGGCTTTGCGATCGGAGTAGATAATGATTGAACTCAAAAACGTGGAACGCAGTTACAAGACCGGCCATACCGAGACCTGGGTGTTGCGCCGCATCGGGTTGACCATTCGCGCGGGCGAGTTTGTCACCATCATGGGTCCGTCGGGGGCAGGGAAGTCGTCGCTGCTGAATGTGCTGGCGCTGCTCGACGACGGCTGGCTGGGCGAATACTGGTTCGATGAGACGCCGGTGCACGCCTTCAACCGCAAGCAGCGAGCCGATCTGGCGCGGCAGCGCATTGGCATGGTCTTCCAGAGCTATCACCTGCTCGACGATCTTACCGTTGCCGAGAACATCGATCTGCCGCTCTCTTACAAAAACCTTCCCGCCAAGGAGCGGCAGGGTATGGTAGCCGACATCCTCGACCGCTTTCAGATTGTGGCCAAGAAAGATCTGTTTCCGAGCCAGCTTTCCGGCGGGCAACAGCAACTGGTGGGCATTGCGCGCGCCGTGGTGCACGCGCCGCCGCTGCTGCTGGCCGACGAGCCCACCGGCAATCTCCACTCCGCGCAGGCGCGCGAGATTATGGAGCTCTTCTGCGAACTGAACCGGCAAGGCACCACGATTGTGCAAGTCACGCACTCGGATGAAAACGCGCGCTACGGCAGGCGCATTGTGGAGCTGCGCGACGGCTGGTTGACACGCGATGAGAATCTGCACGCTCAATCCACGGAGGCTGTCAGATCATGACCCCCACTTCACGGATCAAGACCTCAACGCTCTTATGGATCGCGGCTGCGGCGCTCTGCACGCAGCTTGTTCCAGGCAGTCTTGCTCAGAACCAGCAACCCGCGCCCCCTCCGCCCACACAAACAGCGCCCGCCGGCGCCGGGACAACTCCCACTACGCCGGAGGCTCCAATGCCCGCTGCGAATGGCGCGCCGGCGCAGCCTTCGCTGGCGCAACTGATGCAGCAACAGCAGCAGCCGATTCCGCCTCCGCCGCAGCCGTTTCACGTGTCGCTGCCGCACTCGCATAATCCGCTTTCTCCTTATCTGCCCAGCACCGCGCCTCCACTTGACCTCAACAACTCGCCGCTGCTTCAAAACCTCATCAGCAATGGAAAACTATACATTTCGTTGCACGATGCGATCGCTGTGGCCATCGAAAATAACCTCGATTTAGCCTACTTCCGCTATAACTTCCCCATAGCCCAGACCGATATTCAGCGCACCAAGGCCGGTGGCGCGGCGAATGGCGTCAATACCGCCATCGTGCAGTCGTCCACGGAGGGCGGGTTTAGCTCATCAAGCAGCGGGGGCGGGGGATCCGGATTCTCTGCCGGCACGGGTGGTATCGTGACGTCGACGCTGGGCGAGGGAACTACGGTTCCCTCCTTCGACCCCTTCCTGACGTTCAAGGGCTTTGACGATCACACCGTCACCCAGGAGGCCAACGAGTTTCTGGTCGGCACGCCGGTTCTCAGAGTCAATACCATTCAGGCTCTGGGCAATTTCAGCCAGTCTTTCCCGCTGGGCACTAACCTTTCCGCTCAGTACCTTGGACAGCGTATTACCAGCAATTCTCCGTACAACGGCATCAACCCCGAGCTCTATTCCAATTTCGCAGTGCAGATCACCCAGCCCTTCCTGGCAGGATTTGGCCTCTCCACCAACGAGCGGTTCATCCGCATCGCCAAGCGCAATGCCCAAATCACCGACTTGGCTTTCAAGGTTCAGGTCACCGCCACGGTTACGCAGATAGAGAACATCTACTGGGATTTGGTGAACGCCTATCGCGACGAGCAGATCGCGGATCGCTCGCTCGCCTTCTCACAGCAGACTCTCGAGATGGACCAGAAGCAGCTCCAGCTCAAAGCCATCCCGGCCATGCAGGTCCTGACGGACGAGTCGGATGTGGCCACCGCCGAGGGCAATCTCACCGTGGCCCGCGCCAGTCTGCGTCTCAACGAACTGCTGCTCAAGAACGCGCTCACTAAGGTCGACGATCCGTCGATCGATGAAATGCCCGTCATTCCACTGGATCTCGAAGGTGCGCCCGATCCCAACGCTTCCAAACCCATCGACGATCTCATCGCCGAAGCTGAAAAGAAGCGTCCTGAAGTCGCCATTTACCAGATGCAGGCCGAGGTGCAGAAGCAGGCTCTAAAAGACATCAACAGTGAGCTCCTGCCCACCCTCAATATGTACGGCTTCTACGCCGGGGCCGGGGTCGCCGGTCCCGCCAACCTCTATTGCAATCTCGGTACGCAGTGCGCCACCGACCTGCCCACAGGTTTCCCGGGCATGTTTCAGGACATCTTCAACTATTCCTCGCCCGAATACCAGGTGGGCATGACGCTCTCTATCGATCTGCGCAATCGCGTCGCCAAGGCGGACCAGTTCCGCGCCGTGCTGCAGTACCGGCAGAGCCAGATCAGCTCCGAGCAGCAACAAAAGAGCATCCGTTTTGACGTGCGCAACTCGCAGTTCGCGCTGCAGCAGGCTCAAGCCCGCGTGGAGGCCGCGCAAAAGGCGCGCGATCTGGCGCAGAAAACTTTTGACATTACCGAGCAGGAACAGAAGCTCGGCGCCAAATCCAGCTACGATACCCTGGTCGCGCAACAGCAACTGGCCATCGCCGAATCCACCCTGGTGGCCGCACAGACAGCCTTTGAAAAAGCCAAGGTGGATATCGACCGCGCCACCGGAGAAACCCTGGAGCGGACGGGCGTTTCTATCGACGATGCCAAATCGGGTGTCGTGACGCGCGCGCCGTAGAATGAGCAAGAACGGAGGCAGGCTATTCCGAACAAGCAAGCGAAAATGCGGGTTCTGGTTGCCGACGATCAGCCCCACATTCTGGAAGCTGTGGAGCTGCTGCTCGCGCCCCAGGGCATCGATGTGGACACGGCGCGTTCGCCGCAACTGGTGATGGAAGCGCTGGGGCAGTCCGATTACGATGTGCTGCTGATCGACCTGAACTACACGCGCGACACCACTTCGGGACGTGAAGGGCTTGACCTGCTGGCGCACGTTCGCGAATTCGACCCGCGCCTGCCGGTGATTGTGATGACGGCGTGGGGCAATATCGACCTGGCCGTCGAATCCATCAAGCGTGGAGCGCGCGATTTTGTGCAGAAGCCGTGGGAAAACGAGCGCCTGCTGTCGCAGATTCGCGTGCACGCGGAGCTTCACCAGGCGCTCAAACGCGCGCGCCAGTTGGAACTCGAAAACCGCTTGCTGCGCGCCGAGGGGCTGCCGGAATTTGTAGCCGCCGCGCCTGCCATGCAGCCCGTGTTGGAGCTGATCGCGCAGGTAGGGCCGTCGGACGCCAACGTGCTCATCACCGGCGAGCACGGCACGGGCAAGGAGATTGTGGCGCGGCTGCTCCATGCCGCCTCGCCGCGCTCGCGCATGGCGCTGGTGGCCGTGAACGCCGGCGGATTGCCCGAGGGTACCTTCGAAAGTGAAATCTTCGGCCATGTGAAAGGCGCATTCACCGATGCGCGCACTGATCGCATCGGCCGCTTTGAGCTGGCTAACGGCGGCACGCTGTTTCTGGATGAGATTGCCAACGTTCCCTTGCGCCAACAGGCCAAGCTGCTGCGCGTGCTGGAGACCGGAGAGCTGGAGCGCGTCGGCTCGTCGCAAACGCGGCGCGTGGATGTGCGGGTTCTTTGCGCAACCAACGCGCAGTTGCAAGACGAGGTGACGGCCGAAAACTTTCGCGAGGATCTGCTCTTCCGGATTAATACCGTAGAAATTCATTTGCCCGCGCTGCGCGACCGCCGCGAGGACGTTCCGCTGCTGGCGCAGCATTTTCTCAATCGCAATCGCAGCCGCTACCGCAAGCAGGTGAGCGGGTTTTCGCCGGCGGCGATGCAGGAACTGATGCAATACTCCTGGCCGGGCAACGTCCGCGAGCTGGAACACATGGTGGAGCGCGCGGTACTCCTCTGCCGCGGCGACGAGGTGGAACCCAGCGATTTCGCCATTGCGTCCGCGCGGCAGGTTACGCCCTCGTTTGAGAATATGAGCATCGATGAGGTTGAATCGCTGCTCATTCGCAAGGTTTTGCGCCGCTGCGATGGGAATATCTCGCAGGCCGCGGAGGCGCTGGGCCTGAGCCGCGCCGCACTTTACCGGCGCATTGAAAAGTATGGCCTTTGAGAACCAAATGCGTCGGCCGCGCCGCTCGGCGGTTCGCCGCGCGTGGCTGCAGTGCCTTCTCCTGACGTCTCCGGCGCTGGCATTTGCGGCCATCTTTTTCTATCAGGGACAACTCAGCGGCACGCTGGCTGCGCTTTTGGCCGGCGGCATTCTTCTTTACATGGTGCTGGTTGCATCGGCGCTGATCGACGGCCTGGTGCGGCCATTGCAGACGCTCTCCAACGTGGTCGCATCGCTGCGGGAAAGCGATTACTCATTTCGCGCCCGCGGCGCCGGCGCGCACGATGCGCTGGGCGAGCTGGCCGGCGAAGTGAACGCCCTGGCCGATCTGCTGCAACGGCAGCGCGTGCGCTCGCTGGAAGCGACGGCGCTGCTGGCGCGCATCCTTGAAGTCATGCACGCACCGCTGTTCGCCTTCGATCGCGAAAACTCGCTGCAATTGGTAAACGACGCCGGCCTCAAGCTGCTGGGACTGCCGTATGCGCGCTCGTTCGGGCGATCGGCGCGGGAGCTGGGGCTTGAAGATTTACTGCGAGCGCCTGATCAGAGCACGCATTCGTTTGGCGCCAATCCGGCGCGATGGCTGCTGCGCAAGGCGGTCTTCCGGCAGGAGGGCGCGCCCCACACGCTGCTGCTGCTGGCCGATGTGAGTCTGGCGCTGCAGGAAGAGGAGCAGGTAGCATGGAAGCGATTGATCCGAGTGCTGGGCCATGAGCTTTCGAATTCCCTTGCGCCCATCAAATCGATTGCGGGCAGCCTGCTGGCGCGGATGGACAGAATGGAAGGCGAGGAGCCGGAGCTGCACGATTTTCGCCGCGGGCTGAGCGTAATAGAGAGCCGCGCCGATGCGCTGCATCGCTTCGTGCAATCTTACCGGCGGCTGGCGCAGTTGCCGCCGCCGCAGTTGCGGCGCGTGGAAGCGGGTGCGCTGCTGGAGCGCGTGGTGTTGTTGGAGCAGCGGCTGCAAGTCGAGCTCGATCCTGGACCGCCGGCTACGCTGCGCGCCGATCCCGATCAACTGGAACAGATGCTCATCAACCTGCTGGCCAATGCCGTAGACGCTTCGCTAGCCAACGGATCGCATCCGGTGCGCGCAACGTGGAGCGTGGTCGGCTCAACTCTGCAATTTACCATTGAAGACCGCGGTATGGGCATCGCCAACGTAGAAAACCTGTTTGTGCCGTTTTATACCACTAAACAAAAAGGAAGCGGCGTCGGCCTGGCGCTGGCGCAGCAGGTTGCGCGCGCACATGGTGGTGAGATTCAACTGGCGAATCGAAAAGATGGCGAGGGCGCCCGCGCCATCGTGCGCCTGCCCATGACCCAGCCTCAGACGGCGCCGCGATACGAGGAGTTCTAGGGCCTGTTAACACTAGTGGGGTGGATGGCGTTGTCAGCCAAAATCGGGTCAGACGAGGTGGAGGACGACGGCTGTGGCGGGCCCACCGCCTGGGACGACAACAAAGTATGACCCGATTTTGGCCGCAACCCGAAGGGACAGGGCCGATTTTCCCAATTTCGTTGTCGCTCCTGCTCCTGGAACTCGGAAAAATCGGCTCCTGTCGCCGCCACCCCACTAGTGTTAACAGGCCCTAACGCTCACGGAGCGCTTGGAACGGCCCATGAGATCTGGACAGTCGTGGCAGCTCAAGGAACGAGCACGATGGGGGCACGCCAGTAATCGGCTTTTTCCGCGGCCGGATCGAGGATTGTCACCTGACATTCGTATGCGCCGAGCGCAAGGCCGTTCACACCCAGGCTGAACGTGAGCGGCATCGTTCCCAGGCGGCTGGCCGTGCTGGGCGCAATGGCCGTGGGCTGCGCCGGATGGTTGAGCAGATTGGTGGCGTCCACCGTCAGGTCGAGATAGCTTTTGCCATGAGGCCGAAACATGCGCGCCAGCGAACTGTTAAGCGTGAACTGGCCGGGGCCGGTAATCGAGTCGCGGCCAGCCGTGCCCTATTCACCCTCTTTCCGCGCTGAAAAGGGGCCGCTTATCGCGGCTCTCGAATGGGCGTAGAGGGGGCCCATTCTCAAGTGCCCACCCGCAGGCGCCAGGCGCTCTTCAGTGCTTTACCCAGCCGTGCATTCCGGCCTCGAAGCTGCGGCGGTCGAGCCGCGGCAGCGCGCGCGCCACCTTGTGGGGAAAGAGCGGGTAGTGCTTGGCTGCGATGAGCAACTCCGGCACGCACCAAACGTCTTCCTCTGAAGTCATCCAGTGCCGTCCGTCCAGACGCGACAGGTTCACCGGCCTCGAGTACGCTCGTAAAGTTCGTTCGCCGCGCAGGTTGTAGTAGTGCTCGAAGTAACTGAGCGCCAGTTCGCGCAGGGTGCGGTAGATGGGCGCGCGGAAGCGCAGCCCGGCAAAGTTTGACTTGGCGATACCGCCCCATAGGCCGCGATCGCGGTAGATGGCGACTACGTGGTCGTCGTCCTGCACGGCCTCAAGATCCATCAGCAGTGGCGGGTGGCCGTTGACGCGCAGGGCGGCAGCGGCCAACAGCGCGCCCTCCAGGCAATGGCCCTTGCCCTCCCGCAGTACACGCTGCGGAGACGCCGCCGTGTCAGCATACTGGTAGGCCAGCGCGTCGACGAATTTCTGGATTTGTGCCGGCGTCTTCAAAGCCCGCAGCATGCGCAGGTGTTCCGGCGATAAGCCAAAGGTCTCGCGGCTCGGCCGTGCCGGCAATCGCGTGCTTTTCAGAAGCAACTTCGTCACAGATCTCATGATAATTTGCAGCGATTATACCGAAGCCAGTTCCACAGCCGCGCCGCCGCCGCTCCAACGTGGAGCCCTTATTTTTCAAGCGGTGTCGTGCGTCTCTCGCAGTGTTCAATTTGGCAGCGACCATATTTGATTCGGCAAGTTGCGCCCGCAGAGTTGCATGCTCAGGTTCTGCGGTAGGCTGTCCAAACTGCCTGCGGTGAAACATTTGCCATCTGCGCCCACAAGGTTACCGGCCAGAGTATGAATCCAATGCTGAGCATTTCCAGCTGTACAGTCGCGCATCGCGATTTTTCCGTGAGCAGCTGTAAGACATTGTCCTCCGGCTTTCAACGCACCATGGGCGCCGATCGTCCAGGTTTCCGCTCCAGTGCCGGTGCAATCTTGGACCAGTCCCGGAGCGGCTAGGCAGCGGCTGTAACCTTCGATATCATGATGCTCTCCGGCCACAACCATGGTGATGGTTCCGAAGCGCGCAGGTACGCCACAGAAACGGAGCGGATGGAAGCGCCAGATTGCCGTGTCGTGACTGGCTACCTCGGCCTGCAAAATGGACGCGCTGCGCAGAGGCGTTCCATCCCAAAGGTCGCGCGCATCCAGAGTGCATCCGCTGTTGTGAGGAAACCCCAAATCCATGGGGCGCAGGTTCACCTCGAGCGGTGCGAGTCCACGGTTCAAAACGGCAACTGCATAATCGCCGCCCGTCATCTTCTTAAGCAGTACATCCACGGCCGGACTGCGCTGCACGAGCGTCGCCATTTTGCCGAGTGGATCCTGATCGATTGCAATGACGGCTCTGTTGCCGAGAATCGCAACCGATTGCGGGGTGAGTTTGCCGATCTCGGAACTGAGGATCAGCGGCGCCGACATCATCGACCACAAGGCCAGTTGGCTGCGGGTTTCCGCCAGGCTCATCCCGCCATCCCCGCCGATGATGAAGTCGGGGTCATCCCAGTTCCCCGGTTTCTGAAAGCGGCCCAGCGGGAGATTGTAGGCGTAGTTCCAAAGCACGCTTGAGAAGCGCTGATGGCCGGGATCTTTGGCATCGAAAGTCGCGATGTCATCGCCTTCCCGCCAAAGCTGACCATATCCGCGAACCCAGCTCAGGACGTCGTACCAGGCAGGTATGCCCTGAAAATATGCCGGCGCGGATTCCGAAAATACAATGCGCCGCCCCACCGCTTTTAACGCGGCCTTTTCCGCCGCATAAGCCTTGCGGTAAGCGGCATCCTCGTTGCCGCCCTGAGGAACGTAGACATTGCACCCGTCAAGCTTCAGATAATCTACGCCCCACGATGCAAAAAGACGTGCATCCTGGAGGAAGTGGGCATTGCCGCCGTCTTTGGGCTCTCCGCTGCCGGCGAAGCCGCCACACGTCGCATACCCTGCGTCTTCATAGATGCCAAACTTCAGGCCCATTGCATGGATGGTCTGCGCGACCGGCTTCATTCCTTGCGGGAAACGCTTTCGATCGGCCTGCAGGTTGCCCTTGGCATCGCGATCTTTCTGCATCCAGCAATCGTCGATAGTTACAATCTTGTAGCCGGCCGCGGCCAAGCCTCTCTCCACAAGCGCGTGGGCGTTGGCGAGAATCGTTTGCGCTGTGAAGCCGCACTGATAGTGGGCCCAGTCGTTCCAGCCCATGGGCGGCGTAAGGGCCAGCCCCTCGTCCTGAGCATGGACCGCGGCAAACCCGGGATGCGCCGCTGCGCAGGCAAAAGCTGCCGGCAGAACCGTGAAAATGAACGGCGCGTGGAGGCGTGGAAGCCTGGCAGTTATCCTGAAAAATTGAGTGAATCGCATGTTTTTCGCTTTGAAACCAGCCTTTCCATCGCGGCTCAAATCATTTCCTTGACGATCCTGTTGGTAACAGGCACGATCCCGGAATTGCCCCAGAGAGAGCCGTGAAACGACAATTATTGCTTTCATAACTTTCTCATTTTGCGCCCGCCGGTTGGAAGCGCTTGAAACCGTGCACTCCGCAGACGCTTGGATTCAAATCTCCAATGCCGGCAGAATATGAACGAATGTCCGGCGAACCAGACGAACTTTGGGCTATCCAACATTACAGTGAGTGCTCCCTGGTTTACCAGTGAGACCGACATCATGGCCTGGAACTGACCGGTTTCGCAGCGCAGGCCGCGGCCGTCAAATGATGGTCGCCCGCCGCGATAGACATTGCCGTAACTGATGTCGTCCTCTGGCCGATGGCCTGGGCCGCGGCGGCGAATCCGGCGGTCCGCCTTCCAATAACGGGAGTTCCCCTTTGGGACGAGGAAGGGAGATTTTCCTTTGGAGTCTCCAAACACCTCGCCGGCCGCCAGAGTACTTCGGTCACAGGCACATCACCGTTGCGTAGCGGTGCATGCCGCGGATTCCGCTAAAATGAGGTCCGCTGTGAGTGCGACTGCGACCTTTCCCGGCGCCATTTCTGTCGGGCGTGTCATCGACGGAAGATTCCCACTGCTTCAGGAGCTAGGCGGGACGAAGTGGAGCTCTGCCTATTTAACCCAGCTTGATGATGGCCGAGAGCGAAAAGCCGCGATTAAAATCTTCCCATTCGAATCTGTGGACGCACCTGCCACCATGGCTCGATGGGACATAGCCAAAACCCTCTCCCATCCTCACCTAATGCCGCTTTTTTATGCCGGACGCTGTGAAGTTGATGGTGACGATCTGCTCTATGTCGTAACCGAGTATGCCGATGAAACTCTCTCCCAGGTCCTTCCCGAGCGCCCCCTTTCGCCAAGGGAAGTACGGGAGATGCTCGGTCCCGTTTGGGGGGCCCTCTCCTATCTTCACAAGCGCTGCCTTACGCACGGCCATCTCAGGCCAACGAACATCATGGTCATTGATGACCGATTGAAGCTTTCCCCGGACTTCGGCTGGTACTCTCGCACACGTAACATCTACGATCCGCCGGAAGCCGGCACTGGAAATCTCGGCCCTGCTGCCGATATCTGGTCGCTCGGAATCCTTCTCGTCGAAGCCCTGACACAGCAGCCACCCGTCTGGGACAGATCGCAAGGTGGCGAACCCGAAATACCGGCCACTATTCCCGAGCCCTTCTTCACGATCTGCCGAGAATGCCTGGGCACCGATCCGGAGCGCCGCTGCACACTGGCCGGCATCAAAGCGCACCTCAATCCTCCTGCGGGATCCGCTGGCCAGTCCGCCGAAGCAATCCTTGACGCTACCGCGAAGCCATCTAATAGATTTCGCGCCATGATTCTCACCGGCACGGTCCTTTTCGTGTTGCTCATGTTTGCCGCTTTTAAGTTTGGTTGGGAGCTAACCCCCTCATCCCCCGTACCCGTGCCTTAACCTCCGGTCCCGCAGCAAACCGCGGCGCCAGCACCACCTGCAGCAACTGCTCCCGCACCATCCGCAGCGCCAACTGCGGTGCCGGCGTCGGCACCAGCAGCCGAACCACCCACAGGCAGTGTCGTCAAGGGATCGGTTGCGCACCAGCCCCTACCCGACATATCAACAAAGATCCTGAGCACCATTCAAGGCCATGTCAAAGTGAGCATCCGTGTCGAAGTCGATCCGGACGGCAATGTCTCTCAAGCCTCGATCGATTCGTCGGGTCCAAGCCGCTATTTCGCCAACCAGACCCTGCGCGCAGTACAGGCCTGGAAGTTCATACCCGCACAGATTGACGGCCGCGCTTCCGTCAGTACGTGGCTCTTGCAGTTTCGGTTTGGCCAATCTCAGAGTGCGGTCACTCCAACTGAAGAATCACCGTAGCACCAGCGGAAGTCTGGCGAGAGCTTCAACCGGTCATCGATGACCATGATGTACGATGCCACCGGCGCCGTCTCCAGCGTGGCCGACAATTATTGTGGATTTTTTCGACAATTCAGCAATTGCGGATAGTTTCCAAACCTCAATGTTTATCGGGGTCTGAAGCGCTCCACCACTGGTCCTAGGAAGTCGTTGAAATTCCGCGACATCGCGGCGAATTTCCTTCTGATTTGTGTTCTTGCTGTTTTGAAATCTGTTTGAATCGAATGTTTGTCCAGTATTTATCGGAGTTTGCGGGAGTCGGGGAAGCATCCCCGAGGCCCGCAACCGTTGTTCAGGCAGCCTGCTCCCCAAGTCTTGGTGGTAGTTGAGCCATCAGTTTTGGCAACCGGATCAAGTTGTGCGCCGCGCAACTGAAGACGAACAGCCAGTCCACTTTCTCCAGGCCTCGCGGCTTGACCTGCCGCAGCGGACCGGTCTGCTTGAGCCAGCCAAAACCTTTTCAACCAGCCATCACCGGCTGAGGCTAATTCAAAAGGGAGATCCCCCGGCTCTGCCGGGGTGGCAGTAGAACTTTGAGAATTCCGGGAGTATGTTCTCCCTCGAATTGTCTGTGCTGCGGCAGTGAAGACAGCAGTACGAGGCTTTTGCATTTGTTCTTGCTGTTGCTTCGGACGGTTGCGAAAAGGCCCCTTTGAGGGGCCAGCAACCGTAAAGCCACC
>JASHRF010000100.1 GCA_030037545.1 Acidobacteriaceae bacterium | reverse complement strand
GGTCACGTGATTGTTCGAATTGTAGTACACCGTTGCCGGTGGCTCGGAAGGGGTTGGCGGAGCCGGACAAGCCGAGCTCTGGAGCAGTTGCATGATTCGATTACCGAAGGAATCGTATGCCCAGCAAAGGCTCTGACCCGCGTACTGCGCTGAGGTATTTGTGGTTGCGCTCTCGGCTGTTGCCAACCGGTTCAGGTCATCGTAGCCGAAGCTCCATGTGCCCATGACCGAATCGGTGTAATTCGTGAGGTTGCCGACACAATCGTAGCCGAAAGACGAAGAGGTGTAATTTGAGCCCGACGGCTCTGGAATCGTGTAGCTGTAAATTGTTTGTGGAGTGCCGCCCTCTGCGGCTCCGCCTTCCAGGTTGCCGCTCGGCTGCGAGCCTTCCCTTTACGTTGGTTGCGTTCAAATCGCCCCAACCGGAGGCAGGCTCTAAATCGTAGCTATAGTTCTTGGTCGGAGTGCCGTCGCTGTAGGTGACGCTCTGCACCCGCCCCTGATTATCGTATTGTGTCGTCGTAGTTGTGACCGTGCTTTCGCTGGACTGGTTGGCGGTGGGCTTGGTGCGCACCACTTGCAGGCCGGTCGCATTGTACGTATAGCTGTAGGTTGTTGGACCCGGCGAAGAACTGGAGCTGGAGATGTGTTCCGGCTCGGTGATCGAAGTGGGCCGCCCCAGCCAGTCGACTTGAAAGACCCGGGTTTGCTGGCCCTGCGTGACAGTAGTCGTGCCCGTGGACAGCGTGTAGCTGTAGTCGGTGGCGAACCCCGTTTGTGTGATATCGCTCGCGCCACAGCCCGCAGGCGATCCGGAGGAGGGCATCGTGGTGCTGGAGGAGATCTCGCAGACAATTGTCGTTCGCCCAAGTCCGT
This sequence comes from Acidobacteriaceae bacterium, assembly GCA_030037545.1. GTDB lineage: Bacteria > Acidobacteriota > Terriglobia > Terriglobales > Acidobacteriaceae > Telmatobacter. The sequence goes on along the minus strand of JASHRF010000100.1, from coordinate 23,399 downwards.
CCACTTGCGACACGAGCGTGACGCTATTCTCATCGACGGATTCTACATCGCGGCCGGTGTAAGTGTACGAATGGGAGGTGCCGTCGGAGTGCAGGACTTTGGTCACACGGCCCAATGCATCGTAGCTGTAAGTATCGCCCGCGCCCGAGCAGACCTTGCTGGCCGTCAAGCCGGTGCTCTGGTAGGTGTAGGAGACAAACGAAACATTCCCGTTTCCGTCGTAGCACTGATCCTGCTGGTAATACGGATTGGTGCTTTGTCCGTTGGTCAAAATCGACCGGCTGGACCGCCCATACGTGTCGTACTGAATCTCGGAAGTCGAATAGGTGCTCGCCGTCTGGTAGACATTGGTGGTCAGCGTTGTGGGAGTGTAAGACAAGGCGGTTTCTCCGCCATCGGGGTACTGTGCCTCGGTTGGGCGCAGCATCTCGTCATATGACGTGACTTTGGATTCTTGGCCATTAGCGTCGGTGGTGCCGGTGGGCAGCCCCGTATACGAGGTGTCGTAGCCCGCACCGGCCTCCAATGACACTCCGCTTGGCGGAGTCGGAGGGGTCACGCTTTGGTTGTATACGAACGTGGAGTCGTAGCCATACGTTGTTGTCCCGTTCGGCGTCGTGCTGGTCAGAACGGTGCCCGTGTCCTCATATGTTGCGCTATACGGGTAACCCGTTCCGGAACTTGCATATGTAACCCAGGACGTGAGATTTCCACGCGCCCCGGTGACGGCCACATGCTGGGGCACGCCTGAACTCGTGGTCGGCGTGGTGCCATCGTAAGTAAAGAGTGTCGCCCCAATCGGGTTTCCGCTCCCGTCGTACACAGCATCAGATGTGACTAAGCCGGGGATGGAGTACCCGTATAGCCACCTCTCCTGCCGGAGAAGCAAGCCGCGAGCGGTTGAACTGCCAAAATCGTATATATCCGACCCCGGCCGAGTACTTCGTCGAAGTCATCCAGCGCGAAAAGCGGGCCTGCAGGCAGTGCGAGGAGCAGGGCGTAGCCATGGTGCCGCTGCCTGTGCGCATCATCGATAAGAGCCTGGTCTCGGACCGGATCATCATCGACACGATCGTGAACAAATACGCGACGCATCTGCCCTTGTACCGGCAGAGCGCACTGCTGGAGCGCGACTGCGGCATCGAGATCACGCGGGCCACCATGTGCGGCTAAGCGTGCCGACTACATCCTCTACTACAAGCCCAATATCCCCATCGCCATCATTGAGGCGAAAGATAATAATCACAGTGTCGGAGACGGCATCCAGCAGGCTCTCGGCTATGCCACATCGCTGAACATCCCCTTCGTATTTTCATCCAACGGCGACGGCTTCCTCTTCCACGACCGCACCGGAGCCGGCCCCGAGAAAGAATCGACTCTCTCGCTCGACCAGTTCCCGTCCCCCGGGGAGCTCTGGGCTAGGTACCGGGTGTGGAAAGGACTGACCCCGGACGAGGAAAAGATCGTCCTGCAGGACTACTTTCGATGACGGCAGCGGCAAAGCCCCGCGCTACTACCAATGCAATGCCGTCAACGCCGCCATCGAGGCCATCGCCAAGGGCCAGGACCGGATTCTGCTGGTCATGGCCACGGGTACGGGCAAGACCTACACGGCCTTTCAGATCATCTGGAGGCTCTGGAAGGCTGGGCGCAAGAAGCGCATTCTGTTCCTTGCCGACCGCAACATGCTGGTCGATCAGACCATGGTCAACGACTTCCGCCCCTTTGGCGCAGCGATGGCCAAGCTCAGCACCAGCGCCAAGACCATCGAGCGCGAAGACGGGTCAACGGTTGAGCTCACACAGGCCCTCGACAAGAAGCGGCGCATCGACACCGCCTATGAAGTCTACCTGGGCCTCTACCAGGCTATCACCGGGCCGGAGGAGCGGCAGAAGCTCTACCGGGAGTTCTCGCCAGGCTTCTTCGACCTCATCGTCATCGACGAGTGCCATCGCGGCAGCGCCGCCGAGGACTCAGCCTGGCGCGAGATCCTCGATCACTTCGCCGCCGCGACCCAAATCGGCCTCACCGCGACTCCCAAGGAAACTGAGTACGTCTCGAACATTCACTATTTTGGCAAGCCCGTCTATTCGTACTCTCTCAAGCAGGGAATTCAGGATGGCTTCCTCGCTCCCTATAAGGTCGTCAAGGTTCACATCGACGTCGATGTCGAAGGATCCCATCACGCCGCCCCCCAGTGTGCCGCCCAGAGAATGCCCTCCAGGCATTCCCGATTGCTGGCCCAGGGCCGTCCCCGGCCGTCTTGGCGGCCTTTGGGGTTGGGAAACAAAGGCTCCAGTATTTTCCATTGCTCTTCGCTCAACAACCGCTGCCGCTTCTTCATAGAAGAAGCTCAACAACCAACCCCCCTCATGCATAAGTCGCTTACTTGAGGCCGAATCTATTTATGCAACCAGTTCTAGATCGGGAGCCGCCGACCGCAGGAATCATCGCAAGGCCGAATTGCTTAAGATGTGACCCGAATCGGACCGCAGGCGCACACTTCCCTTATCTCTTTACGCTGGCAGCATACTTTCGCTGCCTGAAATATTCAGCGAGCCGGGACACGCTCTCCATTCGCTTGAATTCCTCTCCGGAGAGCAGGCGAAGGACGACATTTCGGCAAATACGGAGAAAGGCGTTGAGATCTTTCGGATCAACTGCATCTTTGCCGGAATGGACTACCGAAGATCGAACTCCGTAGAGCCGCTTAACCTCACGTTCGATCTCCATCGAGGAGGTACTATCCGCGCCCAGCAGGAAAGCACTGCTCTCGGCAATTTGTGCCATGATCGAAGGCGTGATCACCCCTTTTTCATTGCCGCTGAAGAGAGCTTCGAGCGCGATCGCGGCTTTCACCAGGGCTGCGGCTTCGTTTGGCTCGGCGATCGCCTGGCCGGTCCATTCCGCGCATCGCACGATGTGCATTTCGAGGTCGTTGTTCGAGCGCGTAAGCAGCTCGAAGAGTCTCATCATGGGCGGTGTGGGGATGGGAAACCGCGCGTCTTTGAGCAGAAAGGGCTGCATTGCCCCGTGCCAGCCTGAGGAATGCCCAAGCCAGTTGCCATCCTCCGAGTAGAGGAACTGGTCGCGCATCCTGGCCCCTTTATAGTTGAGAATTCCGACATCCACCCAGTCGGTTCGGCGGCCGATCAGAAATCGGAAGATCAGCTCGAAACGATAGAAGAGCTTATCGGCCAGTTCGGCGGCGCGACTCGATTCTCTGGCGGGCACACTGCATTGGATAAGGAGCTGATTCTGCCACTCCGGTTTATGCACCGTGTTGAACACGGTGCTGTCTCGGTCGGCGATCAGGACTCTTCGGCCAAAATCGATGGTGAAGTCCCCCAGCGTGACGGGGGCATACTCCGGGGCAACATCGACGCCCCAGAGCGGGCGCAGTACCCGGTATCTCTGGAGTGGGAGATCCGATAAATACTGCCTGAACCTCTCCGCATCGGTCGCGTCGAACGCCTCGCCGGCGATCTTCTTTTCCCGGATCAGCGGGATCAGCTCTTTGATGAGGAACTGGCGGGAGAGGGTGTCCTTTATCGGTCCAAGAACGTCCAGTAGATCGTCCACCAATGACTGGAATCGCTCACGAGCCTCTCCAATCAGAGACAGCGGGAACTCTGAGGTTGTATCGAATTACGTCGCAAAGAGTGTCCTCGTCCTGGCCAGGCAGGCCGAGGTGAAAGATGCCAGCCATGGAGCTCAACAACTCGATGAGGGAATGATTGCGCATGTCTACGAATATGCATGCCGATCGGACCGCCGCGCAATGGGTGACGAATAACTATAATCTGTGCATGAGCTCCATTCAGCTGAGGCATGCAGTTCCCGCTAATGAAGCGGATTTCGAATTGCTTGGTCTCGCGCTTCTAAAGGAGGAGTGGAAGAACCCATCCATGGCGACAGCCACTGGTTTGCCCCCGTTACATGTAGCCAGGCACCATGATCGCCTTCAAGTCCGTAACCGGCTTGGGTTTCATCATGGGAACCACTTTTTGAGATTTCAATTTGTCTAGATAATCGGCCCAGACCTGCATCATTAGCTGGCGTTCCGGCAGAAAAGTGGCGCGGTTGTATGCACGGCCGTTTGGATCGATCACCTGGTGTCCGAGTTCATGCTCGATCAAGTCCGGTCGAATATGCAATTCCTGCGCCAGCACAGTACGCGCAGTGGCACGAAAACCATGACCGCACATTTCATCCTTGGAAATCCCCATCCGGCGCATAGCAGTGAGAATCGCATTCTCGCTCATGGGGCGATTGCGGTCACGTGCGCCGGGAAAGACATAAATGCCGCCGCCAGTGAGTGCATGCAGGGCCCTGAGAATCTCCACCGACTGGCGCGAAAGAGGCACGATCAAGTATTTATCGACGTCATCTCGCCGCCCCTTGGAATTGTCGACCTTCGAGAGTTCAAGGAGCCACTTTGCTTCATCCAGATCGATATCCTGCCATTTGGCCTTTCGAAGTTCGCCGGGACGTACGAATACCAGCGGGGCAAGCCGAAAAGCGGATCGAACCACAAACGTGCCCTTGTACACGTCAATTGCCCGTAGAATTCCGCCAATCTCTTGCGGGGTTGTCACCGCTGCAAAGTGTTGCTCCTCCACGGGCTTTAGGGCGCCACGCAGTTTGGCTGTGATGTCCCTCTTGCATCGACGAGTTGCGATACCATATCGGAACACCTGCCCGCAGCTGCCCATGGTCCTGTGCGCAGTGTCCTTGGCGTCGCGGTTTTCGATCTTTCGAATTACGTCCAACAATTCGCCGGGTTCGATTTCTGCGATGGGACGACTGCCCAGATAGGGGAAGATGTCGTTTTCGAACCTGGCATAAACACGTTTGCGATGGCTCTCTGATTTCGGATCGATGTATTCTTTTAACCATTCGCGAGCAACCACTTCAAAACTGTTTGCAGCGCCGCTGGTGCGCGCTGCTTTTTGGGCTTTGCGGTGAACTCCCGGATCAATGCCCTTAGCCAGTTGTTTACGGCACGCATCCCTTTCTTCACGAGCTTCTGCAAGGCTTACGTCGTCATAGACGCCCAGTGAGATTCGCTTCTCCTTTCCGGCGAATCGATACTTGAACCGCCAGTATTTCCCGCCAGACGGATCGACCTCTAAATAGAGTCCCCCGCTGTCAGACATCTTGTAGGGTTTTTCGGTCGCGATGAATTTCGGATCCTCTTTCGTCGCCCCAGTCTTATCGCCAGCAGTTTTATCCTTCGTATTTCCATCTCTACGGGAAGGTGATTTCTTGTCCTTCCTGTTTGCCTTCACGGGCCTTTGGCCGGGCTTCGCGTTTTGAATCTGTTTGTCAGTGAGCGGCATCTGGGGCAACTCCAATCCGGCCTGGGGGCAACTGTTTTTGAAAATGTTGACTTGCCCCCCATGTTGCCCCCAGGACAGATGGGCTGTCAAGGAATTCGCTGGGACGCCAGGAGACAACTAACGTTGAAAAATAAGGAATTATGTGCTTAGGAGGAAGGATTTGGAATCGCGTGGAACGGGGCGAAACGGAGGAGTGGTGGCCAGGGACGGGATTGAACCGCCGACGCCGGCCTTTTCAGGGCCGCGCTCTACCACTGAGCTACCTGGCCTCAGTGCAGACTTCTCTAAGAGTTGCAATTTCCTGCGCGGATTCTGACAGTTCGCCGGCGAGGTGGGACGATCCCACGAGCAGTGCCCTGCAACAACTAGACCACAGTATAACAACTCCCGATTGCGGGAACCAAGTTACAGATATAGCTGACATCGTGGACGTGGACGCGCTTATCATACCGCAATGGAATGGAAGGCAGACAAAACTACTACGCTCGCCGCAATCGCCTGCACCATGGCTGGCATGGCGCGCATCGCCCTCGCGCATGACTGGACCCTGGAATGCGCCCTCATCGCTCTGGGTATCATTATCGCGATCCGCACCTTTATCTACTATTGGAGGCACCAAGGCAAGCCAACTTCAAACTGACCCACTAGTCCAAGCTTGGAGTCCATGCGGGCCAGGCACAATCGGGAACAGGGTTTGACCGGCGTACTACACTGGATGGCAACCATGTCCAGAGCCTGCCGCCTGCCTGCCCGCCTCATTGTTGCCGCCGCATTCGCTACCTGCGCGCTCCAGGCCGTTGCCTGCGGCCAGATGGCTTCTAGCTCGACTCAGCTGGACGAGGCCCGAGCGGCCCACGCTTACGAAGCGGCGGTGCGCGAGGGCCCGCCGGCGGTGCGCGCCTTTCTCACCGATTTCCCCAAGGGCGCGGACCTGCACGTCCACCTCTCCGGCGCCGTCTACGCCGAAACCTTCATCCGCGACGCGGGCGAGGACGGCCTCTGCTTGGACACGGTCGCGCTCAGCTTTGCCAAGCCGCCCTGCACCGGCAGCCGGCTAATCCCGGCGAAGGATCTCTCCGGCAACATCAGCACAGCCAACCAGGCGCTTTACGACAAGCTCATCGACTCGTTTTCCATGCGCAGCTTTGTGCCCTCGCCCGGCTGGAGCGGTCACGATCAGTTCTTTGCCACTTTTGCGCGTTTCGGCGGCATGAAGAACCACACCGGCGAGTGGGTGGACGAAGTCGCTACGCGCGCGGCCGCGCAGAATGAGCAATATCTGGAGCTGATGGAGACGCCGCCGTTCAGCCATGCGGCGCAGATCGCCTATCAAATCGGCTGGAGTCCGGAGCTGGAGCGCGCCGAACCCGCGGCCTTTGCCCATTTCCGCCAGCAGCTCCTCGACCGCGGGGTGCGCGACGAAGTCTCAGCCGACCGCGAAGACGTGCGCCGGGCTGAAGAGGAACGCCGCCGGCTGGAAGGTTGCGGGAGCGCGCAAGCCGCGCCCGCCTGCCAGGTGGAGATTCGCTACATCTACCAGGTGCTGCGCGGTCACGCGCCGCAGCAGGTCTTTGCGCAGACGCTACTGGGATTTGAGACCGTCGAAGCCGAGATCGACGCCGCCAAAACTGGTGAGAGCGGCGGCTTTGTGGGCATCAATTTCGTCATGCCTGAAGACGGCTTCATCGCCATGCGCGATTACACGCTGCAGATGAAGATGCTGGGTTATCTGCACTCGATTTATCCTAAGGTCCACATCACGCTGCACGCGGGCGAGCTGACCATGGGACTGGTTCCGCCTGCCGGCCTGCGCTTTCACATCCGCCAAGCAGTCAAAATCGCCCATGCCGAGCGCATTGGCCACGGCGTTGACGTGACGTATGAGGACAATGCCGATGGGCTGCTCCGCGAGATGGCCGAAGGCCACGTCATGGTGGAGATTTGCCTCACCTCCAACGATGTCATTCTCGGCGTCTCGGGCGCCCAGCATCCGTTCCCCATTTACCGCGCCGCGCACGTGCCGGTGGCGCTATCGACCGACGACGAAGGCGTGAGCCGCATCGATCTTACCCACGAATACGAGCGCGCGGCCCTCGACTATCACCTGAGCTACGAAGATCTGAAGCAGTTGGCGCGCACCGGCATGGAGCACGACTTTCTGCCCGGCGACAGCTTGTGGGCCGAGCCCGATGAATTTGGCGTGCCTGTAGCGGCCTGCCGCCGCCAGGCGCTGGGCGGCGATCATCCGTCGACGGGGTGCGAGACGTTCCTCAACAGCAGCGAAAAAGCCGCCGCGCAGTGGGAGTTGGAGCGGCGCTTCCGCGTGTTTGAGGCGAAGTTCTGAGAGCGGGACCGTCGCGCACCGGTGGTCCGTGCCTGTTTCGGAGAACAGCTATGGATAACGAGCGTATTCGCGAAATCTGCCTGGCGCTGCCGCACGTTGCCGAGACGCTGAACTGGGGCCATCACCTGGTCTATTGGGCCGGCAGCCGGGACATCGGCGGCAAGATGTTTGCCATGACCGATCTCGATGGCACGGGCCGCGGCGTACTGTACTTCCATTGCGGGCCGGAACGCTTCCATGAACTGCTGGAAATCGACGGCATCATTCCCGCTCCGCACCTGGCCCGCGCCCACTGGGTTACGCTCGAGCGCTGGAACGCGCTGCGCCCGCGCCAAATTGAAGATGAGCTCCGCCGCGCCCACGCGCTGATTTATGCCAGGCTGCCGGCGCGCACGAAAGCCCTCCTCGACCTTCCGGAGAAGGAACGCGCCCGGTTGATCCGTGGGCGCAAGAAACCATTGAAAGAAGGGGTGCGATAAGCCACTTTTGCGCCCATGCTTTAAGCTGAGGGCTATGAACGGAGTCTCTCTGTCTTTGCACGGCAAGGTTGCGCTCATCACCGGTGGGTCGCGCGGTATTGGGGCGGAGACGGTGCGGCTGTTTGCGCAGGCGGGCGCCCGGGTTGCGTTTAATTACCGCCAGGCGCGCGACCAGGCCGAAGCGCTCGCAGCCAAGTGTGGTGGGGCGGAGACATGCGTTGCCATCGAGCAGCACTTGAGCACGCCGGCCGCTGGCCGCGCACTGGTAGAGGCCGCCGTAGCGGCGTTTGGACGTCTTGACATTCTCGTTGCCAACCACGGCATCTGGCCCGCGGAGGAGGCACCCATCGCCGGCATGAGTGAGGAGCAGTGGAGGAGCACGCTAGCCGTGAATCTCGATGCGGTTTTTGGGCTGGTGCAGGCTGCCGTGGTGCAGATGCAGCGGCAAGCTGAAGCTTTCGCCGCCGGACGGGACGCGGCTACCCGGGGCGCGGCTGCTGCGACTGGCCACATCGTCCTCATCAGTTCCACGGCCGGCCAGCGTGGCGAGGCCTTCCACGCCGATTACGCCGCCGCCAAGGGCGCGCTGATCAGCCTCACCAAAAGCCTGTCGAGCGAGCTGGCCCCCGGGGGCATTCGCGTGAACTGCGTGGCGCCCGGATGGGTGACAACCGACATGTCGGCCGCCACGCTGGCTGACCCCGAAGCGGGCGCGAAGATCAGGGCCGGCATTCCGGTGGGCCGTGCGGCCAGCCCGCGCGAAATCGCGGGCCCGGTGCTCTTTCTGTGCACGCCGCTGGCCGGCTTTATCTCCGGCGAGGTCATCAACGTCAACGGTGGCGCAGTGCTGGTGGGGTGACCCAGCGCGGGAAGCCCGGGCCAGCTGACTTGCTAACCCCGCTATCTCACTGCCTTGGGACCGTTTTCCGTCGCTTATGCAGCCCCTCCCCACCCGTCTGCGTCTATTCTTAAGGCTCGTAGAGGAGAAGATGAACCTTCGCAGTGTGTTGCCCGGCTTTTTCGCAGCGCTGGTTTCTGTTGTGCCGCTCTCCATCCATCCCCAGACCGGAACTCAGGACGCCCAGAAGAACGCGCAGCAGGCGCGCGCCGCGCTCAATGCCATGGTTCAGGCGCTCGGCGGGCAGGCCTGGTTGGACATGAAGAACCAGATGATCGAGGGCCAGATCGCCGCCTTTTACCACGGCAGCCCCGACCCCGGCACCACGCTTCTCTTCGAATACCACCAATGGCCCGGCCTCGACCGAATTGTGGCCACCAAGCATAAGGACGTGGTGGAGTTCTACGTTGGCCGCCAGGGGTGGGAAGTGACCTACCGCGGCAAGGCTGCCATGCCCAAGGACCAGTTGGACGACTTCCTGCGTCGCCGCGACCACTCCATCGAGACTGCCGTTAAGGTGTGGATGAAGGACCCCAATACCATCCTGGTCTACGAAGGTCAGCACCTGGCGGAGCGGCACCTGGCCGAGCAGGTCACTCTCATCTCGGCGCAGAATGAAGCCATCACCATCCTCATGGACGCGCAGACCCATCTGCCCCTGCAGTGTAGCTTCCAGTGGCGCGACCCCGTCTACCACGACAAGAACACCGACACTGAAGAGTACGACGACTACCATCTGGTGCAGGGCATTGAGACGCCCTACACCATCACCCGCCTGGAAAACGGCGACACCGTGCGGCAGTTCTACGTCACAAAGGCGCGCTATAACGAAGATTTGCCCGCGGACTTCTGGAACGTGGACGAAACGGCCCACCGCATCAAAGGACATTGACCCTCGGCGGCCGAAACCGTTGCAACCCGCCTGTTTATAATCCAGACGAGCGCCCCGCAACCTGGCCAAACGCTCTCTGGAGAGAGAATGACCTTCGATATCCAGGAAATTCTGGATTTTCTGCCCCATCGCTATCCCTTTCTGCTCATCGACCGGGTAGTGGAGTTTGAGCGCGCCAAGCGCCTGGTGGCCATCAAGAATGTGACCATCAACGAGCCGTTTTTTCAGGGTCATTTTCCCGGCTACCCCATCATGCCCGGCGTGCTTGTGGTCGAAGCCATGGCCCAGGCCGGCAGCATCCTGATGATGTCTGAATACCCTGACCGGCACTCCAAGCTGGTGGTCTTCACCGGTATCGAGCGCGCCAAATTCCGCCGCCCCATCGTCCCCGGCGACCAGATCCGCTTCGAGATCGATGTGCTTGCCTTCCGCTCCCGCGCCGGCCGCATGGAAGGCAAAGCCTTCGTCGACGCCAAACTGGCCTGCGAAGCCACCCTCACCTGCCAGGTGGTGCCGAGGGGCAGGGATCAGGGACCAGGGATCAGGGACCAAGGACCAGACAGCGCAGACCCAGCCGCCGTTGCCGGTTCGGAGACGGGAGAGTGAGCGTTCATTCCAGCTCCGTGATCGCTCCCGGAGCTCGCGTTCCCGGCTCCTGCACGGTAGGCCCGTTCTGCGCCATTGGCCCTGAGGTCGTTCTGGGTGAAGAATGTACGCTGATCTCCCACGTCGTGCTCGATGGCCGCACCCGCATCGGCGTGCGCAACACGTTCTATCCTTTCTGCTCCATTGGCGTGCCGCCGCAGGATTTGAAGTACAAGGGCGAGCCCACCGAATGCGAGATCGGTGATGGCAACGTCATCCGGGAGTGCGTCACCGTGAGCCGCGGCACGGTGGGCGGCGGCGGCATCACCCGCATCGGGTCGAATTGCCTGCTGATGGCTTACGCGCACGTGGGCCACGACAGCCGGATCGGCAGCGATTGCATCCTGGCCAACTCGGCCACGCTCGCCGGCCACGTCATCATTGAGGATTACGTCACCCTAGGCGCTTTTTGTCCGGTTCATCAGCATTGCGTCATCGGTGCGCACGCCTTCATTGGCGGTGGAACAATCGTCACCCAGGACGTGCTGCCCTTCTCGCTCACCTCGGCGCGCCGCGAAAACAAGGCTTTCGGGATCAACAAAATCGGGCTGCAGCGGAAGGGATTTTCGCCCGAGCGACTCGAGCGGCTGCAAAAAGCCTTCCGCGTCCTGCTCACGTCGAAGATGAACACCGCGCAGGCGCTGGAGCAGTTACGCGGGATGGAAGGCGAGGACGTGGCCCTGCTGGTGCGGTTCATCGAGCGCAGCCAGCGCGGGGTGATCAAATAGCCATGAAGCTCGGCCTCATTGCCGGCAACGGCCGCTTTCCCTTCCTGCTGCTCGACGCAGCCCGCGCCGAGGGCCACCAGGTGGTGGTCGCGGCCATCCGCCAGGAGACCGACCCAGAAATCGACCGCCGCGCGGCCGTTGACCCCTCCATTACCGTGCACTGGCTCTCGCTCGGCGAGCTTTCGCGACTCATCGAAACCTTCCAAAAGGAAGGCGTGAGCAAGGCCGTGATGGCTGGCCAGGTGAAGCACAAGCAGATTTTCTCGAGCATCCGCCCGGACTGGCGCCTGGCCAAACTGCTGCTCAGCCTGCGCACCCGCTCCACCGACGTGCTCCTGGGCGCAGTGGCCAAGGTGCTGGGCGACGAGGGGATCGAGCTGATCAGCTCCACTTCGTTTTTAGAGCCGCTGCTGGCACAGGAGGGCGTGCTCACCGAACGCGCGCCCGACGAGGACGAGCGCAAAAATATCGAATACGGACTCGAGGTAGCGCACGCGGTCGCCGGGTTCGATATCGGTCAGACGGTCGTCGTGGCCGCGCAGGCCTGCGTGGCCGTGGAAGCCATGGAAGGCACCGACACCGCCATCGAGCGCGCCGGCCGGCTGATGCAGTCGCTCGAAGGCGAAGCCTCGACGCTCGAACGCCGCCTCACGGTCGTCAAGGTAGCCAAGCCCAACCAGGATATGCGCTTCGACGTTCCGGTCATCGGCATGGCCACTATCGAGACCATGATTCTCGCCAACGCCAGTTGTCTTTCGGTCGAGGCCGGCCGCACCCTCCTCTTCGACCGCGAAGCCTTACTCGAGCGCGCCTGTCAGGCGGGGATTGCCATTGTGGCCCTCCCCCACCGACAATAGCAATCATAGGAATTCTCTCCCGGCGGCAGGGATCGCCCCCGCGGAGTCCAGGCCTTTTGTCCTTTTGTCCCTGGTTTTCGGGTCCCCGGTTTTCTTGGTCCCTCGGTCCATTGTTCCCTCGTTCCCTGCACCCAGGAGGTTTTGCCATGAAAAAACTGCTTCTCGTCGCCCTGGCCGCCGCGGCCATGGTTGCCCTTCCGGTCATCCCCGCGCACGCCGATGACATCATGCCCGCCGTGGGCCAGAAAGCACCCACCTTCACCCTGCCCTCGCAGAACGGCACACCCATCTCGCTCAAGCAATATCGCGGCAAGTGGGTGGTGCTCTATTTTTATCCCCGCGACATGACCAGCGGCTGCACCATCGAGGCCCACAACTTTCAGGACGCACTCAAGGATTTCGAGGCCAAGAACGCCGTGATCCTTGGCGTGAGCGTGGACTCGACGTCCATGCACCAGCAGTTCTGCGCCAAGGACGGCCTCACCTTCCACCTGCTCTCCGACACCGATCACAAGGTGGTGAGCGAATATGGCGACCTGGCCAATTACAATGGGGTGATCATTGCCAACCGTACTACGTTCCTCATCAACCCCAAGGGCAAAATCGTCAAGGTGTGGACCAGGGTGGACCCGCATGTCGCGGCGTCGGAAGTGCTGGCCGCAATTCCATAAAGGAGTCGCGCCGGCGTCTTGATCGGGGCTCCGGCGAAGATCTTCGTAGTTGGGGTCGCGCATCGGGGGACCCGCCCTTTAGCATTTTCGGGAAAGGTGTAGACCGGAGCCACCAGTGCTAAGTGGATTTTTCCTCAAGAAAAATCCACTCTCAAAAGTTCACAGTATTTCCGAAAATGCCCTAGCGCGGGTTTCCAAGCCCGGCTCCAACTCACGCAAGAAAGCCCGCCGAAGCGGGCTTTTTGCTGTTTGCCGAACTGCACTCGAGCCGGACTCACTTCTTCCGGCGGCCCTTCTTCTTTGCCGCTTTCTTGGCCGGGGCCTTCTTGGCGACTTTCTTAGCCGCCTTCTTTGCAGGCGCCTTTTTCTTTGCTGCCTTTTTTGCCGGAACCTTTTTGGCTGCCTTCTTGGCAACTTTCTTGGCTGCCTTTTTGGCTGGAGCTTTCTTAGCCGCCTTCTTGGCTGGAGCCTTTTGGGCCGCGGCTTTCTGGGCCGGAGCTTTCCTGGCTACTTTCTTGGGGGCGGGTTTTTTCACAGGTTTGGGAGCCGGAGGCGCAGCCGGGGCCGCATCCGCCATGCTCTCATCGTCGTCTGAAGTCGTATGCACGGCGCTGCCGCCGGCATCTTCTTCATCGTCAGCAAATTCGTTACCCGTCTCGTGGCCCAGATTGTCTTCTTCCCCGAGCGGGTCGCCGTCGCTCATTGCGTACATCTTGAAAACGTCATCCATCCGATTGCCTCCAGCGGGTTGCCGCTGCGCCAGGGCCCCGGCGGGCGCTTGCCCGATCGAGTTCCCCTTGTTGTTGTGTGTGCACTTTCGCGCAGCGGAGTGCGAGTTCCCGCGTGCGGAATTGAGTGTAGCTATAGCTTGCACACAAAGACGTGCAAATGACAAGTACGGAATGCGCTTGTGTGCGATTTTTTTAGTGAGTTGTGGTGTTCTGCGCCTGCGTGGTGGTTTTATGAGCGGGGCCGTGCCTTGCTCCGGAAGTCTTGCCTCCGGACTTCGATGTTCTCTGCCGCCGTCTGGAAGAGGCTGTGCGGCGAATCACCGGCTCGGCTACGTGCAGCCGGCGCCCCGCAGCTACCCGGATGCCGGAGGGAATCCCGTTCCAGCGCCGCAATTGTGCCAGCGACACGCCAAAGCGGTCGGCAATGGTTACCAGCGTGTCGCCGCGGCGCGCCGTGTAGAGGCGCATGCGGGCCGAGGGCTCAGCCCGCGGCGGCACAGGCACCGCCAGCGCCTCGATCCCAGCCAGGCTTTCGTCCTCGCTGAGCTGGTTACTACTGGCCAGGGCGGAAACCGAGACATGGTACTCGTGGGCCACCGAGTCCAGCGTGTCATTGGCCGCCACAATGTGGTAACGCCAGGAGTTGCGCTTGTCTTCGGGGATGAGCGCAATCCGGTCGTCGAAAAGCGTGGCCGTCCCGGCCGGCAGGCGCAGGTCAAAAGAGGTGTCGGGAGGCGTTTCCATGCGCAGCAGGCTCGGATTCAAGGCTTCCAGCTCGTCCACCGGCGCGCCCACCAGGTCAGAAACCAGGCGCAGATCGATTGAATAGTTCACCGTTACCGTGTCGGTGAGCACCGGAGGGTCCAGCGTCAAGTCGTCAAAACCGTACTGGTGGGGGTGGTTGGCGATGATGATCGCGGCCAGGATTTCCGGCACGTAATTCTGCGTTTCCCCGGGAAGATTGTGGCGCTTGTACAGCTCCCAGAAATCGGCGTAGCCGGTCTTCTCCACGGCCCGCTGCACGTTGCCTGCGCCCCAATCGTAGGCCGCCATCGCGAGGTACCAGTCGCCCAACTGATCGTAGAGGAACTTCATGTAGCGCGCATACGCAAGGGTCGACTTCTCCGGATCGAAGCGTTCGTCCACATAGGCGTTGTGAACCAGGCCGTAATTGCCGTAGGGCATGAACTGCCAGATGCCGCCGGCGCGCGACCGGCGGTTCACGGCTTGGGGCTGGAAGCCCGACTCGGCCACGGCCAGGTAAATCAGGTCCTGGGGCACTCCTTCTTCGCCCAGAATGCGCTGAATCATCGCCCGGTAGCGTCCGGAGCGCTCAAATGAATGCAGCAGCGTGTTGTGGCCCTTCTGCGTATACGCGAAAAAGTTGATGAAGCTGGCCACGTAATCGTTCACCATCAGGGGAAGGTCCGACTTGGTGGTGGATAATTCGGCGCGCGCCTTGGCAACGAGGTTCGGATCCACGGCGAAGGTCACATCGCTGGCCGCTTCGGCCGGGGTCAGCTCTTCGTTGGGCACAAAGCCGTTACCCTGTTTCAGAGCTTCCATCTCCAGCGCGTTTACCTGGTCCACGATCTTGTCGAACTCGTCCTGCAACTGCGGATCGGACTTGATGCCGATGCTGCTCATGAGCATCATGTCCACGGCGTGGTCGAACTGCGTCTTGGCGCTGGCCAGATCGCCGCGGCGGTAATCGGCATCGCCTTGCGCATAAGCTGCTTCAACCTGCGCGATCAACTGGCGCACGCGCTGCTGCTGGACGTTGTCGGCTTTGGGAGTGGGTGCGGCAGGTTGCTGCGGCACGACTGCAGGCCGGGGCACTGCCGGAGCGGTCGCCTGCGGCGGCGGAGCCGTTGCCGGGGCTTGCTGCCGGGGGCAGCCGGCCAGCAGCAGCAGCAGCAAAAGACAGCCGGGCACAAGAATCCTCGACCAGCTCATACTCATGAAAGACGCAACCAGCCCCACAAGGGTGAAACCGCAGAAGGCACTATGCCGATGATAAGCTATGCCATGGAGGACATGCGCACTGGCAGCGCTAACTCCTTTATTTCGGAAAGGTTTTGGACTTTTCTGCACGCCCCCGATGGATGCACGCTTTCTACGCAATTTCGCTATCATCGCCCACATCGACCATGGCAAGTCGACGTTGAGCGACCGCCTGCTGGAGCTCACCGGTTCTGTTACCCAGCGCGAAATGCAGGCCCAGGTCCTGGACGCGATGGACCTGGAGCGGGAGCGGGGCATCACCATCAAGGCCCACGCCGTGCGCATGATCTATAAAGCGCGCGACGGCGAGACCTACGAGCTCAACCTCATCGATACGCCCGGCCACGTGGACTTCAGCTACGAGGTTTCGCGCTCGCTGGCCTCGTGCGAGGGCGCGCTGCTGGTGGTGGACGCCAGCCAGGGCGTGGAGGCGCAGACGCTGGCTAACGCCTATCTGGCCATCAATCACGGCCTGGAGATCATTCCGGTCATCAACAAAATCGATCTGCCCTCGGCCGACATTCTGCGCACGCAGGAGGCCATCGAGCAGGCGGTGGGCCTGGACGCGACCGACGCCATCCCGGTGAGCGCCAAGACGGGGCAGGGCGTGGACGAGGTTCTGGAAGCCATTGTGCACCGGCTGCCTTCCCCAAGCGGGGATCCGGGGGCTCCTCTCCAAGCATTGGTCTTCGACTCCTGGTTCGACGCCTACCGCGGCGTCATCGTGCTGGTCCGCGTGGTGCAGGGAACCATGCGCAAAGGCCAGCGCATCCGGCTGATGGCAAATGGTAGTGTCCACGAGATCGAATCCATGGGATTTCTGGCGCCCAAGCCGGTTGAAGTTGCCGAACTCTCGGCCGGCGAGGTCGGCTTCTTCGCCGCTACCATCAAGAACGTGGGCGACACCAAGATCGGTGACACCGTTACCGACGACGCGCGGCCCGCGGCATCCGCGCTGCCCGGCTTCGAAGACATCAAGCCCATGGTCTTCAGCGGCCTCTACACCGTCGATTCGCATGAACACACTCTGCTCCGCGACGCGCTTGAGAAACTTCGCCTCAACGATTCGTCCTTCTTCTTCGAGCCGGAGAGCTCGGTGGCTCTGGGCTTTGGCTTCCGCTGCGGATTCCTGGGCCTGCTGCACATGGAGATCATCCAGGAGCGGCTGGAGCGCGAGTACGAGCTCGATCTGATTACAACCGCGCCCAGCGTGCGCTACCACATCACCATGACCGACGGGTCAGTTCTCGAAGTGGACAACCCCTCGCGCTGGCCCGAGCCGCAGAGCATCGACAACGTTCGCGAGCCCGTCATCACCGCCAAGATCCTCACCAACGAGGAGTACGTGGGTGGAATCTTCAAGCTGGTCGAGGAAAAGCGCGGCCGCCAGCTCAACTTCGAGTACGTGACGCCCACCCGCGTCATGCTCACCTACGAGCTGCCCCTCAACGAGATCGTGCTCGACTTTTACGACCGGCTCAAGTCCATCTCCCGCGGCTACGCGTCGCTCGATTACCAACTCGCCGGGGAGTGGGAGTCACCCATGGTCAAGCTCGACATCCTGGTCTCCGGCGAGCCCGTGGATGCGCTCTCCATCATTGTGCATAAGGATCACGCCTACGAGCGTGGCCGTGCGCTGGTTTCAAAAATGCGCGAGCTGATCCCGCGCCAGCAGTTTGAAGTCGCCATCCAGGCCGCCATCGGCGCCAAGGTCGTGGCGCGCGAAACCGTCAGCGCCCTGCGCAAGAATGTTTTGGCCAAGTGCTACGGCGGCGACATCACGCGCAAGCGCAAGCTGCTCGAGAAGCAGAAGGAGGGCAAGAAGCGCATGAAGCGCATCGGCAAGGTGGATATTCCGCAGGAAGCCTTCCTGGCCGTGCTCCGGGTCGGCGAAGACCAGCAGAAATAGGCCACGTTTGCCGGCGCAGAGGGTTCTGGATCGAGATTCTGGTCACAAAATCTTCATATCGTTCTGTGGAAAGCTCATTGGCCGCTGTGATGCGGGGCACTCTCTGCGCCGGTTCGTCAAAATCCAATCGTTTTCTTGGATCTATCTGATTCTTGGCTATTTATGATGCGCATCCCCGGCAAGGCCGGCGCCGGGCCAATGACGGTTTTCGGAACACCTCAAAAATTTTCGGCGGCGTTCCACAGAATTTTCCACAGAAGCTGGCCCAAAAGGGCCTTCTCGTGCACAACCGGCAAGGCAACCCTTTTTCCGAAACTTCCAACCAACTTACGATACGATAAGTTGGCCGTCGTGAGAATTCCCATTCCTTGGGATCATGCCATGGAAGGTGAAGCTCGATGCCGTCCCGTCGAATGCCGGCGTATTTGGGCGCCAGCGGAACGTCCCGGAACACCTCCTGAAAACCTGACCGGAAATAGAAACGGATCGATGCTTCCACGTCCCGCACCATCAGGACGGGCTGAACACTTTCGAGCACTGACAATCGATTGCTCACATCTCACGTGCGCGTACGGCCGCTTAAACATGCGCGGTTGCGACATTGGACCTTATGCCAAAGGCCGGCCCGCCGTGGCGGGTCCTTGCAATCGAAAACCGCGCGGGATCAGTGGGATGGCGCCGGCTGCGCGGTATGCGGCATGGGCGCCTCAGGCACCGCCGATTGCGCTGGGGGCGCAGGTATGCCCGACTTGGAGTTGTACGCGTCGATCACTTCTTTGGTGATGTTGGTGCCGTCGCTGGCATAGAGAACCGGCGACTGCTGCTGGCTGATGTCGAGCACCAGCGTATAACCCTTCAGCTTGGCATAGGCTTCCATCACGTCGTACACCTTGGAGGCGAGGTTGTTGTACATGTCCTGCATGGCCTGCTGAAAGTCGCTCTGCGCGTCCTGGGTGTCACGGTCCAGTTTCTTCTTCTTCTCGTCGATGGTCCGGCCCCTCTCCTGCTGTTCCGCGTCGTTCAGCGTGGCGGCCTGGGTCTGCAGCTGCTTGGTGAGGGTGTCGATTTCGTCGCTTTCCGCTTTGAGCTGTTGGCGGCGCGGATCGAACTTCTTCTGCAGATCTGCAAAATCGCGCTGGCCCTCGTTGGTCTGCGCCACGGCGACCTGAAAAGCAATCACGCCCACTTTGGCGGGCTCGACTGCAGCGCCGGCCATGGTTCTGGCTGGAGCTGCAGTGGTCTGGGCATGGGCATTCAGGGCCAGGCCTGACGCCAGGCAAGCAATCAAGACTAACGAGCGATTCATGGAAAGCGGAAACTCCTTCTCATCCACCCCAACGGCGAAAACCTGTCGTTGGGGCCCCGGTCAACATCTCTGCCGCCGATCGCGCTGCGGGGTGTTCGCAAAACAAGCGCTTCTCCCGGCCGAAGGCCGCGCGGCACTTTCTCTTCGCTTCGCCGAAGCTAATGCGGATTATATAGGCCCGGCGGGTAGGCCCGTCAAACCGCGGGGACCAAGGGAACAAGAAGGACCCCGCCATAGCGAGGCCTTCTCTGGGTGGGGGGTGATTCTCAGTGTGCTGTGGGTGAATGCGTGGCCGGATGCGCGGCGCCCGTGGCCGGATGTGATTCCGGCGCTGCCGGCGCAGGCACGCCCGACTTCTGGTTATACGCCTCGAGAACCGGCCGAGTGATGTTCACCGATTCCACCGCGTAGAGCACCGGGTTCTCCTGTTCCGAGGCATCGAGCACTAGCGTGTAACCCTGATCCTTGGCGTAGGAAGTCATCACCTCATACACCTTCGCAGCCACGCCCTTGAACATTTCCTGCATATCCTGCTGGAAATCGTTCTGGGCGTCCTCGGCGTCGCGCTGCAGTTGCTTCTTCTTGGTGTCGATGGCCGCGGCCTGCGAGGCGCGCTGGGTGTCGCTAAGCGTGGCGCTGGCCTGCAGCTGCTTGGTCAGGCTGTCGATCTCGTCGCTCTGGGCCTTAAGCTGCTGGCGCTTGGGTTCGTACTTCTTTTCGAGATCCGCATAGTTGCGCTGGAACTCGTTGGTCTGCG
Source organism: Acidobacteriaceae bacterium (assembly GCA_030037545.1). Lineage (GTDB taxonomy): Bacteria > Acidobacteriota > Terriglobia > Terriglobales > Acidobacteriaceae > Telmatobacter. The sequence continues at coordinate 3,836 of JASHRF010000100.1, read as the reverse complement.
CCACGGCGGCCTGGAAAGCGATGACCGCCACCTTGGCGGGTACGGCTGCGGGTGCGGTGGTCGATTGGGCAAAGGCGCTCAGGGTCAGACCCGAGGCCAAGGTGAGGGCGATGACAAGCGAACGCTTCATGTAAATCTAAACTCCTTCGAGATTCCGGCGTCCGCAGTGGCGGACGGACCTGTGTCTCCTGTGAAACCCCACGATCTTCTTTTTGAGGAGTCTCGCCCTGGACAGGGCAGAGGCGGAAAAAGACGCGAGCTTCAGACTAACGCAGGAACTTAGATGGATTATACGCGGAAAGGGGAATTTGGCGAGTGGGCGGTGGTCAGGTCGGCAGGGCAATCGCATGAACGTCATCAGATGAGTCCGAGGAGTTGGGCCCTTTTAACGAGCTATAAGAGTTTTTTCCCCGCGCTCGCGCCCAGCCGGATGCGCAGGAGTTCGTGGCCGGGCGCTTAAAGAGTTGCCGTGGCCGGAAGGATTTCGTCCACGTCGATCCACTTGGTGGGATAGTTGCCGGTGTAGCAGGCTACGCAGAATTGATTGCCCTCGCCGCCATCGCAACTGGCCAGCAGACCTTCGAGCGAGAGATACGCCAGCGAATCGGCTTCGATGAACTGGCGAATCTCCTCGATGGAGTGGTTGGCCGCAATCAGGTCGCGCTTCGAGGGTGTGTCGACGCCGTAGAAGCACGGCGAAGTCGTAGGCGGGCAACTGATGCGCAGGTGCACTTCCTTTGCGCCTGCGCCGCGTACCATGCGCACAATCTTCCGGCATGTGGTTCCGCGGATGATGGAATCGTCGATGAGCACCACGCGTTTGCCTTCGAGCAGGTTATGCACCGGATTGAGCTTGAGGCGCACGCCGAAGTCGCGTACGCGCTGCTCGGGCTCGATGAAGGTGCGGCCCACGTAGTGATTGCGGATGAGGCCGAAGCGGAAGGGAAGGCCGGCTTCTTCAGCGTAGCCCAGCGCCGCGGTCACGCCGGAATCGGGCACGGGCACGACGACATCGGCAGGAACGCCGGATTCGCGCGCCAGTTGCCGGCCCATGCGGTCGCGCGATTCCTGCACCCAGCGTCCGAAGACGCGCGAGTCGGGACGCGAAAAATAAACGTGCTCGAAGATGCAACTGGCCTGCGCAACGCCACTTGCGTACTGGCGGCTGGTAACGCCGTCTTCGGTCACCATCACCAGCTCGCCGGGCAGCACGTCGCGCACAAACTCGGCGCGCAGCAGGTCGAAGGCGCAGGTTTCGCTGGCGAAGATCACGGTGTCAGGTGCGCCGGCATTTTTGATACGGCCCATGGAGAGCGGCCGGAAGCCGCGCGGGTCGCGGGCCGCAAAGATGCGATCGCGGGTCATCATCACGAGGGAAAACGCGCCTTCCACCTGCGAGAGCGAGTCGGCGATGGCATCCACCAGCGTGCTGGCCTGGGAGTGCGCGATGAGCTGGACGATGATTTCGGAATCCGACGTGGTTTGAAAGTACGCGCCTTCGTGCTCCAGTTTCAGGCGCAGGTTGCCCAGGTTGACCAGGTTCCCGTTGTGCGCTATGGCCATCAAGCCTTTGGTCGATTCCACGCGAATAGGCTGCGCGTTGAGGAGCGCTGAATCGCCGGTGGTGGAGTAGCGCGTGTGGCCGATGGCCATGTTGCCGGGCAGCTTGGCAAGCACATCGTCGGTGAAGATTTCCGAGACCAGGCCCATACCCTTGATGTTGGCCAGGCGCTGGCCGTCGGCAGTGGCGATGCCGGCCGACTCCTGGCCGCGATGCTGGAGCGCGTAGAGGCCAAGATAGGTTTCGCGGGCCGCGTCGGGATGGCCGTGAATGGCGACGACGCCGCATTCCTCACGGAGCTTGTCGCCTTCGGTGGTTCGTGGTTCGTGGATCCTGGATCGTGAATCATGGATCGCGCACTGCTGGGGTGAGGCCCAGGCAACCGCAGTTCCTTCGCTTCCTCGCTTCGCTCGCAGCTCAGGATGACAAGCAGAAGACGCGGGGAGATCGGGCATTCCGCCTACACCCTGGATCAGCAATCGCGTCATGCGTGGACCTCGCCATGGAGGTGCGATTCGAGCGCGGTGGCCCAGGGCCGGCGCAGCTCGTCGAGCGGGGCGGAGATGAACGGCTCGCGATCAACGGTAATCTCCAGGCGATCGCCGCCCGTCGCGCCAATCGTTGCGGCGAAAATGTTGTTCTCGGCCGCCAGCTTTTCGATCTCTTCGAAATCTTCCGGCGCGGCGGTGACGATGACGGTCGACGCGGGCTCGGCGAATAGGCCGAAGAGCGGATGTACCTGCAGTGACTCGTCCTGCTCGACGGCGCAGCCGATATTGTTTGGGAATGCGGACTGCGCGAGCGCCACGGTGATGCCGCCGTCAGCGATGTCGCGCGCGGATTGAATAAGGCCGCGGCTGGCGAGAACGGCCAGCAGACGGTGCAGATCGGCTTCGGCCTCGAGCACCAGCGGCGGCGGCGCGCCCCACGTGCCGCCGAGCGCAACCTTGGCGTATTCCGAGGAGCCGAACGCGGCCATCTCCTCAGTCTGCTCCGATTCGTCAAGGGTCTCGGGAATAACGTCCGGCTGGTCGCCGAGCACGACAGGCGCAAAGCTTTCGTGTCCCGGCACGTGGCCCTGCGGCGGTGGCACGGTGAGATTGGGGTCGGGCGTTTCGCGCGGGACGGGCCAGAGCAGCACGATGGCGTCGCCGGCGCGCTGAAAATCCGAGGGCACGGCCGTGGTTACGTCGTCGAGAATGCCTACAATGCCCAGCACCGGCGTGGGGTAAATGCCTTCGCCGCGAGTCTCGTTATACAGCGACACGTTGCCGCCGGTGATGGGCGTGCCTAGCGCGGTGCAGGCCGCGGCAATGCCGTCGATAGCCGCGGTGAGTTGGGCCATGATCTCCGGCTTCTCGGGATTGCCGAAGTTGAGGCAGTTGGTGGCGGCCACGGGTGTGGCGCCTGTGCAGGCCACTTTGCGTGCCGCTTCGGCTGCGGCGTGCATCGCGCCCAGCCTGGGATTCATCGCGCACCAGCGGCCGTTGCCGTCGAGGGCCATGGCCAGGCCGCGCTCTCTAGTCCCGAGTCCTGGGCCCTGAGTCCCTGTCCCTTTTATCCGCATCACGCCGGCCTCTCCACCCGGTCCCTGCACCGTGTTCGTCTGCACCATGCTGTCGTACTGCTCGTGAATCCAGCGCTTCGAGCACATGTTCTGCGAGCCGAGCAGCCGCTTCAAGTCGGCGGTAAAGTCACGCTGCGCGCCCAACGCGGCAAGAACTTCGAGCGTGGGCTCAAGCGGAAACGGCGATTGCCACTCGCCGATAGGACGATGATAGAGCGGCGCGTCGTCGGTGAGCGATCGGTTGGGAAGATCGGCGACGAGCATGCCGTGATGGCGAATGCGCAGCCGCGGCTCGGGCTCGACCGTGCCGACAATGACCGCGTCCAGGCCCCACTTCGCAAAAACGCGCAGCACTTCCTCTTCCCTGTCCTTTTCGGCCACCAGCAACATGCGCTCCTGGCTTTCGGAAAGCATGATTTCGTAGGCGCTCATGCCGGTTTCGCGCTGTGGCACCCGGTCCAGTTCCACGTCGAGACCCACGCCGCCGCGCGCACCCATCTCGCAGGTGGAGCAGGTCAATCCTGCCGCGCCCATGTCCTGAATGCCGACAATCGCGCCCGTCTTCATGGCTTCAAGGCAGGCTTCGAGCAGCAGCTTTTCCATGAACGGGTCGCCGACCTGCACGTTGGGCCTTTTCTGTTCCGAGCCTTCCGTGAATTCCTCGCTGGCCATGGTGGCGCCGTGGATGCCGTCGCGGCCGGTTTTCGC
>JASHRF010000099.1 GCA_030037545.1 Acidobacteriaceae bacterium | reverse complement strand
CGTGCGATTTGCAGGATGTTCCCGAAGCTGTAGTTGTGGAACCGGGCCATCGCTCCGAGATAGTTGGCAAGGGCTTCGCTGTGGCCCGCCTCAAGCTGCTGGATGAGGTAGTCCACCGCCTGCTTGATGAGAAGTTGGGTGGGGCTGTCCTTCTGCGCGGTGCGCTGCTGATAGGGCGAGTCGCTGCGGTTGGTCCGCTGCGCCGCATTTTTCCTGTGCGGCGCGGCGTTGCTGCTTTTGCTAGTTGCGTAAGGCATGATGTTCGCTCTCCTGTGCTGCCCACTGAGGGGCGGATTCTGAAGGAGGGCATCTCAACTCAAACCCAATTTCTTTGTTTGAGTGCCCCCGCTTCATGTCCCGGGCGGCGGGCAGAGGCGAGGCGGGTTCGGTCAAGGCCGGGCGTTCTCCAGCCCGTTCATCGCAGCGAATGCGGAGAGCCTTGACGGGTTCCGACCAGCTCTGCCATAAAGCCGCATGAAGCGGGGCACTTGAACGAAGAAGAAATTAGGTTCCCTTCCGCATGGTTTTCAGGGGCGGCGTTGCGGGCAGGAACGGGCCCGCATGGATGGGAAGCGGAAAACGCCGGCACCATCGGCGGTTGCAGCGAGGGAAGGGTGGAGCATCCTCCCCCCAAAAGATGTACTTTGCGGAGAAATGAATCCTGCAATTCGTTGGTGAGTTTGATTTGAAAGGGATTACAGTAGAAAAAGGTGTTTTTGTATTTCAACAACAAGAACGCCCCGTCTCCAGGGCGTTCAAAGGTCGCTCATTGAGCGGAGCCTTACGACGAAAGCTTACTAAGAATAGTCGGGCAATCGCCGCTCAAGTACACTAATGACTTTTTTACCCTATTGCATTTGCGAAGTCAATGGAGATCGTTCATGTCCGAAAGTGGTGGTTCTGCCCAGCCATATGTGTTGGGGCTTGACCTTGGTTCTGCTTCACTGGGATGGGCGCTGATCGGAATTGACGCCACGGAGACGCCAGTCTCCTTGATTCGCGCCGGGGTTCGGATCTTCGAAGCCGGCGGACTAAGCGCAGGAATTACAGCACGATCACGGGCGCGTCCCCAGCTACAACAACACGCGATTTGACCGATCTTGTAGAAAAGGGCGCACTCGTCCGCACAGACGAATGGAAACACGCACGTCACACAACGAACCTAGGAAGGGTTTGAAGCAAGAACGGACTCGTCGCCAATGGCGTTCAGTGTGATCGGCGCCAGGATAATCGTACGTTTCACGTTGAATCTGATACGATCTCGTACAGCGATGGAAGCAGTTCGTGTCGCAACACCGACGCACTGCGCCGTATTACCGATCAATCACATATTCCTTAAGCTGGATGTACAGCCAGGCGCGAGCCATGGTCCATTCTCTCTCGATCGTGCGGGTCGAGACCCCAAGGGCCACGGCGGTTTCCTCTACAGTGAGCCCGCCAAAGAAACGCATTTCAACGATCTTCTCCTGGCGAGGGTCGAGGGTTTCAAGCTTGCGCAAGGCGTCGTCAACGGCAACCAACCCGGCGGGAGTATCGGTGCGCAAGGGGTGGGCTTCTTCCAATTGAATGGGGACTTGTTCGCCTCCGCGTTTGGAGGTGAGACGGGCACGGGCATGGTCGATGAGAATGCGGCGCATCAACTGAGAGGCTACGGCCATAAAATGAGCACGGTTTTTGAAGGTTGCTTCGCGTTGATCCACCAGCTTGAGGTAAGTTTCATGCACAAGAGCCGTCGGCTGCAGAGTGTGGTTAGCGCGCTCCTGACGCATTTGAGAGGTCGCGCGGCGGTGGAGCTCATCGTAGACCAAGGGCATAAGGCGCCCAATCACACTCTTATCCCCTTTGGATAAGCGGGTGAGAAGAGCCGTAACATCTGCGGATGAGGATTCCACAGGCAAAATTCTCCAGCTCGTGAACCAGGTCTTGAGATCTGAGAGACGAACTCATTTTATCGCAGAGCGCGATACTCGGCTTGGGCCTGCTGTAACGGATGGAAGTCCCGGTCTGCATCCTTCCAGAGAACGAAAGCGTCTTGATATGCGGCGCGACTGTTGTCAGTGTCTCCGCTGAGCGCGAGTGCTCGTGCCAGGCCCAGTTGAGACAGGGCGCCGGTGGTGCAATTGAGGACCAATCCCCGATGGGCAAGCACATTGCGGAACTGGGCAGCGGCACCCGCGCCGTTGCGTTCAGCAAGCAATGCCTGCCCTCGGACATAAGAGGCATCCATACATTGATCGATAGAGAACATGCCCAGGTCGTAAGCTTCTGTTCCATCGAGCAAGTGAACTGCCTCCGCGGGCAGGCCTTCGGAAAGCGCAGTACGAGCGCGAAGGATAGGTATCCAATGCGACTGGATGAGGGTATCGTGTGGATAGGACTCACCCAGTTCAGCAGTCATTTTTTGCGCTAGCTTCAAGTCGCCAATATAGGCTGCGACAAGAGCCACAATGCTCTGCACACCGCTGTTGTCGAGCGCTTTGGGAACGGCCATGGCCTGCTCCATCAATTTGCGCGCTGCACGCGGCGCACCCAACTCAGCCTGATTGAGCGCCTCTGCAGCCAGCCAGTATGCACGGTTGTCCAAATTGCCTTCCTTGGCAGACAAGTCTGCCGCCTGAGCAATGAACCGGCGTGCAGAGTTCGGCCGTCCTTCATAGTCTTCGGTGTCCGCCTGATACATCAGCAGCTCATCTTCAATATCGGGCTTATCGCGCATCTCGGCGAGCAGTTTACTCATGCCAGCATGATCATTCAAATAGAATGCCAGATTGTACTCGGCGCTCTGAGTGTGTGCGTCCTGCACATGGGCTTGAATTACCTGATCAAGAACTGTTCGCGCCTCATCGGGGCGATTTATGGCCAGATAAAAGTCAGCAAGATTGCCATAACTTAAAAAACTATTTCCCTCCTCCAGAAATGCATTCCTCTCCAGTTGAATAGCTTTTTCATATTGACCGATCTCTGCATAGTCGAAACCGAGATTCAATTGCCAGACAAAATCATGAGGATAGATTTTCCCCCATTCCTCGTAGACTTGTATCTGTTTGTCCAACTCGCCGGTCACTAGCGTGTAATAATGCGAGACAATATATAAATTTTCCCGTTTCGTCACCCGTTCGCGTCTCTCATAAGCCTTCATCGTCGCGTCATTGGCCAACTGTTTCTCGCCCATGTTTCTGTAGATTGTGCCCAGAATTGCGTAAGCCATGGCGAAGTTTGGGTCGATCTTCATAGCACGTTCAAAGTAAGGCCGTGCGGCCGCATCACCCTGCACATCCCATACCTTCATGCCTTCGGAGTATGAAGTGAGCGCCTCAAGTGAACCGGTAGTGGCCTCGACCAGCGGTACATCGTAATTGTGGATCGATTCTTGCGATTCGCCCAGCCTTGAACGCATGACGTCCGCGGCATGATCCAGAACAGCGAGGACCGCTTCGCGCGATGAGGCGGCAAATTGTTTTGTAGCAATTACTTTTCCGGTGTCGCATTGGGTAGCATGCAGCGATATCAAATAGCCATTCGATGAGTTGGTAATGAAGCCTTGCAGCGTAACTTGTCCGCCTTCTCTTATACACACTTCCCGCGCCACAGCTTGCGTAAGCCGCTCAGTGTCGGGGCGTCCCATCAAATGCAATGCCCTGTGGATGGTCGAGTTCTGCATCAGTCTTGTGTAAGGAGACTGAAGTTTGGCGGCAAGTGCGATGTTCAGCGAGTCATCGAAAACCGGCTCGCCGGTGGTATTCACGAAATCGGCTAGCACGATGGTGAGATCGGCACCGGGAGCAGGCCTGTGCCACGCGCGCAGCACGAGCAAGACCGCGCCGACAAGGACGATGGCGACACCCAACGCGCCAGAGACAAGTTTCCAGCGCCGCATCGAACGCCAACCGTGGGAGGTAGGTTTTCTTTTCGTGCCGGCAGGCCTGACTTTCGAGGCAGCTCTCTTTCCCGTTTCCGGTTCCTGGTCGAGCGCTGTGGCGAGTTGATCGGCCGAGGCAAACCTTTGCGCGGGATCGGGGCATAGGCAGCGGGATACCAGATAATCCCATCTGGAACCAGCCTCTGGAACAACCTGGCTCGGCGGCTGAGGCGACTCATTCAATCGCCGCAGAGCCGCGAACAGAGGGGAATCGCCGTCAAATGCCTTGACGCCTGTGACCATCCGATAGATGATCAGGCCGAGCGAGTAGAGATCGGAGGCGGGGGTCAGCTGCTTGCCCTCGATCTGTTCGGGCGACATGTATTCGGGCGTACCAAATGCGAGTGCACCGCTGCTGGCCAGCGATGCTTCGGAGCGAGAGTCTCGACTCCAGGCCAGGCCGAAGTCTGTGATTACGGCGCGGATGCCATCGTCCCTTAACGGCTCCAGCAGGATGTTGCCGGGCTTGAGATCCCGATGCAAAATGCCGGCCGCGTGCGCTGCACCCAATGCGGGAACAATTTGATGGAGGACGGCCAGCGTCTCCTCGTTGCTCATGCGACCGCCGCGCTTCAGCTTTTCAGACAGAGTTTCGCCGCTCAATAACTCCATGCTGACGAAAACAATGTCGCTGCCGGCAAAGGGTGTATCCCGATGACGGAAAAGATCGAAGATGCGACAGACATTAGGGTGCGTTACCTGCTTCGCAAGGAGGACCTCGCGCTTAAAGCGAGCCAGCGCCTGCGGCAGGCTAGCAATCTCCGGCCGGATGGTCTTGAGAGCCACGCGAGTCCGTAACTCGAGATCCTGGGCCTCATAGACTTGGCCCATGCCGCCACCGGCAACAAATCGTACGATCTGAAATCGGTCTGCCAGAAGCGTTCCCGGGGCGAGATGGTTCTGGATGGGGACGGAGAACTCGCTTGGGGACATTCCCGCGTTGCCAGCGAGAAGAGAACCGGCATCTTCATGCGCCTCAAGGAGTTTCTCAACCGCATCGCGCAATTCGGGCGACCCGCTTTCCTGGTTCAGGAATTGGCGGCGGCTGGACGGCTCAACATCGAGCGCGGCCTGGAACAGCTCCTTGATCCGTTCCCATTCCTCAGTCTTGAATTCCATTGGCCTCTTCGAGGAAGCGGCTTTCAATACACTCCCAAGTCAATGTTAACAATAGTTTAAGACGATCTTATCAAAATCCCTCGACTGCCCGATGGGGCGTTCTGACGCGGGAGCTAGGGCTTTGCCTGAACGGGTTGGCGGGTTTTTGCTCGCAATCTCGCGTTAATCACTAGATAGCGGCGTATCGAATGGCGGTCATCCTCTTCACTGGCCTTGGACCCGCTCTCAGGAGGCACTCCATGCAGCGCGAAGCATTCCGTCTGAGAACAGAAACGTCCGCTATTTCCCTGGCGAGTTTTGCCTTAACAGGAATTTTGCTTGCATTCCTCACCGCTTGTGGCGGCAGCTCTCCTGCGCCGAGCGTCGCCGTTACAGCATCTGCAACCACTATCGATGGAACCGATACGGCTACGCTGACCGCGACCGTCACCAACGACCAAAACTCGAAAGGCGTGACTTGGAGCGTGAGCGGCGGGGGAAGCCTGTCGAACGAGACCACCACCTCGGCGACCTATACGGCGCCAGCGGCAACCAGTTCCTCGCAATCTGCGTCCATCACAGCGACCTCCGTTGCCGACACGACGAAGACCGGAACGGTGACAGTTACGATTCCTGTCGCGCCCTCGGTTACCTCGACCAGCACGAGCCTGACTGGGGCGGTGGGTACCGCCTACTCGGTCACGCTGACGGCCAGCGGGGGCATCGCTCCCTATACATGGTCCCTGGGCACCGGTACCACTCTACCGGCGTGCCTGACGCTGAAATCGAGCGGTGTGATTACGACGGCATCCGGCTTGCCGCCTACGGCCTCCTGCGCGGGAACCTATTCGAACCTGACTTTCACGGCGACGGATTCGGGCACGCCGGCGGCGCTGAGCGCAACCTCATCACCCTTGTCCATCACCATTGCCGCCGCCCCGGCGATTGTCTTCAGCACCACATCGTTGGCAGCCGGAACCGTGGGCACAAGCTATTCGGCCTCTGTGGCTGCAACCGGGGGTGTAGGAACTTTGACTTACTCGGTCACGGGAGGCGCGCTGCCTACAGGGTTGACGCTTTCGAGCGCCGGGGTTATCTCCGGCAAACCGACGACAGCAGGCACCAGCAGCTTTACCATTACGGCGTCGGACGCCTATGGAGATTCAGCAAGCACAACTTCGCCCCTTTCGGTCACCATTAATAACCCCACCCTCTCAGTGACAACAACCTCACTGCCGGCCGGGGTTGCAAACGTGCTTTACTCCCCGCAGAGCCTTGTTGCATCCGGTGGCAGCGGCACTGGGTATTCCTGGGTGCTCATAAACGGGACGACACTGCCTGCCGGGATGAGTCTGTCTTCGGGCGGTGTGGTCTCCGGCACGCCGACGGCGGCGGGCACAACAATGTTTACGGTGAAGGTAACCGATTCGGCCAGCGATACGGCGACCGGCACAGTGTCCATCACCATCAACCCCGGATTGAGCGTGACAACCACCAGCATTCCCAACGGCACCGTAGGCACAGCCTATTCGGCAACTCTTGTAGCCTCAGGCGGAACCGGAAGTGGCTATACCTGGACGATCACTTCAGGGGCAAGTAGCCTGACCGGGGTGGGGTTAAGCCTGTCGAGCGGCGGAACCATCTCCGGCACGCCGACAACGCCGGAAACTGCGGCGGCATTTACCGTGCAGGTTACCGATTCGGGCAGCGATAAAGCTACGATGTCGTTGGCTCTTACTGTGAGCTACGGCGCGCTGAACATTACGACCACCAACCTTCCCGGCGCGACAATCAATGCGAGCTACTCGGAAACCTTCCAGGCGACGGGCGGCAGCGGCAATTATTCATGGTCGCTCACGGCGGGGGCAAGCGGGCTGAACGGGATCGGTATAAGCCTCTCGACGGGCGGCGTTCTTTCCGGCACTCCGTCGGCGACCGGAAGCTACCCATTTACGGTGGAAGTGACCGACACGACAACAAGCAGCACGCTGACTGCTTCCTACACCTTGGTCGTGAGCAGCGCCGCGGCGGCAAGCTGCACGCACGACGGCAGCGCCAATGCGATTCTTAATGGCAACTATGCCTTCCTGTTGAGCGGCTTCGACCCGAATGGCAATAACTACGCGGTGATTGGAGATTTCCAGGCCAATGGCAACGGAGTGATCTCCAACGGCAACGGCGACGCCAACAGCAGCGGCTTCGCAACCTCCGGCGAGCAGCAGTACGCCTTCACCGGAACCTACTCCATCGGGGATTCCGCCAACGACAACCGCGGCATCACCACATGGGCCAACACTAATACTTCGGGCACCGGTCTGCCTGCACAGACCAGCTACTGCTTCTCCGCCGATGCCATCACCGGCGGCGTCGCCCAGAGCGGGCGCATCATCGAAGCGGATGGATCCGGATATGTTCTCACTGGTTTTTTCCAGTCACAGAATTCGAGCGACTTCACGAATGCCGCCCTCAGCACGGGCTATGCCTTCGGCATTCAAGGCGTTAATAAGGGAACCAGTGGAACCGCACGCGCCGCCATTGTGGGACAGGTCACATTCAACGGATCGGGAGGCATTTCTGGCGGCCAAATCGATATCGCACAGTATGATCCTACTTCAGGGTCTACCACCTACCAGGCTGCTCAAAGCAACCCCAGCGGCAGCACCTATTCTGTCGCCTCGAACGGCCGGGGCACAATGACGATCGGCTCAGGTGCCAGTGCGACTCCGTTTGTGATTTATTTGGTTGGCACAGGCAATGAAGTATTGATTCTCTCAGCCGACAACGTCAATACCGGCACCCTCCTCGTCGGCCAGGGAATGCAGCAGACGACGACCAGCTTTACCACTGCGAGTTTGAATGGACCTTCGGTGGCCAGGATTGATGCCTTGGACGTGTCGAATACCCCCGCTGTGGACGACGTGTCCGTCGGGCAAATCAGCTTCAACGGCACCGGAGGAGTTAGTGCCGTAGTTGACGAAAATGATGGCGGAACGGTTACCGGACCGTCGTCCATGACCGGCGGCAGCTACTCCGTCGTCAGTTCCAGCGGATATATCCAAGTCACGGGGCTCGGCAAACACACAGCCTACTTCTACCTTTATGCGCCGGGCTCGGGATTCGGTCTTAATGACAGTGATGGTATTGACTTTTTCTACCTGACGGCGCAGACCATTCCCTCTGGAGGATTTACCAGCGCCGACATAACGGGAAGCTTCGCGTTCGGCACTGCCGTTCCGTTGGCGTATAACAGCACGGGGGCAGATCAATATCCAGGGATAGAAGACGGTGCGGTTACTTTTTCTTCCGGCACGGTCACGGGTGCCAACGATAATGTCACCGCACCAGGCCTGGCGGCCGAAGTCCAGGTGAACGGCGCGATCAACAATACCTACGCCCTTGATCCGACCTACGGCGCTGCATCCGGGCGCTTCGTTGTGTCAAATGGCGGATCGCCGAATGTCGTGGGCTATATCGTTTCGCCTACGCAAGTGTACCTGATCCAAACTGCATCTGGTCAGGATGGATTGACCATTGAAGCCGACGGCCAGCAGTGACCCGTCGCGGCTTGCTGGCGAATACCCTGACACAAACTCCGGCGGCTGAGCGGTAATAGTTTCAAAGGGCCAACCCAAGACTAGCAGCAGGTGTCTTCGGTGTCGCCGGAGTCAGTTGCAGCCTGCCGTTCACGACTGAATTTTGCCCTTTGCCGAGATCAATTGCGGACGCCTTGGATACATCGCGGCTGAGGTTTTCCGTGAGCGAAGCCATATCGTTGGTGAAAATCTCCACGTCCTGCGATGCTCGTGAGACAGCGACATAGGCGAAACGATTGTTGATGAGCTCCGGATGCACATTGGTGTCCATGTTTACAAGAACCCGCTCGGCGGTGAGGCCCTGGGAACTGTGGCTGGTGACGGCATAGCCGTGATCGAAGTGCCGTATCCGTGCAGGGTCGAAAGTCACCATGCGGTCCTTGCTGTCGTCCATGTGGACGGTGATGCTCCCATGTTGATCGATACTTTGAATTGTCCCAAGATCACGGTTGGCAACACCCAATTCCTTATTCGGGGCCGTAAAACTCAGCCTGTCCCCAACTGCAAATTCTCCTTCGATCTCGCGGTAGGCGGAAATACCGCGCAGCCGCGCCGGGTCATAATTCACTTGTTGTCCATCCGGCTTTTCGACGGTCACAAGATTTGATTTCGGATCGGTCGAGACCACCCGAGCGTAGCTGCGCGGCTCGATCCCGATGGCCGCGCTGCCGCGCTGATAGCGGAGCACATCTCCCACCTCGTACCGTGCGGCCCAAGCCCGGTCTGCTCCGGTCATCTCAGAACGCGGTGCGAGCGCGCGCAGGGGATGGTTTTCAGGCTCGACGATGCCGCGTGCCTGCAGCTCTGCGCGTACTGCCTGATTGATCTGACGCCTGGAAGCATTGTCGGGGGAGACGATGATGGTGTTTTCTGGAATGTCGGCATAATGCCGGGCAATCGCGGCGATGCGCTTTTGCGGGTCGGCGATTTCCGTCACCCGACCCTGCTGTTCGAGAAGCGCAATGCCTTCTGTCACTTCGCCGCGCGATAGGTACTCGACGGCGCGCAGCAGTTCTGGGTCCTTCTGGCGAACGATCTGGTCGAGTCTGGCGGTCTTCATTCCGGCGTTGACTAACTGCTCGAAGGGCTTTCCAGCTTCCACACCCTGATGCTGCCGTATGTCGCCGATCAATAAAACGCGGTCTCCGCGATCGAGCCGGCCAAGGAAATCACGGACCTGCTTGGTGCTAGTGAGGCTGGACTCATCCACCATATAGAGATGGCGTTCCGGGCCAGGCTGCCTGGATCGGGCAAGGAAACCTTGCAGCGCGTCGGCGGAGATCCCCGCGTCGCGGAGTTGGCGCGCTGCGCGCGAAGTCGGGGCGAATCCTTCAACGATATATCCGTGCTGTTCGGCGGCCTCGCGCACGGTTAATAAGGCTGTCGTCTTGCCTGCGCCAGCACTCCCTTGCAAGCCTTGTACGATGTCGCGGGAGGTGAGTATTTCTTCGGCGGCCGTGCGCTGCGCGGAATTGAGACCGGGGTACTTGGCCGTATGGGCGACAGCGAATTGAATGGGCATCATCTGTTCGGCGCGGCCCTGTCCCTGTTGCATCCGCTGTAAGACTTCTTGTTCGGCGCGGATGGTCTCGGTGGTGGTAAACTGCCGCGCGGTATCGTGCTTTTGTCCCGATAGAAGCTGGAATTCGCCGGAGGCCAGACGTGCTTCAATGCTGGCGCGGACTTGCCCGTAGGTGGTTTCCCCCATGCCGCGCCGCAAGGCATCGCGGAAGAGAGCGCGTTCGTCGGTGACAGCTTCGCGCTCGAAACTGCGCTCGCGTGCAGAGGTCACCGCCCCCTGCGCGGCCTGGCGCGTTTTCTCGGGAATGTGGTCCACAGTTTTCTCATGGCTGCGCTGGAGCGCTTCAGCCACGACGCGATCCGGCTGGTTGCCGAACTCGGCTGCAAGTTTTCGGTGCGCTCTCAGAACTTCGGCGGGCGACTGCATCTGCTTCTTGTCGCGCGTCGCGTGCGCCGAGATTTCAGCCGCCTCGAACCCGGAAAGCCCGTTCTGACGCATGTGTTCGAGGATCTGGTTCTGGCGCTGGCTGGAGGCGTCCAAGTATGCCTGCGAATATCCCTTGATCTCGGGTGCGCCGCTTCTGCCCGCTTCGATTTCGTAGCCGAGGGCGCGCAACTGAAAGGTCAGCTCCGATTGGTAAATGGCTGTCGCGAACTGCTGGGACTCGAAAAAGCTACGCTCCTGGAGCGCGCGGGTAATCCCGGCCGCGCGTTCGGTGACGTTGAAGATCACGGCGTGCGTGTGAAGCTGCGGCGCGGCGGTAGCCGTCTACGGGCCGCGCCGTGTCGTGCTCGAACTTGGCAACAATGAATTTTCCCGTAGTCTCAGCGGGTCGATTGCCGCCGATCCGGGCCTGCGTATACCGTTCCAACTCACTCAGAGCGGTGCGAACGGCGTCACGATGGGCCGCACGCACCCGGTCATCCCTACCGACAAGCGCAGTGAGAGACACCGACTTGGGCGCACTGAAAGTCGCATCCCACCCCGCCCGGTGCTCGACGGATTTCACCGTATTTCCGTCCGCGCCCCGATACTCGAACGACTGGCGATGCTGGACAAGCTGCTCGCCCGAGTGCGGATGCTGACCTTCGGAGAGCCGGTGAAATTCCTCGGCTCCGACCGCACCCGTGAGTCCATATTTTTCCGCCAATCGGCCTTGCCACTCGCCGCGCACAGTTTGGCCCTGGCTCCAATAGCTCTGATCGGGCGACGTAAACTCCTGCCGATGATAATTTTCGAGCTTGCCCGCCGAGAGGGCTTTCGAGATTTTCAGCATTGGTTAGTCTCCGAGGGAAAATCCACTCTGGATGGACTCGGCATCCTCTTCCGTCGGTTCCGGCTCCGAGGGCTTCTTTGCCAGCGTCTTCGGATCGAAACCGAGGTCGTCGTCTTCAAGTGGGCGCGGAACAAAGGCGGGCTGCGTAGCCGGTATGTCGTAATACGCAAATGAGAAGTGTGCGGCCCAATTGCCGAGCTTCAAAAACGCATGGCGGTCGGGCAGGCCGGAGATTTCCGAATCCAGCACCAGCGGCTCGACCTGGCGCTCCAGCGTAAAGTTCTTTCCCATGCGGCGATCGTCGAAATACGTCTGGCGGATGCGCTCTATTTCAATCTTGCCGATGGCGCTCGATACCCACTCGGCGGCTTTCGGCTCTGTGGTTTTGAGAAAGATCTTCGTGGCCGGCTGCGAGAGCATCACCTCGGCCATGTGGCCGTAGATAGTTTCAAGCTGCACTTTGCCTTGGAAGCCCAGCACAATCGGATTTTTGCTCTTGCGGTTCTCTGTGATAGCAGTGTGCAACTGCGGCAACCGTTGCAGGCTGGCCAACTCGTCCAGTACAAACCATACCGGATGCTGATTCTCTTTAGGCTCATTCAAGAGCCGCAGAACCAGCAAGTCAATCCACAGACTGTGCAGCGGACGCAGGGCCTCGCGCTCGCTGGGCTTCGATGTCAAGAAGATCCAGCCCTTACGTTCCTCGGCCCATTCGGTGGCGCTCCAGTGACGAGCGTCTTTCTCTTTCTTCGGTAGAAAGCGCAGGCTGTCGGCGATCAGTCCAAGTGATGCCAGGACTCCGTTGCGCTGCTGCTGGGCGCCTTTGGCGATCATGGTCGCCATCTCGGTGTTCTGGACCCGGCGGTCGATTTCATCCGGGTTCGCCATCCACTCGACCAGTTCCTGCGGCGTGGGGCCGAAGGTCAGCAAATGAGCGAAGATTTTCTGCGGCGTCTCCGTAAAGAACTCACCTTTCTTGTCTGTGGTCGGCTGGTATAAGGATGCCGCGATAGCCTTGGCCTCGGCCCTGCGGCGCAACTCTTCGGATGGTCCCCAGAACGGGCAGCGCGCGTCGAGAGGATTCAGGATGATGTCGTCGCGGCTGCCGTCGTAAAATCGCTGCACGAACTCGCAGGCCGGGTCGTATACTATTGCCGATTCGCCCCGTTCCCTGATCTGCAAAAGAAGCTGCATAATAAGCCGGGTTTTACCGGCGCCCGTA
This sequence comes from Acidobacteriaceae bacterium, assembly GCA_030037545.1. Taxonomy (GTDB): domain Bacteria; phylum Acidobacteriota; class Terriglobia; order Terriglobales; family Acidobacteriaceae; genus Telmatobacter. Next base: position 4,903 of record JASHRF010000099.1, on the reverse strand, counting down.
TCCCCCATCAGCTCGATGTGCTGCCCCTCGGCCCGCCGGGGTATCCGCATGAGATGCTTCGATTCGAGGGTCCTGAAACCCACGCCATCGCCTTTGACGGCACGGTTAAACGCCCTGGGCGTGACGCGCATCGGCCCTTTGAGCAGGCGACCATACTTCATTTTTTTGAATCGTTCTACATCGATCCGTGCTGCCGGCACGAGCAGGATGAACAGCGTAACCAGTCCCGCCAGCAGGGGCCAGCGAAAGACTCCGGCAACGCTGTGCCCGTCATAGACGAACCGCTGGAGGAAGGCATGGAGCGGCCCGTTCCGAAAGGTCATTTTCTGGTCGTGAAAGAGGTAAACGAGGCTTGCGGCGCGGGCGTCGGGAGACAACTGGAGCGGCAGCGACGGCCCGAATGCTTGCGGCGTCGTACCTGGCTCCACGTCAGCCGCGATAGCAGGCCGCGCGTGGAGACGCCGGTCGGCAACTGACAGAAGCCGGTATTGATCGGCCTGCCGGAAGCCGGCCACCGCGCCCGTGCGAAGGTACGGCCAGAGGTCGAACCGTTCGAGCGGCGGCATGAACGAGACAATATAGACGCGGAGAAATACGAGAGCCAACAGCAACGCCAGAGCGATGGCCGCATAGCTGTAGACCGGCGCCTGCGGCGGCGTGACAATGCTTTCCCGGCACCCCCAATGGATCGCGTTCATCATTGTTCCATAATCCTTTCCGCATAGCTGGCGAGCGTCTCTTCGGCAGCCTTGCGCTTGTTCGCCTTGACGTACCGGAGCATTTCTTTGAACTGTTCCGCAGTCATCTTGTCGCCACGCAGCAGTGGTTCGAGGGCGTTGATAAGAAGCAGGCGGAGGCTGGTGATCTCGCCCATCACGGCGAGGCGTTCGCCATTGTTGCGCACCTCGCGCAGCACCAAGCCCCGCAGCCACTCTCCAAAGTCGAGCCCAAGCGATTCGCAATGGTGTTCCACCTCTGCGTACTCCGCTCGGGTCAGCTTGGTATTGAGCGTGATGTTGCGCTTTTCGCGCCCGCGCACCCGGCGTGCGCCGGGTCGCGATTCCGAAGAAAGAAGCGACATAAAATCCGATCTTCTGCTCGAAACCAAGGAAACTCATAAGTTTCCCGGATTTGTTTATGTTCAACTCCATCCGTCAGTAACTCAGGAGTTTCATGGGCAACTCCTCAGTTCCCTCCGAGGGATGGAGTATCGAGATTCTTCCGGTGCAAAGCACCGTTGTGGCACTGCCACCACTCTTCATGGCGGATCATGCCTTCGACCCCGCCACGGATGTCGCAAAGTGCTGCCGTTGGCAGCACCGATTACGGGCTTACTTGGAGGCTGCTCCACAGGCTCGATGCCGGGCACTCGACGGACACGCAATGTTGGCGCGATCCGCTTTGCCTCAGGGGTGCGAAGGAAGTCCTGGAAGTCGCGGTCTTTGGCGAAGACATAGGCAAGCGCCTGTTCCACGACTTCATCGGCCGTTGCGTGGATGAACGCGGCGTATTGATCGACCTGCGCCGCGGTTGTATCGGTCAGCCGAATCGAGGCGCTGAGGTGACGGGTTTGGATGACTTCAAGCAGTGGCATTCGGGTTCTCCTTTGGAACTGAAATCAGGCGGACTTTTTGCGGGTAATCATGCGCTGGGCCGTGGCCGCAATCTCCCGTGCACGAGTCCGAGCTATGGCGGCGGGGATCTCGAAGCGGCGCCGGCTTTCGAGCATGGTGATGATGTCGTCGATACGGATACCTTTGATGAGCCAGAGGCGGGCCGTAGCGACATCAACGGTGCGCTGCGCGTAGTAAACGGGATTGGGCTTGTCCGAGCGGCGCGAAGCCAGCTCCCGTGTGAGTTTCACCGCATCCTTGCCGTGCGAAAGCTGATCGCAGACCCAGGCCCAATTGTCCTCCGAATAGGAGTGCTTTGTAGCTGGCGATTTCCGTGCGTTCGCACGGAGCGGAAGCATAGAAGAGCCTGTGAGATCATCAAGCCTGAAGTCAGTGGGGCCGTATGTGGCATCTGCCGGGTATTCGACCGCAACAAGGTGAGCGGGAGAATACTTCCGGTTGAAGAAACCGGGGATGCGCAGCACCCGGTTGCGGTCGGTGCAAGCTGGATCGCCGCCGAAGGCTTGGGCAAGCAGCTTGAGCACCCATCGGCATTTGTTCCAAGGTCTTCTGCCGACTGGCCGATCATCGTGACGCCGCCCAGGTTCTTGCGCACGGTCTTGATGGAGGCGAGCGCGCCCTCCAGGAGCTGGCGATTCTTCATCGAGGAGAATATTTCTTCGATGAGAATGTGCTTCGGAACGCCGAGATTCGCCGGGTCATACAGAACATCGTTGATGCGGCGCAGCAGCCACACCATTAGCGGTTCGATCAGATCGGCGTACTGCTCGTTATTCACGCCCTGAAAATCGAAGCACTGGAGACGCGATAGCGAGAGACCGTCCTCCACGTTGTCGAAGATGGCGCTGTAGACGCCATTGCCCACCCATTTCGACAGATACCTGTCGAGCTTCTTGGGCAGGAAGAGATTCGAGAGGCGGCGATTCTCCGGGTCGAGCAGATACATATCCAGCACGGCCTTGTGGATCACATCGTCGTCTTCCGGCTCCAGCTCTGCGCCGCCATTCGTGAGCAGCAATTTCACGAACGAATAGAGAAAGGTGGTATTGTTCTCGGTCGGCGTCAGCGCGAAGGGATTGAGGCGCGGACCGTCTTTGCCGATTCGGTCCACGCGCCCGCCGTATAGCTCGACAACGCTTTCGTAGCTGCCGCCGATGTCGAAGATGTAGGTGAACCCGCCGTACTTCTGCTCGTGCGCAACTGCCAGGTTCCCGTGTACCGACTTGCCGCTGCCGGTCGGCCCGATAATGAGCATGACCCGCACGCCGCCGACATAGGCGTCCTGAAAGAACGGCGTCCGCGTGCGCGTCTCAAAGACATTCAGGTACTCGTTATCGAGATCTTCCGAGTGAGGATGCCCGAGATGAGGAGCGAACACAGATGAGAGCCGCGCATGGTGGTTCTCGGCGAGCCACATGGGAAAGACGTTGAACTTCTGGTTGCCGGGGAACATTGCGTAAAACGCCGATAGGTTCCCGAGCGTCTCTTCCATGACCTGGGCCCGCGCATCGACGAAGATGCGATGCACAGCGGGCGCGATGCCGCGCAGCTCATCCGCGCGGCGTGCGGCCACAAGCAGGCGAAGCGAGTATTCGCCCTGGGCTTTCTTGTCGAGCGAGCGGATCACTTCACCCAGATCGTCTACCTGGGTATTCGCGGCGCGCGCGCCTGCCCCGGTGTCGAGCGATGCGAAGTCGCGCCCGCTCATGACGCGAGTGAACACGCCGACCTTGAAAAATGAGATGAACTTTTCCTGGGCGTCGATCTCGCTGCGCGCCGCGGCCGTGGACTTCGGCCGCCAGGTGGAGCACAATACGCTGTCGCAATCGAGTTTCGCGAGTTCGGAGAAGAGGCACGGCCGGGACGCTTCCGGTGTCGTCTTTAGCGAAAACATCTGCACGTATCGGCTACCGATGGTGAGGTGGTCGCTGTGCCATGCAACCGGGTTCTTCACAATCTGCCGATCAACGCCGGTATCGCTGTGCAACCTGTCTGTAGCCGCCCACTCTTCGAGGTTGAAGAGATAGCTGAAAAACTGGTAGGCATCGTTCTTTTCGAGCAGCCGCAAACCGAGCGACTCGCCGAGATGGCCTTCGAGCAGCGTGGCCGTCTTTTCGAGATCGGCCAGCATCCGCGAAGTGTCAACGGCATGTTCCGGGGGCTTGTAAGCGAAGGCCGCTGTCTTGGGCGGCTCCAGCATCAGACACCAATGCAGATCGATACGCCGGAAGCCCGCTGTCTTTTCGAGGAAAGCCCGTCGATCGTCTACAAATACCTGTGTCACTGGGTCGGCGTAGCTCGTCTTCCTGGGTAGGCTGCAACCGGACATGACGCGGGTGTACTGGTAGAGGCACGATCCTTCGGGCAGCCCGCGCAGTGCCCCTTCAATCGAGCGCGCCTCGGCTTCAAGTTCCTGGTCGGTAAGTCTTTCTTCGTCGATTCCGGAAAGCGCAAACAGGCATCCATAGCCGCCGCCCTTGAGCGCGAAGATCCGCTCGTTGACGAAGCGCGCAATCGGAATGATGCTCGACGCAGCTCCGGCTTTGGCGAACCAGGGAACGAATTTGGTTTGCTCAGTGTTTGCGCGGGTCATAATAGGACTTCTGGCTGAGGCTCAGGCCCCAGAGCTGAAACATCTTCGGGTGTTTACGAACGATGAGCCAGGCGCCGATGGCGAGCGCGGGAAAAGCCAACATCGCCATCAGGCGAAACCCGGCAAGGAAAACCGTTACCGAGACGAATACGATCGTCATCCATGCTGTGAGGTCGAGGCCCAGCTTGGCCCTCGGACGATTCAGCGCCTGATTGATGGGTAACGGCTCTCCCCGCTTGGCCATGGCCGCTCCTATTGCATGGTCTGACCTGTGAGCGAGCCAATCCAGCCGGCTCCCCAACCCAGCACAGCGGCGCCGAACAGCGCGCCAAAAAGGCCGGGAATGGCATCCTGAAACCGTCCCGACATCATGCGGATTCCGGCGAAGATAAGTCCGCCGAAACAGATGACGGCCCCGGCGTAAATCGCGAACGTCTTGAAACTGTTCATCAGCGTGTTCGCCCCGGAGAAGTCAATCGTCCCCTGGGCATGTGCGATGGCGGTGCTGATGCCCGCGAATAGGAGTGCAGTCAGCGTCGGTCCCATCACGTGAGCAGCATGACTGACCGTTCGGTTGAGGCTCTTGAAACGGAAGCGTGAATGAAGTGACATCGGCATTCTCCTGATGGCATGGGTCGCACTGCCATGTCACGCAACTTAGGCCGATTTCGTTCAC
>JASHRF010000098.1 GCA_030037545.1 Acidobacteriaceae bacterium | reverse complement strand
TAGGAGAGCCGGATGTGTTGGCCGGTTCCGAAGGCCTCGCCCGGCACCGTCACCACGTGGGCTTCGTGGAGCAGCCGCGTAGCTAGCTCGGTCGCGGTCTTGGTGCCGCCTTTGCCCAGGTACGCGGAGATGTTCGGATAGACGTAAAACGCCCCCTCCGGCTTGGTGCAGGTGACGCCCGGAATTTCGGCCAGCCTGGCCATCATATAGTCGCGCAGGCCGATGAACTCTTCCCGGAACTCGCGCACGCACTGCTGCGAGCCGGTCAGCGCGGCGACGGCGGCCTTCTGGACAAAACTGGTCGCATTCGACGTGGACTGCGATTGCAGCTTGCTAAGGTTGGCCGCCACGGACTTGGTGGCCAGCGCGTAGCCGGCGCGCCAGCCGGTCATGGCGTAGGTTTTCGAGAGCGAACCAAGGATAACGATGTGCTCTCTGGCAAAAGTGTACGATCCGCCGGAAACGCATTTCCCGCTGTAGTTCAGGTAGACGTAGCACTCGTCCAGGAGCAGAAAAATGCCGCGCTCGTGGGCCAGGCGGACAATGCGCTCGAGGTCCTCCTCTGAAACCACCGCGCCGGCCGGGTTCGACGGCGAGTTCAGGATAATGGCCTTGGTCCGCGGCGTGATGGCGCGCTCGATGGCGTCGGCGGTAATGCGGAAGCTTTCCGCCTCGCTGGTTTCGAGGAATACGACCCTGCCGCCGGCGTACTGAATGATGTCTTTGAAGCTGACCCAGTAGGGAACGGGCAGGATGACCTCGTCGCCGTGGTCAACCAGCACCTGAACGGCGTTGAAGAGGGCCAGCTTTCCGCCGGTAGTGAAAACGGCCTCGTCCGCCGAGTAGGCGGAGCCGAAGTCGGCGGCGTGGCGCTCGACGATGGCCTTGCGCACGTCGGGAATGCCTGGCACCACCGTGTAGCGAGTGAAGTTGGCCTGGATGGCGGCGATGGCCGCGTCCTTAATGTGCTGCGGGGTATCGAAATGCGGCTCGCCGGCGCCGAAATCCACCAGCTTGGCGCCCTGCGCGCGCAGCTTGGCGGCCTCGGCAGCCACGGCCATGGTTGCAGACACCTCAATGCGGCCGATGCGTTCGGCAAAGACACTTGCGGGAGCTGAGATGGTCATATCAGTTTCTATCTTGACAGATTTTCGCGGCACGACAAAATGGCGAGGCGCAGAAGAAGCAAACGGTCCGGATCTCGATGCCCGCGCCGCCCGGCTCGTTCACAGAGAAAAGGCGAACGGTCTGAGCGCGGAGGTTTACTTCTTCTTCTGCCCCTGGGTCGGCGTTGCTACTGCACGATCACTACGTTCATGCTCCACGGCTGCAAGGTGAGCGTGAGCGGCAGGCTCACCGGGCTCGTTGGACTGCCCATGGTGGATGTGTCGGGCCCGGCCCATTCCGGGTAGGTGAGGGTGGGGCTGTAGCTGCAGCCTGGATCTGTCTGGCAGGTCGGGTCCGTCTGGTCGTAAATCTCCTTGTCATAGGTGATCACCGTCACGCCGGTGCTGGAGGCCTGGTTCCCAACCGAGACCGAAGCCGTCTGGGCCGTGGTCTCGTTCAGGTTGAAGAGCACCAGCGCATAGCCGCCGCTGTGCGTGGCCGCGTAGGCGCGCACGTCGGTGGTATCGCCGGCTACCGTCGCCGTCTGCGGGTATTCGCCGGACACAAGCACGTTCTGGAAGAGGTTAAAAGCCTGCGCCGTGGGCGACATGGTGCCGATGGGAATTGTCTCTCCATCGCATTCGTTGGCAGGGGAGTCCGTCGTACCGTCGGAAAAGATGCTGAGGGCCCCCCAGGTATTCTGCCAGCCGTACAGGTCAGGGCTGTTGTTGCCGGCGCCGAGGCAGTTTCCGAAGCCGATCCACCAGGTGAGGCGCGCTACGCCGTCGTTCATGGCCTCGCCCAGTATCTGGCCGGCATAGAGGCCCTGGGTGATGGACCAGCCCTGGGTGCCGGGATTGCTGCTGTTCGAGCTTATTTCGCCCACATAAATAGGCGTGTTCGGCTCTCCGGCTGTGGCCAGCTCTGATTGGATGGTCTTGATATTTTGGGTGAATTGCTGCGCATACTGCTGTACCAGGGGCGTGTCGCTGGTGATGTCGGTGGATGACTGCGGGTAATAGTGGTACTCGACAAAGTCGTAGAAGCCGGCGGCATTGGCCAGCACCGTCGGATCCCACGAGCTGCTGGCATCCACATCCACGCCTACCAGCGTTGTATCCGCGCTGCCCCCGGCGGTTTCGACGGCGCTCTTAATCGCCGAGTAAAAACTGCTGCCGGCAGGGAGGCCCGTGGAGAGGCCCGTGGGGAGGTTCGTGCAGCCGCTTACCTCGCAGGCGTAGACCGTGGGATTGTTTGCATCCGTCGTTGCGATCCTGGTGTGCAGGTCGAGTTCCCAGTTGCCATACTCCTCGTTGCCGATGGTCATGTAATGGATGGGGGTCCCGAGACTTTGTGCATAGGCCGCCCAGCCTGCCGCTTCGGAGGGTTCTCCCGGCCCGGTGCAGGCCGGGTCCGATCCATAATCGGCCGTAACTGCCAGATCGAGGCTTCCCGGAGTGACGATGTCGCTCACGAAATTGGCGAAGGTGTCGTCCCCATTCGGATAAACGGAAGTGGTGGTCCCACCGGCAGACACTCCGGTGCACCCGCTCGGTGCAGCGATGGTGGAATCGGTGGGATAGCTGTTTTGGCCGTCCCAATGGTAACCGTCGGACCACGATCCGCCCGGCCAGCGCACCGCCGCGATCCCGGCGCCTTGGAATGCGCTCACGATCGCGGTGTCAGGGGCTGTTACCACGTCGTACCAGGAGGCCAGGTTCATGCCCAGAAGCAGGTTGCTGATGGCCGGGCCGCTGCAGGAGGACGACGTGCACACCGTCACCCCGTTTTCTACGGTCAGGGTAAGCGTCTGCGTCGCATTCACGGTGCCCACCGGAGGCGTTACCGTGAGCGTGTAAGTAACGGTCGGGACAATTGTCGGGTTCACGGTCACCGGCGTGCCGCTGGTCACGTTGGGAAAGCTCCCGGTGCTGCCGTTGGGGCCAGGTGTGATCACGGCTGTTCCGCCGCTGAACTCCGCGGTCAGCGTGGTGCTGTTGCCGGCCACGAGCGTATTGCTGCTGGCGCCGGACGTAAAGCTGGTGATGGTTGGCTGTGGATACACCGTGACCGTGACCGGCTGGGTCACCGCCGTGCCGCCGCCAGTGGGCGTCACCGAGAGCGTATAAGTGGTGGTGGCCGTGGGGCTCACGTTCACCGGCGTGCCGCTGGTCGCGGGGCTGCTGTAGCCGCCCGGCGCGGTAATTTCGCCCGTCCCGCCTGAAAACACGGGGATGAGGCCGGTGCTCGATCCCGCCTCAATCTGGGTCGGATTGGCTGTAAAGCTGCTGATGGTCACCGGACTTACGTTTACGGTCGCCGACTGCGTTGCATCGATGGTTCCCGCCGGTGGCGACACGGTAAGCGTGTAGGTTTCCGGCGTTGTCGCGGTCACCGTGGGCGCGGTTACACTCACCGGCGTGTTGTTGCCGGAGATGGGAGTACCAGAGATCCCCGGCCCTGTGATCAGGCCCGTCCCGTTGGCAAACACCGCTGAAAATTGCACGCTTCCGCCCGATCCTAGCGTGGTGGGGCTGGCGCTGAAGCTGGTGATGGTGGGTACCGGGTCCACGGTCACGGTTACCGGCTGCGACGTGGCATCCACCGTACCCACCGGCGGCGTCACGGTGAGCGTATAGGCGGTGGTCGTTGTCGGGTTTACGGTGACGCTGCCGCCGCTGGTGATGGAGAGGTCGCCGGGCGTGATGGTGCCCGTGGCGGCGCCGGTGAAGGTCGCGGTCAGGTTAACGCTCGTTGCCGCCGTTGCCTCAATGGCCGTGGGACTGGCACTGAAGCTGGTGATAGTGGGTACCGGGTCCACAGTGAAGGTCGTAGTGTCCGTGGCCGGCGTGGTCCCGCTGGCGCCGGTCACGGTCAGGGTGTAGGTGGTGCTGGTGGTCGGCGTGGTGGCGAGAGTCAACGGCGTCCCGCTGGTAATTGCTAAGCTGCCGGGCATGACCGTGCCCGTGCCGTTGACGAATACCGCCGTAAGGCTGACGCTGGCCGTTGTCCCGGCCTCAATGGCGGCGGGACTGGCGCTGAAGCTCGTGATCGACGGCTGTTGCAGTTGCGTTCCGCCGCCGCCCGACCCTCCGCAGCCACTCAACAATGCAATGCCTTGAACGCACGCCACCGCCCATGCAGCGGATAACCCAACTCTCATAATGGCTCTCCATGCGCGAACTTAAAACTGCGCAGAATTTATGCGGGACCATATTAATCGCTTTACCTGAGCATTTGCACGCGAAATCTTGGGACGGCGATAGAACCACGGTAACGATATCGCGCTGGGCATGACTCAAGGGGACGCATGGGTTCAATCGAACCGTAAGTACCGCAAAATCAATGTGGGTAGCAAATGAACAATCCGCAGGTTCTGCAGCTTTTCCCTTCCTGCGTTACGGGGCTCTCGCTCAGGATGGCACTTCCTCACGGTTGCGAGCGCCAATGATTCCGGATTCCCGCCCGGTCACCGTCTCATGTGGCCAGCGCACGCAGCGCCGCGACGCCCGCTCCGATCAGCGCGGTTTCGTCGTCCGGCGGCAGAATTTCCAGCGAAAAGCTCTGCAGTGGGCTCATGCGCACCATGCTCTCCAGGTGGCTTCGCAACAGGCCCAGGTCGAGGAAGCCGACATTGTGGCCTGTGAAATAGAAGCGTCCCGGCCCGGCCAGGTGAATGAACGAGGCGGTGGCCGCGGCCAGGGCGCGATGCCACAGGTCCACGAAGTCCCGGCAGCGCTCGTCGCCCTTTTTGGCGTGGGCGAAAATCTCTTCGGGCTCCATGTCGAGGAAGCGCAGGCGCATGGCGCGGTAGCCCATGATGCCTTCCAGGTGGCCCAGTCCGCCGCAGCCGCAGTAGCGCTCTTTAGGGTCCAGGCTTACGCTAATGTGCCCGCCCTCCCACACGCCGTCCACATAGGGCCAGCGTCCGTAGCCAATGCCGTTGCCCAGCGTCCATACGCGAGTGAGCTTGTTGAGCTGTCCATGCGTGGCGGCGACACCTGCGGCGATGGCGTCGGCGTCGTTGGCCAGGTGCACGGGGGCCTTGATGTTACGCGCCTGCAATGATTTTGTGAGCTCCCCGGCCATGCGCGACCCCTTGAGCTGGGGCAGGTTGGGCGAGTCTTCGACGACCCCGCCGCGCACAATGCCTGGAACCGCAACGCCTACGGCGTCCGCGCCGCTCGTATGGATGCCGGCCAGCGCATCGACATGCTCGGCAATCATCTCCACCAGTTCGCTGGCGGGGATCGACGCCAGCGCATCCAGCTCCACCGGGTCATTGGGATAGCGCAGAGGCTTGCCGGTCAGCCGCTGACCCTCCAGCCTGCCGGCGGTAATATGTTCTGTCACCACGACGCCGATTGCGGTAGTCATTGGAAAGCCCTCCAGGACGGGAGAGAAAGTTGCCGGTTTTTAGCTTCTAGAAGCTGTTTTATACCCCTGAAACGGCACGGCTTCAGCCGTGCCAATAAGGTCCCCAAAAATGTGGGGCTTTGGCCCCTGAGGGACGATGACAGACGGGTGATGAAACCACTTCTAGCCTCCAGGCCTCCAGCTTTGGGATTTCGCTTCAGCTCCTTCTTGAAGGCCAGGGATCGTTGGTCTTCCGGCGATGGAGCTAAAAGCTAGTGGCTGGCTAGCTCTGCTGATACCGTTGCAGCCGTCCCAGGCCGTTGAACGCTGCCACCTTGTAGCACTCGGCCAGGGTGGGATAGTTGAAAACGGTGTCGATGAAGTACTGCATGGTCCCCCCCAGCGACATGACCGCCTGGCCGATGTGCACCAGCTCCGCGGCGCCTTCGCCGATGATGTGCACACCCAGCACCTTGAGCGTTTCGCGATGGAAGATGAGCTTCAGCCTTCCCGTGGTGTCGCCGCGAATCTGGCCGCGCGCCACTTCGCGGTAGTACGCCATGCCCACTTCGTAGGGAACGTCCTCGTCGGTCAACTGTTCCTCGGTCTTGCCGATAAAACTGATCTCGGGAATCGTGTAAATGCCGTAAGGGTACACGCTGGGATTGGTGGTCGCCTTCCCGTCATTGAAGGCGCGCGCCGCCGCGATCCGCCCTTGCTCCATGGAAACCGAGGCCAGCGATGGAAATCCCACCACGTCGCCCACCGCGAAGATGTGGTCCACTTTGGTGCAGTAATGCTCATCGACGGGAATGCGGCCACGGCTATCGGCCTCGATACCCACGGCCGCCAGGTTCAGCTCGTCGATGGCCCCTTGGCGGCCCACGGCGTAGAGCAGCGCATCGCCGGAAACGCGTTTCTTGCTCTCCAGGTTGGCAACCACCGTGGCCGGCGCTGCGCTTTCGCCCGGCGGAGCGGCCAGTTCTTCCACGCTCTGCACCTCCTCGCCCAGCCGCAGGGTCACGCGCATATCGCGCAAATGGTAGCTGAGGGTTTCGATCATCTCCTGGTCGGCAAAATCGAGCAGGCGGTTGCGCTTCTCAATAAGCGTGACGCGCACGCCCAGCACCGCGAACATGCACGTGTATTCGACGCCGATGACGCCGCCGCCCACTACGATCAGCGTGCGCGGCAGCTCCTGGAGCCCGAGGATCTGGTCGCTGTTGATGATGGTGCGGCCGTTGATGGGCACCTTGGGTGAGAAAGCCGGCTTGGTGCCTACGGCAATGATGATGCGGTCGGCCTCCAGCGTCAGCTCCGCCTGCGGGCCTTCGACGCGCACCGTATGCGCATCCACGAAATGGGCAATCCCATGCACCACGTCGATGCCGTTGCGCGAGAGCTGCGCCTCGGTCACGTCGATCTCGGTCTTGATCACCGCCTGCACCCGGAACGCCAGGTCGGCCATCGTGATTTTTTCCTTGACGTGGTAGTTCATACCGTAGATGTTGCGGTAGTTGTAGCCGGAAAGGTGCAGCACGGCCTCGCGAAAGGTTTTGGACGGAATGGTTCCGGTGTTGATGCAGACGCCGCCCACGACCGAACGCGATTCCACCACCACGGCACGTTTGTTCATCTTGGACGCGGCCACGGCAGCGCGCTGTCCGGCCGGGCCGGAGCCGATGACGATCAGGTCATACTTGACGGCGCTCATGCGCGTGCTTCTCCAGGAATTTCGTGGCTATCCGGCCGCCCGGGGACGATGGCCGGAACGGTATGCCCAATACCGCCGCCCGCCGGCAAGGAGAAAAGGGGTTTGTGCAGGGCCGCGGCGCACCGGCGCGCCTATCCGGAGCCTAACATAGCGGGTGCGGCGATTGGGCAGAGCCAGGGCCGAGGGTCGCTGCCAGCGGTGGAGGCTGTCCGCCGCCAGCTTGCTCCTCCCGAAGAAAATCGATATAGTTGGCGCATTCCCAAACAACGCCCGGCTCGTCCGATGGGAGGATTCTCCGCCAATGCCGAATTCAATAACCAGCTTTATGACCGTGCTGGCCCTGGGCGGGCTGCTGGCTCCGGGCTGCGTTGCGGCGCAGACTGGAGCCCCGCGGCCGGCCGCTGCGCCGTCAACAGCCGCGCCAACTCAGGCTGCCGCGCCGCCGCCGCAGCCTGCGCCCACCGCCGGGCAGCTCGCCATTCAGGCGGCTACTGAAAAAGACTACCAGCACATGAAAGACTTGCTCGGCATCAAAATGCTGCGGCCGGGCGTCGATGGATACGGCCATGGGCCCAACCCGGTGAATTACGACGAGTCCAAGGCGGACATGCACCTGCCGTTGCCCGACCCGCTGCGGCTGGCCAACGGCAAGCGCGTGACCTCCGCAAAGGTGTGGTGGACCGAGCGCCGCCCGCAGATCGTCAAGCTCTTTAACGAAGACATTCTCGGGCGCGTTCCGCCTGAGGTGCCGGAAGTCATGTGGCAGGTGGTCAGCGTCACTCACGAAAAGAACGGCGACGTGCCCATCATCACCAAAAAGCTCACCGGTCATGTGGATAACTCCGGCGATCCCGCGATCACGGTCAGGATCGACCTCACGCTCAGCACTCCGGCCAACGCCACCGGACCTGTACCGGTAATCATGGAGTTCGGCTTCAGCCGCGAGTTCATGGAGATGCTGATGAAGCGATTTCCGCAGTTCAAGCCGCCGCCGGGTCCGACCTGGGAGCAGCAGGTGCTGGCGCTCGGCTGGGGCTATGCGGAGTACGTTCCTACCAGCGTGCAGCCGGACAACGGCGCCGGGCTTTCGGAAGGGATTATCGGCCTTGCCAACCACGGGCAGCCGCGCCGGCCCGACCAGTGGGGCGCGCTGCGGGCCTGGGCGTGGGGCGCGAGCCGGGCGCTGGATTATTTTGAGACCGATCCGGCCGTCGACGCGCATCAAGTCGGCATCGAAGGGCACTCGCGCTACGGCAAAGCGGCGTTGGTGGCCATGGCCTACGATCCGCGCATCGCCATCGGCTTCATCAGCTCCAGCGGCGAAGCCGGAGCCAAGCTGTATCGCCGCAACTACGGCGAGCAGATCGGCAACATCGCCGCCAGCGGCGAATACCACTGGATGGCCGGCAACTTCCTCAAATACGATGGCCCGCTGACGGTAGCCGATCTGCCGATAGATGCCCATGAGCTGATCGCGCTCTGCGCGCCGCGGCCGGTATTCATCTCCGCCGGCTCCATGCAGGCCGGCGATGGATGGGTGGACGCGAAGGGCATGTTTCTGGCCGCCGTGGCCGCCGGGCCGGTCTATCGCCTGCTGGGGAAAAGGGATTTGGGCACGGCTGTCTTTCCGCCCATCGAAACGCCGCTTATCAGCGGCGATATCGCCTTCCGGCAGCATACGGGCGGCCACACTCCCGCGCCCAACTGGCCCACGTTTCTGGAGTTTGCCAGCCGCTATCTGCAGGTGAGAACCGCGCCGGTGCTGGCAGCGGCGCGCTGAACGGTGGGGGAACGGAACCCCGCGGTAGCCGGCGCGAACTTCCGCCCCGGCAGGCAAGCGCCAATTTTCGTCAAGCCCTATCTCCATCAGATATTCATTCATCTATCACAAAACAAAGAGGAAAATCTCTTCACCCCCTTTGCCGGTTATTTCCGCCAAACGATTATGCTTCTTGCTATGTCAATGAACCGGAAGCACAGACCCTCTCAACCTGGCTTGATGGAGCTTCCGCCCCCACTCGGAGCGCCGTCCCCGGCCACATCCGCAAATCTGCCCTCACGAATCTGCCGTTTAACGCCACAAAACAGCGCCATTTACGCTCTCAAAATACCCATCAACATGCTGAATCAAAATAACTTACCAGGAAATACCGAAACACCCCCCGGGGGGGCGGGAAATCCGAGGTAAAAACCTCGTTTCGCCGCAATCGCCTTGCGATCAGGGCGCCGGGGGAGGGCGGAAAATCCGAAGTAAAAACCTCGCGGAAAGCAAGCGAGCCAGGCTGCGGAGCAGGCAGGTCAGGCTCCTGCCGCTATCACGGCGCATTTCCCAGCACCCGCGCGGTCGAGCCGAAGCGGTGAAAGTTGGCGTAAGTCATTTCGTTGATGTAGAGATTGGTCCAATAACGTTCGTGAGCATAAACGAAGGCCCGCGAGGCGGCACGGGTACTTCCAACTTCGTTGACTCCCCGCTCGCTGCGCCGTAGGCTCAAAGTATGGATTTCAAAGTAAGAGAACTGGAGCAGGAGCCGGTCGATTTTGACCTGGAACTGGCATCCGGGGCCATCGATTTTGGCGAGGAAGCCGAGCAAACCGGACTGCTTGCCGCATCCGGCCGCGCGGAGGTGATCCACGAGCACCGCGGACCCAGGGAGATTGTTCCCGACATCCGCCTGAGGGGTCGTTTCGCCGGCAAATTTCTCGTTCCCTGCGCGCGCTGCGTGGAGCCGGTGGAGATTCCGCTGGCTGCTGAGTTCGACCTGATCTTCCGCCTCATCGGGGCCGATGCCGGAGCCCCTGAACGCTCCATAACAGCGCCCGAAACCGAAATCGGTTATTATCAGAAAGACAGTCTTGCGCTTGAAGATGTACTGCGCGAGCAGGTGCTTTTGTCCCTGCCGGTCAGGACGCTGTGCAAACCTGACTGCAAGGGGCTTTGCCCGCGCTGCGGCCTAAACCGGAACCTCCAGAACTGCTCCTGCGATGTGGGTCCAAGCGACCCCCGCTGGGAGGCACTGTCGGGGCTGAGCAGCCGGATCAAGAGTTCTTAGTTCACAGTTTACAGTTTCGATTGTTCCTGCAGCCAACTGTGAACTACGAACTGAGAACCGCGAACTGCCCTTCCGCAACTGAAAGGATTGGAAAACTAGTCATGCCGAATCCGAAGAGGCGCCACTCGACGCGCCGCACCGCCAACCGCCGCGCTCACGACTTCCTCTCCTCGACGGGGCTCTCCGAGTGCCCGAGCTGTCACGAGAAGAAGCTGCCCCATCGCGCTTGCCCCAAGTGCGGAGCTTACAGGGGCCGCGCGGTGCTGGACGTCAAGGAAGCCGGAAAGTAGATCTTGGGGCTTGCTGAGAGCCTTCGCCCATGCTCATCGACATAGCGCTTGACGCCGTTGGTTCCGACAAGGCTCCCGAGCCGGAAATCCGGGGAGCGATTCTGGCTTGCCGCGCGCTGCCGGTTCGCGTCCACCTGGTGGGCCCGGAGGCAGAGTTGCGCGACCAGCTCGACGAACACCTCGAGAATGAGGATCTGCCCATCGTCATCCACCACGCGTCGGAGCGCATTGGCATGGACGAGAAGGCGGCGCACGCGGTGCGCGCCAAGCGCGACAGCTCCATGCGCGTGGGGCTGAAGCTGGTGCGCGAGGGCAAGTGCGCGGGATTCGTTACCGCGGGCAACACCGGCGCGGCCATGGCGTCGGCGAAGATGGTGCTGGGCGCGTTGCCTGGCGTGGATCGTCCCGCCCTGGCAACGCCTATGCCCACTTCCAAAGGCAATCCCTGCGTGCTGCTCGACGTCGGCGCCAACGTAGATTGCAAGGCGCACAACCTGGTGCAATTCGCCGTGATGGGCGAGATGTACGCGCGCAGCGTGCTCAAGATCCGCCAGCCGCGCGTGGGACTGCTCTCCATTGGCGAAGAAGAGACCAAGGGCAACGAGCTGACCCGCGAGGCGCTGCCGCTGCTGAAGGCGCTGCCCATTCATTTCATCGGCAACGTGGAGGGGCGCGACATTTTCAATGGCAATGCCGACGTGATTGTGTGTGACGGCTTTGTGGGCAATGTGGCGCTGAAGACCAGCGAAGGCGTGGGCCGTTTTGTGCG
Organism: Acidobacteriaceae bacterium; assembly: GCA_030037545.1. GTDB lineage: Bacteria > Acidobacteriota > Terriglobia > Terriglobales > Acidobacteriaceae > Telmatobacter. The sequence continues at coordinate 8,624 of JASHRF010000098.1, read as the reverse complement.
CGACGTTTTGCGCGAGTCGCTCACCCGCACCGTGACCGCGCAGGTGGGCGCGCTGCTGTCGCGGCGGGCCTTCAACGATTTCCGGCGCCGGCTCGATTACACCGAATATGGCGGCGCGCCGCTGCTGGGCGTGCGCGGCGTGTGCATCATCGGCCATGGATCCTCGAACGATAACGCCATTTACAACGGCATCCGCGTGGCGCAGGAGTTCGCCAAGGCCGGCACCAACGAGCGCATCGAGCAGGAGATTGCGAGCCGGCCACGGCACAGCGAGCATCGCAGTGGCGCGGACGCGGTGGTGCAGTGATCATGGCAGGGCCTAGGGATTAGGGACCAAGGACTAACAGCCTGTGGTAAAAGTCGAGTTTTGAAAGGGCACGGCTTCAGCCGTGCCGTAAGTGGTCTCAAATCAATGCGGCTTTAGCCGCTGAGGAATGGTTTTTCTCGAATTTTTGACTTTCGCCACAGGCTGCTAAAGGGATCAAAGATCGTCTTCATGAAACCCGGGACTGCTGTGCAAGGTGGCTTTGATAAAGCGGTTCTCTCCCAACTTGCCTGTCCGAGCTGCCACGGGGAGCTGAAGCTCGCAGACAGCCGGCTGATATGTGCTGATTGCGGCCGCGCTTATCCGATCGTCGAGGGCATTCCTGTGCTTATCCCTGAAAACACCGAAATGCATCGCTAGTCAAGTCACGCGGGCATGTGCGGGCTGGAACCCGCACGACAGCGGGCCGGGAGCCCGTCGCTACGGCTCCGAGGTATAGCTCGTTCGACTCAGTGCGAAACTCTCTGTCTCGAATCCCTTCGTTAAACTTGAAGAGGCGCCGCAACGGACCGTTGAAACCTGTGTTCATCGATGAAGCTAAAATCCGCGTGAAGGCTGGGGACGGCGGCAACGGCTGCATGGCCTTTCGGCGCGAGAAGTTTGTGCCCCGCGGCGGGCCGTCGGGCGGCGACGGCGGACGCGGCGGCGACGTCTTCATGGAATCCACCGAGCGCCACAACACCCTTATCCATTTCCGCTACAACCCCGAGCACAAGGCGCAGCGCGGCGAGCATGGTATGGGATCGAACTGCACAGGGCAGGATGGCCGCTCCATCACCCTGCAGGTGCCGGTGGGAACATCGCTATTCGACGCGGAGACGGGCGAGCTGGTGCACGACTTTCGCGAGGCGGACGAGCGTATCCTGATTGCCAAGGGCGGACGCGGCGGACGCGGCAATCAGCACTTTGCCACCAGCACGCACCAGGCCCCGCGCGAGCATGAGCTGGGGCGCGCGGGCGAGGAGCACGCGTATCGGCTGGAACTGAAGCTGCTGGCTGATGTGGGGCTGGTAGGTTTTCCCAACGCTGGCAAGTCCACGCTGATCTCGCGCATCTCCGCGGCGCGGCCCAAGATTGCCGATTACCCATTCACCACTCTGGAGCCCAATCTGGGGGTGGTGACGGTAGGCGAGGAGCCGGAGCAGGAATCGTTTGTTGTGGCCGATGTGCCCGGCCTCATTGAGGGCGCGCACCTGGGCTCGGGGCTGGGCACGCAGTTTCTCCGCCACATTGAGCGCACGCGGGTGCTTGTACACCTGGTGGATGTGTCGGATGCGTCGGGCCGTCCCGATCCGGTGGAGGACTTCAAAGTCATCAACAACGAGCTGGCCAGCTTTGGCCCGCCGCGGCACGACGCCGGCGAGCACCCGATGATGGAGAAGCCGATGATCGTTGCGGCCACCAAGATCGACGTTGCGAATCCCGCCAAGCTCAAAAAGCTGGCTGCGCACGCCAGGCGCCGCAAGCTTGAATTTCATGCCATTTCGGCGGTCACAGGGCAGGGAATTGAGGAGTTGAAGTGGGCTTTGGCCGGACGGCTGCGCGAGCCTGTGCTGAGGTGAGCACGAACCGCGGTTTCTCCCTCCGCGTCTTATGTATGTCTGTATCCCCAACGCGGATGAAATTTGATCCGCGCGTGGCAACCTGTTCCCTTCTTCGGCCATCACATCCACTACTGGAGAGCTACGCTCATGAAGCTGATCAAACGCGAATTGCTGCTTTGTATTGCCCTGACCGCGTTTGTATTCGTGTGCGCACTGGCCTGGGGAAGTCCATTTCTGGCTATCGGTTCCGGGTTTGACGCGGTCCATGCACAAGAGCCCCAGACGGCTCGTGCCGAAGGGTTCAACGGCACCATTGAGCGCGAGGGCGAACAGTTTCTGCTCCGCGATGCCTCCGGCCAGGTCTATCTCCTCGACGATGCCCAGCGTGTGCAGCCATTCGAAGGCAAGACGGTGACCATTACCGGCACGCTGGATCGGAGCGCAAACGCGATTCACGTGGAGCGCATCGATTCGGCGACGATTTGAAACGAACCCTGCATAACGCGGTTCCCCGATCGCGCTCAGAGACATTGTGCATGGTCCTCGCAGTTCAGCTAACGCGGAAATCCGCAAATACAAATCCATCGCGGTCCACGATGTCGCCGTTTTCGAGTAGCAAGGGAGCTTTGAACATCGGTCCCGCGTAAACGCAAGTGTGGAATTCGCCGCGCTCGCCGCAGGGATCGACGCCGGGCGGCAACTGGCGAAGGAGATCAGCGTCGAATTCGCGCCCGGCAAACGCGGCCGGCAATTGTTTTGTGTCCACGCAGGCGATGCGCGCCCGCAAACCGGCGGCGATCATCTCCCGCGCCAGCGTGTCCGTGGGCATCTGCCAGAGCGGGAACAGGGGCTCGAGACCGGTGGGCGCAAGCTGCCGCTCGCGATAGGCGCGCACATCGGCGAGAAACAGATCGCCGAAGGCAATGGCGTCGATGCGTTCGGACAAGGCGCGGGCGCAGGCCTCGGCCATGCGCTGCTCATATACGTCATTGGTGCAGGGCCAAGGCAGAGGCACAACCCACAGAGGCAGGCCTGCGGCGGCTGCCTGCGCTTCCAGAACGGCGCGGCGCGTGCCATGCATGGCCACGCGGTCAAACTCTGTGTTCACAGTAGTGAGCAGGGCGCAGATTTCGAGGCCGGGATGGTGCGCGAGTAGGTGCAATGCCCAGGCGCTGTCTTTTCCGCTGCTCCAACCCATCAGCACCCGCTTCATAGGGCGATGATACCCTGGAAATCCCAGCCTTTTTCCTCAACCTGCATCTAACTATTTGAGATTGCCCCGGTTGGGCGCGGCTGACCAGCTCTTCACCATCGGGAGGCTCATGTATGCCCAGGAGCGCGCGTTTGCTTGCCTGGACGCTCTTCGTCAGCGTTTGCGCGGCAGCGAACGGCCAGCAACCCAAGCAGATCGTGGAACAGGCGGTGCGCACGGAATTGGCTGCCGACGCCGCCGACCACTCCCTGTGGCTGGACTACGAAATCGATCGCAAGCCGGCCAACAGCGTGGTGCAATGGGTCGCCCAGACGCGCATGGGCGAACTGGATCGCGTCCTCCAGCAGAATGGCCGCCGGCTGACTCTCGCCGAGCAGCGCAGCAGGATGGATGCCTTCATTCACAGCTCTTCCGCCCAGGCCAAGCAACGCCAGGGTAGCCAGCACGACGACCGACAGGCCACCCAGATGCTGAACATGCTGCCCAACGCGTTCATTTGGACCGAGGTTCGCCGTGACGCTTCGAGCACCTATCTCCATTTCCGCCCCGACCCAAATTTCAGTCCGCCCACCTGGGAGTCGCGTGTTTTTGCGGCCATGGAAGGCGATATGCAGGTGGATAATGCCCATCACCGCATTGTGAGCCTGCGCGGCCGGCTTATCCACGACGTCAAGTTTGCCTGGGGTCTGCTGGGCGACCTTTATGCGGGAGGCACATTCAACGTGGAGCGGCGCCAGCTCGCTCCCGGCATCTGGGAGATCACGGAGACCCACATCCACATTCAGGGCCACGCGCTGATCTTCAAATCCATCTCCGACCAAGAAGACGACGTGAAGAGCAAGTTCCAGGAGCTTCCCGAGAACATCACGCTCCAGCAGGCGGAAGAAAGGCTGATGGCGGAGCCGTAGGGGCGGATGGGCTCGGTAGGGAGTCACGCCTTGCCCGACATATGTGCGTGTAGTTTTGTCCTCACGCTTTGTAATCACAAAATGTAACTACAAACTTCGTCGGACATGCCCACGCCGGCTTCCCTGAACTATTCCAGGGAAACCTAACGCAGATTTTTTCATTGCATTGTGAGATCGGCGTTCAAGGGCGTATCTTCGCTGGAGTCGCCGACCCGGATTACGAACTTGCCCGGATCGATGGTCCACTTGTGGGAGGCTTCGTCCCAGTAGCTGAAGGAGCGCGCGTCGAGGTCGAGCGTCACGTGTTTCGTTTCGCCCGGCTGGAGCCTCACCTTCTCAAAGCCCTTCAACTCACGCTCCGGCCGGTCGACTTTGGCAGAGGGATCGGAGACGTAGAGCTCAGCCACTTCGACGCCCTCCATGCTGCCGGTGTTGGTGACGTCGAAGCTCACTGGGACGGTCGCACCCGATTGCGCAGTTGGGGGCACGTCGAGTTTTGAGAAACTGAAGGTCGTGTAGCTGAGTCCATAGCCGAACGGGAACAGCGGATGCTTGCCTGTGGTCGTCCAATAGCGATAGCCGACCATCAGCTTGTCGCCGTAAACGATGTGGCGGATCTGATAGTCAACCGGCTTTCCGTCGGTGCCGATCTCATGGAGAATGGTATCGTCGGCAGGATTGCCGTAGTACCACGGGGAGGAAGGATTATCGGCCCAGGCGCGATCCCAGCTCACCGGCAGCCGGCCCTCGGGATTGTGCTTGCCGAAGAGAATCTCGGCCACCGCGGTGCCGCCCTCCTGGCCAGGATACCAGTCGTCGATGAGCACCGGAACCTTATCGAGCCAGCGCTCCACGTCCATGCCGCCTCCGCCGGTGAGGTCCACAATGGTGCGCGGGTTGGCGGCAGCCATGGCTTCAACCAATGCGTCCTGTCCCCAGGGCAGATCAAAGGTGCGGTCGTGTCCCTCACCCTCAGTGGAGGCGTTAAATCCCACAGCCACCACGACCACGTCGGCCTTGGCGGCAAACTCCTTTGCGTCGGCTAAAATCAGGTCGGGCTCATAGGCTATGCCCACGGCAAAGCGCACTCCCGGCGAATAGGGCAAATAATCGGCGACCACCTGGACGGTTTGCCCTGCGGTCAGATCAAGGGTCGTCGATTTTGGCACCTGGCCCTCGGAGGTCTGGTCTTCAGCCAGCACCGTTTTGCCGTCTGCCTGCACTTGGTACCGATCCTGCCCGGCCGCTGCCGCCACCAGCAAATACTTGCCTGCCGCGGAGGCTTGGAATGACGTGGTGTAGCGAACGCTACGCGGCGTGCCCGGCGGGCCCCACTGTTCCGGTCTCCAGTCGGCGATCATGCGGCCCTGCGTTGTCTCCGGGGTGCCGGTGAAGCCGGCATTGGGGAAGGTTTCCATCTTGACGCCCCCCTGCCAGCTTGTGCGGCGGCAAACGTCCACCAGGTCCGGCAATCCGCGGCTATAGAGGACGGAAACATCCGGTCCCAGCAGATTGGCGATGCCGGTGACGATGCTGATGGGATTGAAGGCCGTAGCGTTCGACGAGCCGCCGCCGCCGGGCACCGCCGGCCAGGCGTCGGGGCCGATCACGGCAATAATCTTCGCCTTAGCCGGATCGAGGGGCAGCAGATAGTCGTCATTTTTCAGTAGCGTGATGCTTTCGAGCGCGCCGCGCAGCGCCACCGCACGATCCTTCACGGAATACGTGGCATCGGCGGGATCGAATTGCGGGCGGTCTGTGAAGCCGTAGCGCAGCTCTGTGCGCAGCAGGCGCAGAACCTTGTCGTCGATGGCGGATTCTTTCACTCGCCCATCTTTGACCGCCTGCAGCAGGTTCTGCTCGTTCATGAACTTGGGGCTGGGCATCTCCAGATCAAGGCCGTTATTGGCCGCGGCCACGCCGTCGTAGGTCGCATCCCAATCGGACATGAGAATGCCTTTGAATCCCCACTCGCCCTTCAGCACCTGGAGATTGAGAAACGGGTTTTGCGTGGAGTGAACGCCGTTGACCTCGTTGTACGAATCCATCACGGCGTCGGCGTGGCCCTGGGTCACAGCTGCTTCGAAGGCGGGCAGATAGATTTCGCGCATGGTGCGCTCGTCCATGTCGGAGCTGGCATTGTGCCGGTCGAACTCCTGGTTGTTGAGTGCATAGTGCTTAACCGTGGCGATGACACCCTGGGACTGCAATCCCTGAATGTAGGGAACCACAAGCGCGGAGTTGAGGAAGGGGTCCTCGGAAAGATATTCGAAGTTGCGGCCACCAATCGGCGAGCGAGCAATGTTGATGCCCGGGCCGAGCAGGAAGTTCACGCTGCGGGCGCGGGCATCGCGGCCCAGGCTTTCGCCCAGCTCGCGCGCAAAGTCGCGATCCCATGTCGCCGCAAGGGCCACGCCGCCGGCGTAGGCCGTGGTCGGTCCCCAGGTGCGCACGCCCACCGAAGCGTCGGACATTTTGAAGCGCGGCAAACCGATGGACGGCTCGGCATGAGTGAACATTTCGTCTACGCCGCCCAGCAGATCGATCTTCTGTTCCAGGGTGAGCGTGGACAGCATATCGTGGGCCTTGGCTTCGATGGCGGACGAATCGGGCACGGGAGCCTGTGCCGCCGCAGAAACTGCCAGGGCGCAGCCAAGGATCAGAACAGGCAAGTCAATCCATGCCCTTGACAAAAACGTTTGAGCGGTGGAAGGCAACCGATTTTCCATAATTGAGAAAGATTAGCGCATTGCACCCCGAGCTGTACACCGCGTCGGAAGCGGCCGGATCCGGTTTCCGGGCAGCGCCGACTGCGCGGCCAGCGCGTTCGATGCTAATTACAGCGTGTCTCAAAGAATGGTTTGACGGAAACTGCATTGGAACTCTCAGGGACCGAAGCCCAGCGTTCTCGCCTCCAATCGGCACTCGGCCCGCTGCGGCGGGTTCCCCGGTCGAGCCCTGACACGGAGCGGATTATTGAAATTTCGGATCTGGTGACCGGAGTCACATGGGCGGGTGAATGGAATCACTGCCCACGCCCGCCCTCGCGGCGCACACTCAGAATCCAGCAGACACACGGCGGCCAGGGAGGCTCCGATGAGTTTCGGCGACGGCCTAAAAACGATCGTGGTGGCCACGGATCTGCACGGCCAATGCGAAGCGACCCTGGAATACGCCAGCAAGCTGGCGCGCGCCTACGGTGCGCGCATCGTTCTGGCGCACGGTGCCGATCCTCTGGACTACGCCGCCGTGGAGTCGCTTCCCGGGCGGCTACTGCGAAAATTGAGCGACCCGGCGCGCGAAGTTCTGGACAAGCTGAGGGCCGACCTGCTGCGTGCAGGCATTCACAGCCATTCCGAAATTCGCCAGGGCACAGTGGCCGAAATGCTGGTTGACGTAGCGCGCCAATACGAGGCGGGCCTGATCGTGATCGGGACGGAGGGTCGTGAAGGCGCCGGCCCGGTGGTGGTGGGCGCGATTACCGAGCAGTTGGTGCGCCTGGCACCCTGCCCGGTAATGGCCGTGGCGGCGGACTGGAATGCCGGCCCGCATCGGCCCACCCCCGGTGGCCCGGTACTGCTGGCCATTGAGCGCAACGAAGCCGCCGCGGCTGCCGCGGCTGCGGCCTGGTCGCTGGCCGAGACGTTCCAGCGTCCGCTCTTCCTGCTGCACGTGCGCACTGCGGCTGAAGTGATCGGGTTCTTGAATCCGTGTGCGACACGAATGGAGGATTTCGGCATTCGTCGCACCGGCAAGGTCGTGGTTCACTGCCTGGTTAAGGACGGCAATCCCGCGGATGCCGTCGAGCAGGCCATTGCGCAGCATCATCCCAGCATTCTGGTAGCCGGTGTGAAGCGCGCCAGCCATACGCCGGGGCCGCACGGTACGGCCTTCGCGCTGCTGGCGCGTTCGCGCGTGCCGGTGTTATGTGTTCCGCCGGAGCGCGTGCCGGCGCGGCGAGAGCTGGAAACGGCGGTTGGGGCTGAAGCCTGAGGTCAAGTCAACTGGAGAGGGAGAGCGAGCCTGCCGAACCTCCTCCACATCGAATTGCGAAATTGTCTTGGGGCCGGCAACGACGGCCGTTGCCGGATGAACCGTTGCATTCCTCCGCGCGCCGGAAAGGCCGGCGGGAGCTGAAAAGAAGTGAAAATCGTGCCCGTCAATTCAAAATCCGAGCGCCTGACTGCCGTGGAGGCGCATCCGCTGGCAGAGCTTCTGAATTGCCCGCCTGGCGTGGCCAAATTGTTGACCGGCGGGGCGCAGTCCGTAAACTGCGCGGCTGGGGAGCGGATCTTTGGGCAGGGTGAATCTGCGCGCGGGCTTTACCTGGTGTTGGCGGGCCAGTTCCTGCGCAAAGCCGAGCGGTTTAATACCCGGCTCACAATGGGCATCGCGCGCTCCGGAGACCTGTTGGAGCTGGCCGCCGCATTGGGCGACCGTCTCCACACCTATTCGCTCGCGGCGCTCACTCCTGGCACGCTGCTTCTGCTGCCCATGGATGCGCTGCAGCAAGCCTTCGATTGCTTTCCGCCGCTGCGCATGAGGCTGCTGGAGGAGCTGGCGCGCGAGGTTTCTCGGGCGTACCTGAGCTGCTCGCTGAGCCGCGTGACGCCTATCCGACGCCGTGCCAATAC
>JASHRF010000097.1 GCA_030037545.1 Acidobacteriaceae bacterium | reverse complement strand
GAGCTGATCCGGCGCGCGCCGGATCAGCTCTTCTTGGACGGGACTTTCTTGCCTTCCTTGCGCGCCTTGGACAGACCGATAGCGATGGCCTGCTTTCTGCTCGTTACTTTCTTGCCGCTCCGCCCGCTCTTCAGCTTGCCCCGCTTCATCTCGTGCATCTCGGTCTTGACATTCTTGCTCGCGGACGGCGAATACTTGCGCGTCGACTTCCGGCGCGATGAAGATTTCTTGTGGGACGAAGATTTCTTTGACGAAGATTTTTTCTTGCTGCTGGATTTTGTTGCCATTCCAATCTCCTGAGTGTGTGAGATGGCAACCAATTTGCGGGCGGTTGTATTGCTCGCCTCTGCTGCGCCGTCTTCATGCCTTGTTGAGACGATCCTGAGCGGCTATTGTCGTGGATCCGATTTCGTTGCGCCGGCAGCGCTCGGGGTCACTTGAATGTAATCCACCGGCGCAGGCTCCATTCCATCCGGCCGTCCGATCAAGCGCAGCAGGTCGCCGCGATGCAGCGCCACGCTTTCGAGCGTGTGCCGAGTCGACGTGTTGCCGTCGATTCGGTTGTCGGGCAGATTCAAGTCCGCGGCCCACGAATCGATAGTGTGTCCTGCGACCTGGAGTGTGTACCGGGAAGCGCCGTTTCGAAAATCGAAATACTGCACTGCGATGTCGTACCATCCATCCGGTTTCTCCCAGGTGACCGACAACGAGCACTGCGCGCGGTCCTTGCACACCACAGCCTTGCCTCCGGATGCTGTTTCCCACGGCCTCACGTCCACCGGCGCGTAGCCGTCGAGGGTCATGGCTTCGGCGACGATGCGGTGGGGATAATTTCCCACGCGATGGAGATCGTCGGGAATGCCCGACATGCGCGCAAACCATCGGGTCACCGCATCGCGCCACACGATAGCGTGGCCGGCTTGGAACTCAAACCGTTTCAGCACCTCGGCGTAAGTTGCGTCCGGAACCCTTCCGCGCAGCGACTCCCACGCCGGAATCTGCGCTGCCGCGGCTTGCGCGCCCCGGTAATGCGCGTCGTAGATGTACTGGATCAGCGTCTTGCCGTCATGCAGCCGATACGTGTAGGGCACGTGATGCATGAAGAGCAGCAGATTTTCGGGGCAGGTTTTCAGCGACTCGTATTCGGCAGCGAGGGGCGCGGGATATTGGCCGATGAAGCCGGTCCCGGTGGCCATGGTGCGGTCCATACCCACGCTTTCATGGTCGGCGCGAAGCCACTGGCCCCATCCGTTGCGCTCGGCCGATTGCGGATCGGGGCCGAAATGAGGTCCGAGAATGTCAGTGAGCGTGCCCAGGCCCAGCGGTCCCGTGTAGCTCTCGTAGATGTGCCAGGAATTCATCTGCAGTTTGTCAACTACCGCGCGCACGGTTGGATCGTTGCCCAGCGTAAGCCGCGTCCACTCGTTTGCGATGGCGGCCGCGCTCTGGCGCGGATCCCACGCTAGACGGCCAAAGCTGTAGAGATTGGCCAATGCGAGCGGATTGCCGAGCCAGCGCTCTGTGCCCACGTTGGCCACGCCCACAAATCCGCCCATGCTGTGATGCTGGCTGCCGATGGGCCTACCGCTGATCAGGTCGCTCACTGGCAGCGGCGGCGCGCTCAACCGCGCGCGCATGTCAGTGTCGAGAGAAATCTTCCACATGGGGGCGAGGTAGACTAGGTGCAGTTGCTGGCCGGTGTACTCCTGCGTAATCTGGAGCTCGATGGCCTCGTTGGTGTTGGGCAGGGCAGCGAAGAGCGGCGAAACCGGCTCGCGCACCTGAAAATCGATGGGGCCGTACTTGATCTGCACGATCACGTTGGCGTCGAATTTTCCGTCATACTGATGGAAATTGTCGTAGCCTGCGCGAGCGCGATCGGCTTTCATATCGTGCCAATCGAGGTGGTGGTTATAGACGAAACCGCGATAGAGCACCAGCCCGCCATGGGACGCGAGGGCGCGGGCAATCACGTTGGCGGCATCCGCGGGGCTGCGCCCGTATTGCGATGGGCCGGGCTGGCCTTCGGAATCGGCCTTGATTACGACGCCGCCAAAATCGGGAATGTCGCGATAGACCCCATCGAATTTCGCCTGCCACCAGGCCGCAACCTGCGGATTGAGCGGATCGAACGTGGAGAGGCTGCCAATCGTCATCGGGCTGGCCATGTCGATGGATAAAGACAGACGCACGCCGTAGGGGCGAAATACATCGGCAATGCGGGCAATTTGTGCCAGATTTTCCGGGAGCAGGAGACGCGGGTCGGCGTTCACATTATTGATGGTGCAGCCGTCGATGCCGATGGAGGCCAGCAAGCGCGCGTAGGCCGCTGCGCGCGAGAGATCGGCGCGAACATGCCCGTTCTCGAAGAAAATCGACGGGCCGGCATAGCCGCGCTCGATGGTGCCGTTGGGATTATCCCACTCGTTGGTCCAGCGCACTGCGGCCCATGGCTGCGAGGTGATATCGAGATTGGTCAGCGAGTGTTCCTGGGCGACTTCGCGCAGCAACGCGAACGCTCCGTAAAGCGCGCCCCGCGCATCGCCGCCTTCCACGAGCAGAATGTTTCCGGCGCGATGCACGCGATAACCATCGGGTCCGAGCGAAGGCCCGCTCGCTAACGCCTGCCACCTGGTGCGCACTTCAGCCTGCGTGCCGAGAACAACGATGTTCTCGCGGCTGCCTGACGCCGCGGCTGCGCCCTCGACCACGCGCGGCACATGATTGAGCATTCCGCGCCAGCCAGCGGCGAGCTCGCGCGCCGCGGATTTCTCAAGCGCATTTTGTCCCAGCACTACTATCGTGTCGGGTACATTACATTCCGCTCCAAAGACCGCGGCGGGGCGCACCGCGTGATAGGCGAGCCACGCGGGGTCGCCGGCTCCCAGCGGCGGCTCAGATAGCACGGGATTTTGCGCCCAGGCAGCGATGGCCGCGAAGAAAAGCATGGCCGCGGGCCATCGAAAGCCGCTGGAGCTGGCCCTCGCAAGAACACACGCTGGCGTGGATTTTCGATTCATGGTTCCGGTTTTACAAGGCATTGGACGGCCGCTCCAATTTCGGTCAGCTCTTAAAAAAATCCCATCGGGGCGCCGGCGACTCGCGATCAGCCGCTCACAATCGTGCGGTCGCTTCGCGCGCGCAAAATGTGCAGGACGCCAGTATCAAGACTCGACGGCGTTTTCACAATTTTCGCGGACTTTTTCGCGTCGTGCCTTGTAGCGTCTTCTTAAGGAAAACGCCACTTGAGCGGATGCCCTTCAGCTCATAGTAATTGTGAAAACGCGATAGGGCGGTCAGCAGCTCTTCAACCCGTCCACATCCTTGAAATCGATCAAGTAAACGGTGTGATCCGCTAAGGTGAGCTCAGCGCCAAGAACCGAACCCGAGGGGGTGACATCCATGATCCTGATGTCCCGGACCGGACTTAATTCCTCCGGCGTCCAAGCGGTATCGTCCGTCTTGTGCAGCATGGCTGTGATCATCAACTCCATGGGCGGATTCTTGGCGGTGCGTTTGCGGTAGACATACAGCACCGTGCTCTCCGCGGTCTCAGCGTTGAAGCCGTCATGCACCTGACTTTGCACCTTATCCCACCCGGAGTATACGATGAGCGCAACCTGGCGGCCGGCAATGGAGGCAGTGATTCCTCGCTCGCGCTCTCTCTCGAAGGCGCGCCACACGGCGCTTTTTCCATCGATGTGGGGCAGACCGAAATGTCCCAGAGTGAGCTCGTGCTCGAAGGCCAGCCGGCAGCGGTCCACGCGAATGACGCCGCCCGGTATGGTGATTTCGGCGAGGTCGATAATGTATCCGACGCCATTGCTGGGTGGCCTGCGCATAATCAGTTGCCGGTAGAGCACTCCGTCGCGCGCCCCATTAAACAGGAAGTTTTGTGCCCCTGAGAATCCGGCTTCCTTCGCAGCCCGGTTGTCCAAAGCGCGGCCGGTGAGATAAAAGTTGATGTCTACGCCGCGCAGATCTCTGGGATCAAGAGAGCGAAACGTGTATTCCTGCGCTGTGCCGCCCCGCGGATCCCGGTCTTCCCACGGAAAATGGGTATTGAAGACGAGCTTCGAATAGTTGGGATCGTCGTCGTAAACCTTGCCCGAGACGATTTCGGAAGCGCCGCTGCTGCCGTGATTCACCAGCGCCAGACCGGGCTTTTCGAGAACGATTCGCGAGGACTTGGCCCCGAGCGCCGTCCACATTCCATCGTTCTCCCTGGCTGTCCAGAACGGAGAGTCTTCAGGGAGCGCGAGGCTGATGAAGGGCAGAAACATGATGAACGGGCTGGCCGGGCAACTGTAGTTCTGTATGGCGAATTCGCGGTGGCCGTAAAAGCCGAGACTGGGGATGTCGTTCTCGTAAAAGTCTTCGCGGGTGGTGAATTGCAAGATCGATCCGGAGCACAGGCGCCGCGCCCATCCAGGATCGATGGGCGGTTTTGACGCGAGCAAAAAGGATACCGGGAAGCCGCCCGAGATCCAGAGGCGATAGCAGATGCTTCTGGCCCACATGTTAATGAATCCATTGCGCCCGAAAAAGTTGGGGTAGCTTTGAAAGAGTTCCTGGAAGCTCTTCTCGAGCACGCCGGCGATCTCCGGGTAGTGTTCCCGGCCGAAAGCCCAGCTCCAGATGGTGCCGTAGACCACGAACAGACTGATGGTGTAGTAGTTGTAGCTTTGCTCCAGGTACCAGCCGTCGCCGGCGTGATAGGACGCGATCCACATCAAGTGGGTCTTGAGCAGATGGTCGTCGATCGCGTATCCGTTTTTCTTAAGGAACGAGAGGGCGCAGATATTAAAGAGCCGCCAGTTGTTCTGGGTAGTCCGGTAATGTGCCCATTTGGAAATGGTGACGGCCATCTCGTCCCGCTGTTGCTGGGTGAAGTACGGCCACAGCACATCGGGCATCAGCAACAACGTCTTGGTGAGCCCGCCGAACTCGCAGGTGAACTGATAGGTCGCGTCGGGTACTTCCTCGGGCAGGGGCACGCTGTTGGCGTGTCCGGGGGTCAGCGCGTTGTAGAAATGATGGCAGTAGTAATCCCGCAACTTGATGTTGCCGATGCAGATTTCGGAATCGACGTGGATCAGCGGCGCGGCCAGGTTGAAGGTCCTCTCTAACGCCTCGAAGCCGTGCGAGCGATGCCGCCATTCCGGGTCATTGGGCTGGGGATAGGATTTGCCCGGCACCAGAGGGAAAATTATGGGCGATTCAAAAGAATTCAGGTGCCGGAAGGCCCGCGAAAGAACATATTGCGCACATTCGATGTAGTGCCGCCTGGTCATTCCCGTCATGGGGCTGAGGTCCAGATCGGGATTGCTGACAACAAAGGCAGCTTGCTGCGAGATTGCAACCATGAAAGCGCGAACCCTTTCCTACAGTTGCCCGGTTGGGGGCGAAGCTATGGGTATTGAATCTCCCCGGGCGCACCCCCGGCGACCACTGCGCACCGGTAAGATAAATCGAATAACTAGCGTATAAGAAGAATACAAGAAGAATACTCCAGAGGATTACGGCGGTTCCAAAATCGACGTACGCATGTTTAGATTTGCTGAGGTCGCCGCTCCCTGGGTCGAGTTGACTTGAACTTCGCGGCTTCGGAGTACAGCAATCCTGGAACCGCCATGGATCGGAGATAATGCGCAGAAAGAGACCGCGCGCCAGGCCGTGACGAACTTGCGCGCGGATCGAGGATTACAAAACCGACAACTGAAACCTGGTCGACAGCGAGACGGGATTGCGGAGCCGATCAGGTTTGCAGGCGCGCCGAAATCACGGCGCGCCCGGTCAAGCTGTCCGGCACTTAAAAGATGAGCTTTCCTCCGAAGTACCACAAACGCTGACCCTCGCTGCCTCCGAGAGAGGCATAGGCTTGCTGCAGCCCGCCGGTGACCTGGCCGAAGTCCGCGTCGCCCAAGTTGGAATCCGGATTGGCGAAGTGCGGCGTATTGGTCAAGCTGAACGCGTCGGCTTCGAACTGGAAGGTCAGGAACTCGGTGATTTTGAAGTTCCGGAACAGGTTGGCGTCCAGATTGAAGTACCCCGGCCCGCGGATGATGTTGCGTCCCGAATTACCGAGTGTCCCTGCCGTGGTTACCGGACCAAACGACGATTGGCTGAAGTAGCTGCAACTGGGCGCCTGGGCGCAGTCGGCGGCGACTGCGAATGGCTTGCCCCCTGTGAGGTGAATCGGCGCCACGATGTTCGCGGTTTCCGTATTGCCGGGCGAATCCAGAGCCCCGCTGTTGTAGGTAACCGTAAACGGCGTCCCGCTTAGCCGGCTGAGCACACCGGCGATCGACCAGCCTCCCGCGAATGCCGAAGCCATACCGTGGTTTGCCATGCTCTGACCCTTTCCAAAGGGAAGGGCATAGACCCAGTAGGTTTCATAGTTGTATTTGCGGTCGTACCCGGCCAGGGCCTTGTTCAGGGAGAAATAGGCTGGATACTGCCAGAGCGGCGAGTTGAGCTCTTCGTTGTCTTCAAGATCCTCGGCTTTCGACCACGTGTAGAGGATCCCGATCTGCGAGGACTGGCCGATGTGGCGAGTGAGCTTGGTCTGCAACGAATCGTAATAGTCGTTGCCGAGCGGCTCCAGCGATTGGATCGCGCCCCAGGTTTGGCCGAATTCCGCGTTGAGTACCTGCCCTGCTGTGCCTCCGCCCGCAGGGGCCGCATTGATATCCTCGTTAATGATGGGCCGAATTTCGTTGTCGCCGACGAACGCGGCGTCGGCCACGAATCCCGCGAACTGTTGTTCGAGGGTCAGGTTGTAGGAGTAGATGTATCCGCGGCGGAAGGTCGGATACGTGCCAATGGTGTTCGTCGTGACGCCGCTCGGAAGCGGGATAGAACCCGAGCTGATATTGGGCACGGGAATCAGCACGATGCCTGTAGGTAGATTCGTATAGGGCCCGGTTGCGTTGGTCCCGGTCAAGCTGCTGCCAGGAGAAAATGGGCCGTTGTCAGTGGCGCCCGTGGTGCCGCCCGTCGCTTCTCCGGTGAAGGTGGAGATGGTATCGGCCGGATAGTCATTGCGAAGGTAGCGCCAGTTGTTGTCGTCGGAGCTGATTCCAAAGCCCGCGCGCACTACTGTTTTGTCGGTCAGGCGGTAGTCGATGCCGATTCTGGGTCCGAATATGCCGTGGCCTACCTGCACGCCGTCGTTCTCGGGAACCGAGCCGTACCCGCCAATGAGGACCTGCATTGTCGTGGGGTCGAGCACACGCGCGCCCTTGCCATGATCGCTATAGGCCATGGGGTAAAACTCCCAGCGTAGCCCGTAGTTCAAACTGAGCTTCGGATTTACCTGCCACATATCGCGCGCGTAGATGGCCCATTCCGACCAGCGTAGGGCGATAGGATCGGTATCCTGCACCGCTTTGCCTGTCTCATAGGGCAGGCCCAGAAGGAAGTCGGCGTAGGAGTTGTATTCGATATTATTCGGCGGATCCGTAGCCGAACACCCGGTGATGGCGCTGGAGCTGGGGCACGTTACTTGCTCGGTGACCACGCCGGTGCTTTCAAAGCTGCCGCGCGCGGTTTGGAAGGTGCCGCCCTGCGGCTGGAAGTGATTCAGCCCTGTATGGTTCCACTCCGCACCGACACGGATCTGGTGACGTTTCTTAATCCAAGTGACATTTCCCGCGGCAACGTATTGATTGTCGCGAAATTCGAAGGGATTGCCGGTGTTGGGATTGCCCAGGTTGGTGAATCCATTGGTACTGAACTGGAAGGCTGGAACTCCATAATAGAGCGGGTCGCTCGGATCTTGGCTATTGTTGGTTCCGGGAATCTTGAGGGTGTCGAGTCCATAAGGGCTGTCAGGTCCCGGCCCCGCGGCCTCCAGGTGCTGCCGCGTGTATCCGATGACCCCGTCAAGGAGCAGGTTGGGCGTGAAGGTATGAGTAGCGCCAGCACCAAACTCGTAGATGTGAATGTATGTGTTGCCAAGCTGGCCGCCATTGGTGGCGTTACCTTGCGCCAGAGGGCCCAGCGACGGAGGATCGAAAATGTCTCCCTGGGACGTGCTGAAGTGGCCAAAGGCCGTCGTCTTTTGCGTGGGAACCCAGTTGATTTTGGCGTCGTAGTTGTTGGTGTGGTAGTACCCCACTTGCGAATCGAGGTAGTTATCCGAGTCGAGAGTGTTATAAGTCGGCGCCGGAATCAGCGCGGCCATGGCTAAAGCGGCGGGGTCGACCCGGCTGAGGGGGATCCCAGCGTCGCCATTGGCGCAGGTGAGTGGGGTGCGGCCGGTTCCGTTGGCATTTCCGCTGTTCGGGTCGTAAATCTGCACAGGGTTCCCGCTGCTATCGACCAGGCCATAAGCCGCGGTTTGGAATTCGCTGAAATCGAAACAGCCAGCCGATTTCGCGGTGCTTTCAACCAGGCTGCCAAAGGGCACCGTCTGCGGGTTGCCGTTGGCAGGCGCCAGCGGCTGGTGGGTTCCCTGCCAATCACCGAAGAAGAAGAGCTTGTCTCTCTTGATTGGGCCGCCAATTGCGCCGCCGTACTGGTTGAAGACCATGAGCGGGCGGTGGTAGGTGGCCGGATTGTCGAAGTAGTCCAGGGCCGTCAACCGGTCGTCGGTATGGAACTCGTGAGCGTCGCCGTGGAACTGATTGGTGCCGCTCTTGGTGGTGACGTTGACTTCCGCACCGTTGGCCATGCCTTGCTCGGCGTCAAACGAGTTGGTCACGATGTTGACCGTCTCGATGGAATCCTCGGGAGGCACGTAGGCCACGTTGTTGGGCAGCCACGGATAGGCGTCGAGAATGCCGTCGATGCGCGTATCGTTGCCCTGCGAAGACTGGCCGTTGACATTGCTGGTCATGGCCCGCTCCGGATTGCCGCCCGCAGAGTTGTTCTCTGCCGGTAGCGTCGAGCCCGGAACGATGCGCAGCAGGTCCTGGAAGTTCTTGCCTTCGGACGAGACAGCGGGCATTTCCTGCAGCTCAACCGTAGAGAGATCCGTGTGTACGTCGGCGCGGTCGGTTTGCAGCTCCGGCGGTGCCGTGGTCACGGTTACCGTCACATTCGCCTTGGCCACCGAGAGCTTCTCATCCTCGCGAACCACGGTGTTTGCGTCGAGTACGATATTGTCGGTCTCTGCCGTATTGAAGCCGGGCGCGGTTACGGTGATCTTCCAAAGTCCGGGCAGCATATCGGAAATCCGGTACAAGCCGGTGCTGTCGGTCACGGCTTCCATGCGAATGCCTTTATGCATTTCAACCGCATCCACTTTGGCATTGGCGATGGCCGCACCACTGGGGTCGGTCACAGTGCCGCTGAGCGAGCCATAGAGCACCTGCGCTCCGGCCCGCAAGCCGGTCAACATCACGGACGCCATGGCGAATACCACTGCGATGCGATTAAACGCCAACCAACCCTTACCCGGATGGCCGAACAGATTTTGTCGTGTCATGTTGCCTCCTGAATTCATGAATTGGATGAGATGGGTCCGGCTTCATTGGAGCCGTATTTAAGCGGCAGCCGGTCGGTAAATCGATGCGATCAAACTCCAAGACAGAAGCATGACATCGGGTGGGCTCAGCCGGCCGAGGGCGCAAACTTGCAAAAAGCTGAACAACGCCGAATTAAATTCGTGACACGAACTATATTTACATTTTGCAAGATTGTCAAGCACAAAGTTAGAGGAATGCGGCCTGCTGAATTCGGCTTGTGGTTTTCTCGCCGGGCAGAAGCACCAACTGTCTCCGCTTTTTTATAGATTCTCGCCAGCTTTTGGTATTTTTTCCCACATGGCGCCCGGGTAAGTTACCGTTCCGAAAGCCGAATTCTGCACTTCTGGAGATCTGTGCAGCCCAATTCTCTTTCAGGGAGGGCGCGGTTTTTCTGAGCCAATTATCGGTCTATCAACATTATGACTTTGTGTCGAACTAAATTGGAAAGAACTTGAATTGCGACTCCCGACTCAGGAGGAGAAGTGGGGAACGCAGGGGGGCTCTCATCGATCACGAGTGCGGGTCACCCAGTCTCGGTCCGGCTCTTCGATCGCGGGAAGAACGATCCGTTGGAGCGGCGGAGATGAAAACCTGGATGGTGGCCATGACCATTGCGGCTGTGATCCACTCATCGTTCTATCGCACACTGTGCTTGTGTGTGTGCGCTTGCGCCGTGTGCCGCTGCAGCACCAGGGCCGCAGCTCCGCGCAGTCGAGCCACTTCGCTTTCCTCCACCGGCGCGAGCCTGGGTGGTGTGCCGGCCAGCATCAGGGGCGCAAGCTCTTCCGCCACGATGGGCCCGTACCGCGCCCACGCGGAGATAATGTCGCCGGTGATAAGAATGATCTCCGGCGAGAGGGCCGCGACCACCACCCGCATGCCGCGCCCAATGAGCTGCGCCTGCTTGCGCAGCGCCTGGATGGCGTGTTCATCGCCATCGTCGGCCATCGCGACCAGTTGGTGAATGGTCAGCGGGTGCGATGAGCCGCTCAGCTCCGCGTAATAGCGCAGCGCGGCCGTGGAGGAAGCCAGCGTCTCCCAGCAGCCGCGGCCTCCACACGCGCACTTCGGCCCCGCCGGATCGAGCGGAACGTGGCCGAATTCGCCGGCCATCCCGTTGCGTCCCGAAACCAGCTGACCATTAGCCAGCACGCCGGCGCCGATGCCCTCTGAAACGGTCACCAGCACGGCGTTGCGCACGCCGTCCATACGGCCGAACCAGAGTTCCGAGAGCAGGCAGGCGTTGGCCGCGTTGTCCAACTCCACCGGCAAACCGGTTCCACGCTCGATGGCCTTTTTGATGTCGAAACGCGGCCATTGCAAATTCGGCGCAAAGATCAATTGGCGCGATTCCGGATCGACGCGCCCCGGCAGGCTCACGCCGACGCCTTCAAAAGACTTCTGGGTGTGCTTCTGCTGCATCTTCCTGATCCGCGTCACAATCTGGGCCACGGCCTGCGCCGGATCGGAGAGCAGCGGCAGCGATTCACGGGAGAGAAATCGTCCATTCAAATCGACCACGGCCACGATAGCCTGCATGGGCCGGATATCGCAGACAATCATGGCCAGGTCGTCGTTGAGGCCGAGCAGAGTGGGCCGGCGCCCACGCGGCCGCCGTGCAATGGCGCCCTCGCGAATCCAGCCATCTTCCAGCAAATCTTCAATGATCAGCGAAACCGTGCTGCGCTGCAGGCCCGAGAGGCGCGCCAAGTCGGCGCGCGAAACCGGTTGCCGGGCGCGGATCAATTCCAGCACCACATCGCGATTCATATCGCGCGCGATCTCGCTCGAAGCCAACCGTGCATAGGCCAGGTCGACCCGGCGAATGCCTCGCTTTGCGCGCGTGTCTCGAACCACGGGGGGACCTCGTTGCCACTCCGGCGCGGTGTCTCATGGGGTGGAAGCAGGCAGGCCGAATCTGGCGAGTGTATCAAAAGTTTACGCCACTGGCCAGGTGACCCCGTCGACCACCGGATCGCGCCGATCGGAGATCCTGGGCGGCTTCTTTAGCGTTTCAAATCACGCGAAAGAGCTTTCACTGCCCGGAACGGTGCTGCGGGGATTCGCCTTCAACCGCCTTTCAGCGCCGCCAGCCACTTAACCGGTAAACTGAAGTCAGGACCTGTCCCGCCCGGAATCGCCGCCTTGCACCCGCTTCTCGCCAACCTGAATCCCGAACAACGCGCAGCCGTCGAAGCCATCGATGGCCCCCTGCTCATCCTGGCCGGCGCGGGTTCGGGCAAAACGCGCGTCATTACGCACCGCATCGCGTGGATGATTCAGGAAAAGAACGTGGCGCCCGAATCCATTCTGGCCGTCACGTTCACAAATAAAGCGGCCGGAGAAATGGCTGAACGCGTGGACCGGCTCATCAGCCACGGCTCGCTGACCAAACCGCTGATCGCCACTTTTCACTCATTCTGCGTGCGCGTCCTGCGCCGCGATATTGAGGCGCTGAAAGTTGGTGGGAAGGGATTGACGCGGGCATTTGCAATTTTTGACGAGAACGACCAGCAGGGCATTGTGAAGCAGGTAATGCGGCGCATGGGGCTGGACACGAAGCAATTGACGCCGCGCACGGTTCTGGGGCGAATTTCCTGGGCCAAGAATCACATGGTCGATCCGCAGGATTATTTTCTGGGCTCAAAAGATCCTAACAGCGAGCGCGTGGCCCACATCTACAACCAGTACCAGGCGGAACTGGCCAAGAATAACGCCATGGATTTCGACGACCTGCTGCTGGAAGCGGTGCGGCTGCTCAAAGCCTCAGGCGAAGTGCGGGGGCGGTACCAGCGCCGTTATCAATATGTACTGGTGGACGAATACCAGGACATCAATCGCCCGCAGTACGAGTTGATGAAGCTGCTGGCCGGCGAGCGCAAGAACGTTTGCGCGGTGGGCGATGAGGACCAGAGTATTTACTCGTGGCGGGGCGCCGATATCCGCAACATTCTGGAATTCGAAAAGGATTTCCCCAACGCCAAAATCATTCGCCTCGAACAGAATTACCGGTCTACTCAGATGATTCTTGAAGCGGCGGGCGCGGTGGTGGCCAACAACCTGAAGCGCAAAGGCAAAAAGCTGTGGACGGAGCGCCAGGGCGGATCGAAGATCGGCTACTACGAAGCGCCCGACGGCGAGAATGAGGCGCTGTTCATTGCCGATAAGATCCAAGCTTTCCTGCGCGAACAGGGCAGCATCGGTGAGAGCGAAGGCGCGGGCGGAGGCGCGCACTGCGCGGTGCTTTACCGCACCAACTCGCAGTCGCGGCTGGTGGAAGAGGCGCTGCGCCGCTACAACATCGGCTACACGATGGTGGGCGGGTTCAGCTTCTACGAGCGCGCCGAGATCAAGGATTTGCTCGCCTACCTGCGCCTCGTTCGCAATCCGCATGATTCAATGGCCCTGCAGCGGGTGATCAACACGCCGGCGCGGGGCGTCGGCAAGGCCACGCTCGAGACCATCGAGAGGATGGCTCTGGAAACCGGCAGCTCGATGTGGGATGCCGTGGCCGCGGCCATTCAAAGCAAGCTGCTTCCCGCGCGCGCGTTGCTGGCGCTGGAATCGTTCCGCCAGCTCATTGTTGATGCGCAGGCCATGATGGATCCGGATTTTGCGGGCAAGCTGGCGGCGGACGTGGACGGGGCCGAGGCCGAAGACGCCGACGCCGATTTCGCTTTTGGGGCGGAAGCGCCGAATGAGGGGGCACCGATTGCCGTCGCCGATGAGAACCAGCTCCCGCTGATCGATCTTGCGAGCGTTTCGCCGTTTGGTGAAGGACCCAAGCGGCCGTTTTTGAAAATGCCGAAGCCGGCGTCGGCAACGTCTAGCGAGGCCGGAGCGAAGTTGGATCGGCCGGAAGCTGGATCTCACCCAGCCGCCGAAACTCTGCTGGCCGAGGCAGAAGGGCGTGCGAACGCCTTTCGCGCCCCCGGCGACTCGGCCACGTTGCCCGAGCTCATCCGGTTTATCAACGATCGCAGCAGCTACATCAAGGCACTCGAAACCGAGGGCACGCCGGAAGCCTTCAGCCGCATTGAGAACCTGAAAGAGCTGGCCAACGCCGCGCACGATGCGGAGGAGCGGGGCGAAACGCTGGCCGATTTCCTGGATCACGCGGCCCTGGCCAGCGACACCGACCAGTTCGATCCCGAGGCGCGCGTCACGCTCATGACGCTGCACGCGGCCAAGGGGCTGGAGTTTCCGCTGGTGTTCCTCGCCGGCCTCGAGGAGGGGTTGTTTCCGCACTCGCGCACGCTCTCCAGTCCCGACGAGCTTGAAGAAGAGCGACGGCTCTGTTATGTGGGCATGACGCGGGCCATGAACACGCTGATGCTGACGCGCGCGCATTATCGCCGCCGCTATGGCAACGACGCGCCCGAGGCCAGCGTGCCGTCGCGCTTTCTGGAGGAAGTGCCGCCGCAGTTGATTGAGTTCCTGGGTGGACGCAGCCCGGGCTGGTCCACGCCGGCGTACAATACCGGCCGCAGCCGCTACGGCGGCCACTCCGAGGGTCGGCACTTCAACTACGAGGACGAAAGCCAGGAAGTGCCGCAGGCCCGTGGCACGGAGTGCGTCTCACCCGGCCCCAGCTCTTTTCCAAGAGGTAAAGGCCCGGAAGGCTCCATCGACAATATCGCGCGGTTCTTTGGCGGCAAGGCGGGCAGCCGTCCCGGCTCGTTTGCGAGGCCGAGCATGAACATTCCAGTAGCTCAAGGTGCGGCGGGATTGAAGCAGGGCCAACGCGTGCGTCACGCCAAGTACGGCGAGGGCACGGTGCTGATGCGCGAGGGCGAAGGCGAAGACGCCAAGCTCACCGTCATGTTCCCGCGCCATGGGATGAAGAAGCTGATGGAGAAGTTTGCGAATCTGGAGAAGCTGTAGGGGACGGGGCTTCGCCGCGCCTTCCTTACCGGTCCAGCACGCGCAGGCGCGCGGGGGTCTGGTCGCTGGCCAGCTCGTGGCCGCAGCGGGTGCAGTATTGGTCCGTGGCGCGAACGGTGCGGAAGCAGTTGCCGCAACTGGCCGTGAGCTGATAGTTGCACTGCGGACAAAAGTGAAACTCGCTCTGCACATGCGTGCCGCAGGCCGGGCAGAGAGAAACCTCCGGCATGCGCAGCAGAAAGTAGAGCACCGCACCGATCCCGCCCGGCATGACAAAGCAGATCAGCAGCCAGAAGCGCGTGCTCATGCCGCGGCGGGGCGCGTCCTTGCTTACATAGCCCATCATCAGGAAGTAGAGGGCCGCGAGGATTCCCCAGGAGAGGTTGAAATAGATGCGCAAGCCCAGCGCGGCCGGCGGGTGGTGGTGCTGTGCCGGCAAAATGAGCCAGAAATAGTACTCCACCAACACGAAGGCCAGGCAGGCGGCGACGATGGACCACGCCGGGATCATGCGAACATCGTCGTTTACGGTAATGGATTGCGGTTCATGCATTTACAATCCCTCTTCGAGAAGGGAGCTCCGATATAGATCAGGGAACGGCTTACTGCTTATTCCAGTGACGGTCGAGGCGGGCGGGAAGTTGCGTGGCGGGCCGAACAAAGGGACAGAAGGACAAAGGGGCAGTGGCCGGCGATCAGGAGTTGCGCCGCGCCCAGCCGGCCACGAGCACGGCAGCAACGATGGCGGGGCAAAAGATGCAGATGAGCAGGCTGAACTGGGTGGCAATGTCGCCGAGGCGCTCGCCGCCGATGAGGTCGTCGACCACGCGCCAAACAAACGGCCCCATGGCCAGCACCACGAGCAGAAGTACGGCCAGGGCCACGGCGCTGCTGCGCTTGCGGCCGGCCTTCTGTTCCTGCAATTGCTCGAGCGAGGCCAGCACCACGCGGCGGGTGCGGTGGGCCACGGCAGCGTCGCGGGCTGCCTGCGTGCCGGCCAGGGACGAAAGCAGATCGCGATCGCCCTCCGGACTTCCGTCCTGAACCGCGCTGTGGGCTTGAGACATGGGGTTACCCCGCCTCCTGCAGTTGCGCCTGCGCCGCTTTCAGAGTAGGCTCTTCCAGCCGGGGCTTGAGCATGGCCAAGCCGCGGTAAAGCCTCGACTTCACTGTAGATAGATGCGCCTTGGTCACTTTGGCAATTTCTTCGAGCGACAAATCCTCGTGGAAGCGCAGCACCAGGACTTCGCGGTGCAGCGCGTCCAATTCCATCAGGACAGCGGCAATCCGCTCCCGGTCTTCGAGCCAGAAGCAGCGGTCCAACGGCGTGGGGCCGGCGGCTGCAAACTCGAGGGGCATGGCGCGATCGTCTTCGCCCGCGCCTTCGATCAGCTCGTCGAGGCTGCTCATGGTGCGCTTGCGCCGGTGGTCGATGAGTAAATTGCGGGCAATGCTAAAGAGCCAGGTTTCGAAGCGCGCCTGGCCGTTGTATTGCGCGCCCCGCACCAGCACCCGCATCCATACTTCCTGGAAAAGATCCTCGGCCAGCTCGCGATTTCCGGCGAGATAAAGCAGGTAGCGCATCAGGCGGTGCTGATATCGGACGATGAGCTCGTCAAGCAGGCCGGCTTTCTGGCGCTTGAGCCCCTGGGCAACCGCCAGGCTTTCGCGCCGCGCCTGTTCGTTGACCGCAGCCGGGGTCCCACGCACAAAAGAAGACGAAATCGAAGCAAACGTCATACTTGTTCCATTAGACGACAAATGGATGGGCGAAGACGAGGGCAAATTCCACAAGACATGGGCCGTGAACCCCTTTCCGCGAGCCGCAGTTTGCGTGCTACGTCCAGACGGAGGGAAACCGCATGTCGGCCGCTCGCGCTGGCCAGACTGCTCACGCGCTGCCCCCCGCATGGAGCTAACTTGCTGTTTCTGTGTGGGTTTCCCCGTCCTTCAAGGAGGGAGAATCCGGGCACTTTAGCCGTCCGACTGTCGGCGTGCCGCGCGCAACGCTTCTTCCACGGCTTTTTCGGCGCGTTTCCGGCGGGCATCGGCGGTCCCATAATAAAAGATGGCGAGCAGGTGGTTGCGTCGCTGCGTGGGAGTGAGCGCGTGCCAGGCGGCGCGGGCCAGCGGCTGGCGCTGGAAGATGGCGCGCAGCACCGGCGGCGGCTCGGTTTCGCCCTCCATAGCCAGATAGAGGCGCTCGGCTATCTTGTCGGAGCGTCTTTGGCGGGTTGCGGGCGACTTGGGGTGATCAGCCCATTTCGCGATTTCGCGCCGCATGGAGGGGCTGAGCTTCGAGTACCAGCGGTCGAGCGCGCGGTCGCTGCGCAGGATGCGAGCCAGCTCCGGCGGCGGTTCGGCGGGACGTTCTTCAAGATCCGGCTCCAGCCGGATGCGCGCTTTTTCACCCAGGCGGACGCCGGCCGCGGCCTGCATGGCTTTGTTCACCAGCAGGAAATGGCCGTCGCCGTTCGAAAAGGCGAAGAGCGAGGTGCGGAAGGCGAATCCTTCAATCTGGCCGCGCACGCGCAGGCGGATGCGCTGCGGCCAGGTCTTGTTCACGTCGAAGGGAACGCACACGATCGTCCAGCCCAGGGCGGATGGGAGCCGTTCGAGGCGGGCGGTGAAGGATCTAGCGGCCGAGCGGGGCATGATTCCGTACAGCCAGTATGCAGCGCGGCAGAATGCCGATCAAGCCGCCGCCATCCCCGAAGCGTTGACGGGCGCAAGATCGCCGCCCAGCCTGGCGGACGATCCTCATCCGTCAGGCCGGCCCGCGGGTTCATGGAAGCCCAGGATCCGAGCGCGATCGAAACGGCTCAGCCGGCAGGTCTACGCGTGCACCGTCTCCACGGCTCTTGTCTGCGCGAATTCCTTCTCCACTTCGCTGAGGGCGTCTTCGAGCAGGTCGAGAGCTACGGTTGCCTCTTGCTCGCTTACGATCAGCGGAGGCGCGATGCGCAGCGAGTTTGCGCCGCAGCCCAGGATCATGAGGCCGCGCTCGAAGGCCAGGGTCTCCACGCGGTTGCGCTGCTCGGGAGCGGGTTCGCGCGTGGCCTTGTCCTTTACCAGCTCGATGCCGATCATCAATCCGCGGCCGCGGACGTTGCCCACCAGCGGATGCGTTTTTTCCCAGCCCCCGAGCCGCTCCATCATACGGGCGCCAACGCGAGCCGCGTTGGCCATGGCTTCGCGTTCGATGATGTCGATCGTGGCCAGCGCCGCTGCAATCGAAACCGGGTTTCCGCCGAAGGTGGAGGCATGCGAGCCGGGAACCCAGTCCATGATTTCGGCGCGGGTCATACAGACGCCTAACGGCATGCCGCTGGCGATGCCTTTGGCCAGGCACACCACGTCAGGTTCGACGCCGGAGTGCTCGATGGCCCACCACTTGCCGGTGCGCCCGCAGCCGCACTGCACCTCGTCGGCCACCAGCAAGATGCCATGGCGATCGCAGAGGGCGCGCAGCTCGCGCAGGAAATTGTCGGGCGCCACCACGTAGCCGCCCTCGCCCTGGATGGGCTCAACGAAGATGGCGGCGACCTCTTCGGGCGGCAGGATGGTCTTGAACAGCCGCTCTTCGATGTAGCGCGCGCAGCCCAGCTCGAATGCCTCCTGCTCCTCGCGTCCGCCGTTGCAGTGGCGATAGGTGTAAGGGAAGGGCACGTGGGTCACGCCGGGGACCAGCGGCGCAAAGCGGCGTTTCTGCTGCGGCTTGGACGCGGTGAGCGAGAGTGCGCCCATGGTGCGCCCGTGAAATGCGCCCAGGAACGCGATGATGTGCTGGCGGCCGGTGTGGTAGCGGGCTAGCTTGATGGCGCACTCGATGGCCTCCGCGCCGGAGTTCCCGTAGAAGAAGCGATGCGGGCCGGGCATGGGCGCTACGGTCGAAAGGCGCTCGGCCAAGTCCGTTAACGCTTCGTGGTAGAAGTCAGTGCCCGAGATGTGGATCAGCTCGGCGGCCTGCTTCTGGATGGCTGCAACCACTTCAGGATGGCAATGGCCGGTGGAGACCACGGCGATGCCGGCGGCAAAGTCGAGAAACTCGTTGCCGTCCACGTCTTCAACGCGCGCACCGTGGCCGCGCCTGGCTACGAGCGGATACGACCGCGTGTAACTGGGCGAGATGAGGCGCTCGTCGGCCGCGATCGCAGCCCTGGCCTTGGGTCCGGGCAGCGGAGTGACGAGGCGTGGTCCGTACTGCGCGTGCAATTCCGACTGATTCATAGAGCCTCCTCGGTGCAGATTCGGTTGAGCAGCTCCGTGGGGTGGGCGAAAGGCTGCCGATGCTGGTTCCGGGCCTGAATGCGAGGATTGCTTTGCGGCATCCGGGCCCCCTCCATCCCAACGACCCCGGCTGTAAGAGCCACCCGTCGTTGGGGACCCCGGACCCGCTGGAAGCGCAAGCGAGGATCTTCGGCGGACCAGGTGCTAGTCGCCGCCGAAGAGGCTAGGTCGCGTGCGAATGGGCAGCACGCGCAGATGGCGGCGGGGGCAGAGGGAGCGCTCGCGCGACTGCGACCAGCGCTCGGCGGCCGGTGCTGGCAAAAATCCTTTGGCGATGCGCGTCTGCATGGAGCTTCGCTCAGCTTGAGGATAGCACGCGCGGGCGTTTGAGCCGATTTTGGGGTCGTGACAAGGTATTGTCATGACCAGATTTTGGTTAGTGGATCGGCGTGCAGAGCGCATGCCTTCAGGGGCTAGAGCCCCGTTGCTTTCATGGGTATTTATGTACGGGCTGAAGCCCGTGCCCTTCACGCAAAAGCTCGCACCGTTCAACGGAGGGCCTGGCCCGCTCAAGCTGACCGATAAGCTGTCTTGCGCTCGCAGCGCGGGCATGGTCCGATCTGGTAACGGTGCGGATCATTTTGGCGGCTTAGCGGGGATTGCGCCCTTCACGAAGACGCCGGCGGGTACCAGCGGCTGGGCGGCTGCTCCCTCCAGCGTCACCTGGCTCTGCTCGAATGCCGCAAGATCCTCAGCGTCGGCGGCCTGAACCATCCAGCACACCGCGCCCTTTTTGAGCAGCGTGCAGGCGGTCTCAAGTGTGAACGATGGGGCAGTTTTGGCCTTGGGCGTGGCCATCACGCGCTCGATCCAGACCTTATGGCCGGCGAGCTCATAGGTCGCGTCCAGCGGATCGACAAAATCCAACGTCCGCTTCAGGCCTTCGACCACACCGGCGCCGAAGCCGGGCAGGTCCCGCCCGGTCATGGTTTGACCGAAACAGTCGAAGGGCAGCGTGACCACGACGACTGCGCTGCGCGGGTTTCCATGGCCGGCGGTTAGCGGCACCTCAACGCAAGCAATCCCCTTCTTCTCTTCCGGGAGCGTGTTCGCGGGAGGCTTGAGCAGGGACGGAGCGGCTTTGGCCATCACCACCTGCCAATCGTCGGGAAGGTTGTAAGTGAAGCCGATGGGCGAATGTGCTTCCGGCCTTTGCGCCCACGAAAGTGGCGTGGACGCAACGGCAATCAGAACCATCCGCAGGATCGATCTCACTCGGCCACCTCTCTTGAGCGTCTGTCCGGCTGGCGCCGTGACCGTGCAGATTCGTGGTTTCCCAGGTCTCAAAATCGAGATCTCCACCCCACGGAGTGGAGCGCTGGAACACACCGCCATGCTGAATCTGCACCTTCCTTGACGTCCGGCGGTTTGCGCTTGAGCGGATACAGAACGCGATCGAGATATTTGGCTACTTTGCCGCAGAGAAATCCCTGCGTGATGGGGTGTATGGGGTCGCTCTGCACATTTACGGCGCGACCCTCGGCGTTCACCGTCACCAGCACCGCGCACGAGTCCGGGCAGTCGTGCGAGCAGACGGTGTGGACGATGCGAAATGGGGAGGGAGCAGCCATTGCAACATTTTAGCGGTGAGCTGTGCAAACTCGCCGGAAAATGGTCATTTGAGCGCGCATTCCCTCGGTGGCTAAAGCCGCGTTCATGTCCCGGTAGGTTGATGTGCAGGCTGAAGCCGGTACCCTTCACCCTGAAACCCATAGGAACCTTTGCTACAGGAAGATGTCTTGTACGGCCAAGGGGTTTCCCGTTCCTGGATCGAACACGGGGCTAACTTGCCGACTTGCTGGCTGGTTTGCCGCCGCGCTGTTTTTGCTCCATTCCGCCTTGTGCTACCATCCATGCCAAGCGCTCGCGGCAGCCTTTTCCGGCACCATGACCGGCAGATATTTCTGCAGCCATTGAAACGGCTGGATTCGCCCTGCTGTCCCGATCCGCAGCGCAGCGAGGAAACCATGCAGCAACTCCGCCCCCTGAGCCTTGGCGAAATTCTGGATCGCACTGCCGAGCTGTACCGCGGCCACTTTCTGCTCTTTGCCGGCATCGCCGCCATCTTCTCCGGATTCATGCTGGTCATCCAGATGCTGTACGTGGGCGTGCTCTCGCTGCTCGGCTATCCGCATGTGGCTCCGCATCTCACCTGGGCCGTGGCGGTCGCGGTCATCGTGGAGGTGCTGGCGGTTTTACTCATCGCGGGACTCGCCATCGCGGCCAACAACCGCGCCGTGGCCTGGGTCTACCTGGGCCATCCGGCGACGGTCAGCAGCGCCGCGCGCAGCGTGCAGCCGCGCCTGGGCCGCTATCTCTGGTTGATGACCATGAGCAGTTTCTGGGCGTGGGCGCCGCTGGCTGTGCTGTACGCCATCTTTTTCACGGTGGTGCTGGCGGCGTTGCCGCACGGCCTGTTTGCCAATCCCGCGGCGGCGCAGCAAACCGCCGCGCAGAATCCCGCTGCCTTTCTTGGAGCGGCTGTCGGCATCCTGATCGTGGCGCCGTTCCTCCTTGGTGCCACGATCTATGGAGTCTGGATGTCGCTGCGTCTTTCGCTCGGCATCCCCGCCTGCGTGGTCGAGGAACTTCCGGCGCGGCGTGCGCTCAAGCGCAGCGTGGAGCTCAGCAAGGGATCGTTGGGCCGCATCTTCGTGCTCGCCATCCTGGTTTATGCCGTGCGCATGATTATCGGCCTGGTGCTCAGTTTGCCTTTTCTTATTTCCTTCTTCCGTCATCCCGGACATCCGGTTTCCGTCGCCATGATGTCGCTGCAGCAGGTGGCTGCATTTGTCACCAACACGCTCATCGGCCCTATTTACGCCACCGGTCTTACGCTCTTTTATTACGACCTGCGCATCCGCAAGGAGGGCTACGACATTGAATGGATGATGCAGGCTGCGGGGCTGGAAGCTGCGGCCGCTGCGGCGCTGCCGGAGTCCGTTCCACCTGCTCCCATCGAGCCCGCCTGAGAAAACTGCCATGACCGAAGTCCT
This sequence comes from Acidobacteriaceae bacterium, assembly GCA_030037545.1. GTDB lineage: Bacteria > Acidobacteriota > Terriglobia > Terriglobales > Acidobacteriaceae > Telmatobacter. The sequence goes on along the minus strand of JASHRF010000097.1, from coordinate 8,492 downwards.
TCGTCCTCTCACACTCGGAGAAATCCTCGATCGTACTATGCAGCTTTACCGGCGCAACTTCCCACTCTTTGCCGGGACCTCCAGCCTGCCAACGGTCGTGCTGCTGGTTTTTGCCGTGTCGGCTGGCGTGCTGTTCGGCATTCTTAGCGCCGGCGCGCGCCTCGGCTTGCAAACCAAGGCGGTCGCCATGGTGCTGCTCGCCATCATGGTAGGGGTTCTGATCGCGCTTGGCATTGCCGCCACTGTCTTCACGCAGGCCGGCGTCACCGACGCGGCAGTGGGCGTGATCCGGGGCCGCAAGAAGAAGATTCGCGAGGCCCTGGCCAGTGTCCGTCCGTATTTCTGGCGCTATTTCGGCCTCATGCTCCTGCAGATGCTCATTGTCGCGGGTATTCCCGGCGCCGCATTGGCCGCCATCTTCATGCCGCTTCGTTTATTCGGAAAGAGCGGCCGCATCGATCCCGGGTTTGCCGCGGCGATCCTCTTCTTGGCCGTCGCCGCGGCCATGGTGGCCGCCGCCATCCTCGCCGTGAGGATCGTGATGGCCATGGCCGTCTCCGTGGCCGAAGACCGCGCCGCCGTTGCCTCGCTCAGGCGTGCCATCCACCTCAGCAAAGGGACGCGCGGCCGCATCTTCGTGATGTTCCTGGTGGTCTGGGCGCTGACTGCTGCGCTGATGATGATCGCTTACGTACCGATGGTTGTCGTTTTCGCAATCGCCGGTATCGCGGGTCAAGGCAACGCTCACTCCGCCGCTGTCCTAATCGTCGCCGAGTGCTTCTATCTGATCTTCTATTTCGCGATCCAGATGATCGTTCCGCCCGTCTATCTCATCGCCTTGGTGCTCTTCTACTACGATCAGCGCATCCGCAAGGAGGGGTACGACATCGAGTGGATGATGCAGCAGGCGGGGCTGGCCGTTCCTGAAGCTGCCGCCCTGCAAGACCATGCGACGCCGTCTTCCATGCCTCTGCCGCCTCCTGCTACCGTGAAGGAGCTATGAGTCTTCACTTCTGCGGATGGCGATGCGGATCGAGGCGGCGGAGGGGCGCGTCTGCGCTGGCGACCCTGATCCTTGCTGCCTTTACGGTGCTTCCGGCGCGCGCCACGGAGGCCAATTCCGGCGCGAGCGCGGCGATCGCGCAATATACCAGCCATCTTGCGGAGTTGCAGACGCTAGTCGCTGCCTGTCAGAAGCAGCGCAACGCGGAGGCCTGCGATCCGGAGCAGGTGGGCGAGGATGACCACGTGCCGTGGCCGACCGGCGTGTCGGCGGAACGCGAAATCAGCTACGACTGGCTGCGCGCCCTGCTGGGCGAGGCGGGAAAGCCTGAAGTTGCGAAGAAGCCGGTCGCGCCGCAGATCGGCCTGCCGACTCAGGCGCCGGTGGTCAAAACGTCACCGCCGACGATGGACACGCTGCTGACCGAAGCGCGCGCGCGGCTGGCGGCCGATGCCAAGCAAGCAGAGCAACCGCCGCCGGCGACGGCGGATTGTGCCGCGCAGCGCCAGGCGCTGGCAGCCATTCTCGCGCGCCGCGAGTACCAGGGCGTGACGCAAACTACGCCCCGCGAGCGCTTGCTGGAGTGGCTGGCTAACGAGCTGGACGCGTTCTTCGGCGGACTGATGCGATTTGGCGCGCGGATGCCGTGGATCGGGTTTGCTGTGCGCGCCCTCTTTCTCGGCGGGCTGTGCGTGGTGTTGGTGTGGGCGCTGATCCGGATTGAACGCCGCTCACGGATTCGGTTGATTGAGGATGGCCCCGGCCTTCCCATTGCTCCTTCCGCGCGCAACTGGCAGCTTTGGCTACGCGATGCGCACGCCATGGCCGCGCAGGGCCTGTGGCGCGAAGCCATCCACTTTCTTTATTGGGCGGCCATCGCGCGGCTGGAATCGCGCCACTTGTGGCCGACGGACCGCGCGCGCACGCCGCGCGAGTATCTGCGGCTCCTTCCATCTTCCGATCCGCGCCGCGATGGGCTGACGGCGTTGACGCGAACCTTCGAGCGCACCTGGTATGGCGGGCGCGATGCCGGCTCGGCCGATTACCAATCGGCGATGCAAGTGGCAGCCGGGCTGGGGTTGGAATGAGCTTCCTGACTACGCTCGACGCGCGCGACCGCAAGCTGCTGCTCATCTGTCTGTTGGCGGTGGTGGTGCTGGCTGTAATTACCGGCGTCTTTGCGCGCAACCAGAATCGCGACGACGATCCGGTGCCCAGCAGCTACCTGACTGGACGCCACGGCGCGCGCGCGGCTTACGATCTGTTGGCCTCGAGCGGCTACCGCATCGAGCGATGGGAAGAACCGCTCAGTGAGCTGGCGCGGCAGGCCAACGCGCAGTCGGTCGTGATTCTCGCCGAGCCGTTTCTCACCGATACGGCGGACTTCAAGGCTGTCGATGCTCTTCTTTCACACGGCGCGCGCGTGCTGGTGACCGGATTCACGGGAGGCGCGCTCATCCCCGGCGGCGCCGTCGAGCCTGCGAACCAGTTTCAGGAGCCCTGCAAGCTGACGCCGGAAGGACTCGATCCGCTAGCCGATTCCGGCGAGGTGTGGATGATTCCTGCGGCGGGATGGAGGGTCGCGAATCCCCGCTATCGCGTCGAGTACGCCTGTGCCGGCGCGCCAGCCGTGGTGGTGTTCGATCGCGGGAAGGGTCGCGTGGTGTGGTGGGCCAGTGCGACCCCGCTTGAAAACGGATCCATCGCCCGGGCCGATAATCTGCGCCTGCTGCTCAACGCGTTGGGGCCGCGCGACGGCCACGATTTTTACTGGGATGAGTCGCTGCACGGCGACGTGCACTCGCAGTGGTACTACGCCCGCGGAGCGGCTCTGAATCTCCTGCTAGCCGGGCTGGCCGGCATCGGATTGCTGGCCGTCTTCAGCTTCAGCCGGCGCAATGGGCCGGTGCGGGATCTGCCTGCGCCCGCGCGGGCCACGCCGGTAGAATTTCTTGAAGCCTTGGGATCGCTTTATGGGAAGGCCGGCGCTGCGGCTACGGCGGTGGCGCTGGCGTACGATCGCTTTCGCCGCCGCATGGGAACGTTGTGCGGGCGCAAAGGGATGCAGATGAGCGCGGGCGAGCTTGCCGAGGTGCTGCGCCGGCGCTTTCCGCAGGCGCCCGCGGAGATGGACACGGATTTGACGGCCTGCGAAGAGGCTGCGCGCGACGATCGGCTGGCGCCACGTCGCGCGCTGGCGCTGGTGCAGGCGCTCAGCCGGCATGGCGAGATGCTGACGGCGCTGGCTCGGGCGGGAAGCCGCGGACTGCATGAAAGGGTGCCGTCCGCCACCGCGGCGGCAGAAAGGAGCCGCGGGGATGAGGCCTCCAGCTTGGTTTCACGGATGGGTTAGATTGTCTTAAGGAATCGACGAATGAATGGAGAGAAACGATGAACACGGGCAATTCTTTTGGAGCTCCCGCCGAGTCGCAATCCGCGACTGTCGCACTGCCGGCGACGCAGCAGCTTCTGGCCCAGGCTCGCGGGGAACTGGGCCGCGTCATCTCCGGCCAGGAGCCGGTCATCGCCGACGTGCTGGCCGCCGTGCTCACCCAGGGACACGCACTGCTTGAAGGCGTGCCCGGCATTGCCAAAACGCTCATCGTCAAATCCATGGGGCGGCTGCTGGGGCTGGGATTTCAGCGCGTGCAGGCCACGCCCGACCTGATGCCTGCCGATATTCTCGGCACGTCCATTTTCCGTCCCGGCGCGGAGGCGTTTACCTTCCATCCCGGCCCCGTCTTTACCGATCTCCTGCTGGTGGACGAGATCAATCGCATGCCCCCACGCACCCAGGCCGCGCTGTTGGAGTGCATGGAAGAGCGCCAGGTGACGAGCGATGGCAAGCGGCACGAGCTGCCTGCATGGTTTACGGTCTTCGCCACCCAGAATCCAGTCGAGTTTGAAGGCACATATCCGCTGCCCGAGGCGCAACTGGACCGCTTTCTGCTCAAGATCAAGGTGGATTACCCCAGCCTCGATGAAGAGCGCCAGATGCTGGAGCGGCACCTGGGCGCAGGCGGCGTGACGGTGCTCGATGCCGCGGCCATTCGGCCTCTGGCCGGCGATCTGCTGGCTGCGGCGCGCCACGAGATCTGCGCCGTGCGCCTGGAGCCGGAGCTGTTCAATTACATTCTGGAACTGGTGCGGCGCACGCGCGAGTGGCCCATGCTCAGCCTGGGCGCCAGCCCGCGCGCGGCCATCTGCCTGCTGCGCGTGGTGCAGGCCTACGCGGCCTTCGAGGATCGCGATTATGTTTTGCCCGACGATGTAAAGCGGGCGGCGCTGCCGGTGCTTCGGCATCGCATTATGGTCAAGCCGGAAGCCGAGCTGGAGGGTTTCGACGCCGACCGCGTACTCAACGATGTGCTGGCGGCGGTGGCGGTGCCGCGGGCGTGATAGGCGGTTCGCTCCATCCCCATCCGGTGCGCGCAGTCTGTCAGCCGCGCGGGCGTTTCGGCTTCGGTCTCACGCCGCGTGCCATCGGCTTGCTGGCGGCGGGGCTTTTGCTGGCGCTGCCCGGCTTTTTCTCGCCGCGCCTGGGCTACGGCATGTTGGTATGGGATGCGCTGGTTCTGCTGGCCGCGTTCTACGACGGCCAGCGCCTGCTTGCTCCGCGCCTCATCACCGTGGAGCGCTCCTGGAGCAATGCGCCCGCACTCGACAGCACTACAGAGATCGAGTTGGCCATTGAACAACAGGGTGACATCGTGCTCGCCTTTCGCGTCATTGACGATCTCCCCGCCGCCTTCGTCGCCGCTCCGGCTACGCATACTCTCGAAGCCTTCCCGCGCATTCGAACCGCGCTACGCTATGCGATCGAGCCGCGCGAACGCGGCGATGCGCGCGCGGGCGCCGTCTTCGTGCGCTACACATCGCCGCTGCGGCTCGTGGAGCGCTGGGCCGTCGCGCCGCTCGAACAGACGGTGCGCATCTATCCCGCGCTGCGCCAGGGCGAGGAGCAGCAAATCTTTCTGGCGCGCAGCCGGCAGATCGACCTGCAACTCCGCCAGCAGCGACTGCGCGGGCTGGGCCGCGAATTTGAAAGCCTGCGCGAGTACGTGGAGGGCGACGACTTGCGCAACGTGTGCTGGACGGCGACTGCGCGGCGGGGCGAGCTTATCACGCGGCAATTCCAGACCGAGCGCAGCCAGGCTGTGTGGATCGTGCTGGATGCGGGGCGGTTGCTGCGCGGGACGATTCAACCCGAGGCTTATCAAGCAGACGCGGGCCAGGCTAACGCGAGCCAATCTAGCGCGAGCCGGCCCGGCGGCGCGGACCAGGTAGCGCACTCCAAGCTCGACTTCGCTTGCTCCACCGCCGTGGCGCTGGCGCAGCTTGCGATGTACTCCGGCGACCGCGTAGGCCTGCTTGTCTACGGACGCAGTATTCAGCAGCGGCTGCTTCCCGGACGCAGCGCATCACACCTTCGCAATATAGTCGAATGTCTTTCCCAGGCGCGCGCCGAATCAAACGAGGCCGACCACCTGCGCGCCACTGCCCTCTTGAATCGCCTGCAGCCGCGCCGTGCGCTGATTCTCTGGATCACCGACCTGGCCGAAACCGCCATGCGGCCCGAGGTCATCGACGGCGCCATGCAGTTGCTGCATCGCCACGTGCTGCTGTTTGTAGCCATGGCGCAGCCGGATGTGGATGCTATCGCCCAGGCGCGTCCGCGCACGGTGGCGCAGATGTTTCGCGCCTCGGCGGCACAGGGGTTGGCTGGACGCCGCGAGCTGTTGCTGGCGCGGCTGCGCGAACAGGGCGCGTTGACGCTCGATCTCGATCCGCGGCATCTGACTTCGCCGGTGCTGAACGAATATCTGCGGGTGAAAGAACGCGCGATGGTGTGAGGACGGGGCTCGGCCTCAGTGCATTCCGCCCGGCCGACGCTTCCGGGATCCTGGCGGATTGCGGAAGAAGATCAGAAAGGGAATGACCAGCAAGCTGAGATACGCGAGCAGGCGGAAGTCGTCGATATAGGAAGCTAGCGTAGACTGCTGAATCAGTTGCTGATACATAAGGCCCATTGCCATTCGCGAGCCGTTTGCATGGCCGCCGTGCATGGCGAAAAACCCCTGCAGCCGCTGGAGCGTGCTCCAGTAGGGCGGATAGCTGCCGGTCAGATTGCCTACCAGCATGTTCTGGTGCGCCTGCGCAGCGCGTGTCAGCAGCGTGGTCACCATGGAAATGCCCACGCTGCCGCCCAGATTGCGCAGCAGGTTGTAGAGGCCGGTGCCCGCGCCCATCAGCTCGTTGGGCAACGTCTTTACGGTGAGCGTGGTGAGCGGGACAAAGAGAAACCCATTGGCGAAGCCGTTGACGACATTCGGCCAGACCACGGTGCTCATGCTGAGGGAGAGATTCAGGTCGCCGAGCATGAACAGCGAGACCGCGCGAATGACGACGCCGATGGCGATGAGCAGGCGCTCATCGATCTTCCCGATCAGCCGGCCGGCGATGATCATGGATAAAATCGCGCCGATGCCTCGCGGCGCCACGGCAATGCCGCTGTTGAGCGCGGTGTAGCCGATCAGGTCCTGCAGGAACAGCGGAAGAATGGCAGTGGTGCCGTAGATGATGATGCCCAACAGGCCGATGAGAAACGTGCCCGTGGCCAGGTTGCGGTCGGCGAGCACGCGCAGGTTCACAATGGGCGAGCGGGCGCGTAGCTCGCGCACGATAAAGATGATCATGCCCACGATGGCTACGGCCACGAACCAGCGCACCCACACGGCGCCGAACCAATCTGACTCCTGTCCTTTGTCGAGCACCACTTGCGTTGCGGTGAGTGCGATAGCCAGGAAACCGAAGCCGGTGTAGTCGACGTGCCAGTCTGCCCCGCGCCCAATCCAGGGCGGATCTTCGACAAAAGTGTGAATCATGAGCAGCGCCAGGATGCCGACTGGCACGTTGACGTAAAAGATCCAGCGCCAGGTATAGTTGTCGGTGATCCATCCGCCCAGCAACGGCCCTAGCAGCGGGCTGACGATAATGCCCATGCCGTAGACGGCCATGGCCTGGCCGCGCTTATGCACCGGAAAACTTTCAAGCAGGATGGCTTGCGAAACCGGCTGCAACCCGCCGCCCGCCGCGCCCTGCACCACGCGCGCGGTTACCAGCATGGCCAGGCTGTTGGCCGCGCCGCACCACATGGAGGCCAGCGTGAAGATGGCAACCGACCAAAGCTGGTAGCGCTTGCGGCCCATGAGGTTGCTCAGCCAGCCAGACAAGGGCAGAACAATGGCGTTGGAGATGAGGTAGCTGGTGAGCACCCAGGTGGACTCGTCGCGCGTGGCCGAAAGGCTGCCCGCGATGTGGGGCAGCGAGACGGTGGCCACCGAGGTATCGAGCACCTCCATAAAGGTGGCCAGCATGACGGAGAGGGCAATGAGCCAGACATTATGGCTGGGGCGCCAGGCGTTTTCTTGGGTCCCGGATTGCGCCGTGCCGTGCGATGCCACGCTTCAAGATTACCTTGTTGCAAAGGGCAACTGGAGCGGGGAGCTCGTGGCATGCCACCGTCGGCGCGATGAGACTGCGCCACCCAGCGGCTTCTCGAATGAGGTGCCCGGCGATGAAGACAAGGAACAACCGCAGATCCCTCGACTCCGCTACGCGCCACTCACGATGACACCGGGAAGATGCGGAAAAACTACGCCGCACTCTTCGCGCCCAGCGCGGCCACGATATCCTCGGTGCTGCGCACCCGGCCGAGGCGTGGGAAGATATTGGCGATCGAATTGGCGTGGCCATTGCGGCCGGTCATGGCGTCCTCGGCGAATACCAGTTCGTAGCCATGCTCGTAGGCATCGCGTGCCGTGCTTTCCACGCCGAACTCGGTGGCAATGCCACACAGCACGATGGTTTTGAGCCCGCGCCGGCGCAGTTGCAAGTCGAGCGCGGTGCCATAAAACGCGCCCCACTGCCGCTTCAGGATCACGATGTCGTTGGGCTGCTGTTTCAAATCCGGCAGCAGGTCGCTCCAATCCGGCTGCGGCGGCGTGGTGAAACGCATGGGCTCGTCGACCGGCATCTTGAGCACATCGCCGAAATCGGGCGAAAAAGCCACGTGCACCAGCACCGGTTGCGCGCCCGCGGCCCGCGCCGCGTCGAGAATGCGGACGGAGTTGGCGATCACCTCCTGCGCGGAGTGCGGATTGCCGGGCATTTGCGCGATGCCCTTCTGGAGATCGATGATGACGATGGCGGTAGCTTTGGGATCGAGATTCAGTTCGCTCATACGCACATTATTCACCTGCACGCACGGGAGCAGCCAGTCTCACAGGTCTCTACCCCGCAAATCTCACAGGCCGATAGTGGATGGAAGTGAGTCGGGGTAAAGGAAATAGCTGGAAAGGCCGTCTTTTCTGTGTCATAACTACGTTGTCAACGCGCGGTTATGGCCGAGGAAAGGGCGGCCTTTCTCATGACAGAGTGTAACCAAGGAAGGTTCACGTTTGCATCTCATTTTTCGCGCCGCGTGGAG
>JASHRF010000096.1 GCA_030037545.1 Acidobacteriaceae bacterium | reverse complement strand
CCTCCACCGGCCTGCACACCAACGGCTATTCGCTGGCCCGCAAGCTGTTGTTCGAGGTGGGCGGCTACAAGCCGCAGCAATACGTCACGGCCATCAAGGAAAAAGCCGGCGCGGCGCTGCTTAAGGTGCACCGCAGTTATCTCCACGTCATTCAGAAACTGGTCACCTCCGGCCTCACCACGGGTATGGCCCACATCACTGGAGGCGGCATCACGGAGAATCTGCCCCGCATCCTACCCAAGAACGTGACCGCGCAGGTGGAGCTGGGTTCCTGGCCGGTGCTGCCGATTTTCGAGCATCTGCGCGAACTCGGCCAGGTGCCGCAGGAAGAGATGCTGCGCACCTTCAACATGGGCATCGGGTTGATTGCGGCGATTCCGGCCGCGAAGTTTACACGAGCCAAGAACCTGCTCGATCGTGCGGAAGAGAAGTTCTACGTCGTCGGCCGCATAGTAAAAGGCGAGCGCCGCGTGCAGTACACGTAGGAGCGGGCGTTAGCGATGCTGGCGGAGCTTGCGATCAGCCTTAACTCCGCAAACTCGGCAAACGCCCCTAGCTCCGCCATGGGGGAACACCGTTGGCGAATCCGCATTCTGATCGACCACCCCTGCGCCTCGGCATTCTCCTCTCGGGCCGCGGCTCCAACTTCCTCGCTATCGCCGAGTCCATTCGCTGTGGCCGCCTTGCTGGCGTTGAGATCGCCATCGTCATATCCAATGTCGCCGGCGCCGCCGGCTTGGCCGCCGGCCGCGACCTCGGGATGGCGACAGCCCTGCACATCTCCAAAGGGCGCTCACGGGACACGCACGATGCCGACGTCCTCGCCTGCCTGCGCGAACACCGCGTCGATCTGATCTGCCTGGCCGGTTACATGCGCCTGCTCTCGCCGGCCTTCGTCGCCGCTTTCCCCGACCGCATCCTCAACATCCATCCCTCGCTGCTGCCAGCCTTCCCCGGACTCGAAGCGCAGGAGCAGGCCTTCGCCTACGGCGTAAAAATCGCCGGCTGCACCGTTCATTTTGTCGACGACGAGCTCGACCACGGCGCCATCATTCTGCAGCGCGCGATCCCGGTGCTCGAATCCGACGACACTCACTCCCTGGCCGAGCGCATTCTGGCCGAAGAGCACATCGCCTACACCGAGGCCGTCCGCATGGTAGCCAGCGGCGAATACGAAATTCGCGGCCGCCGCTTCGTCAAGCGCAACACCTAATCCGGGCGTGGCGTTGCGGATTTGTTGCTCCCGCGGTTACCAAGGGAAAACCGTTTTTCAGCCAACGGCGTCCTGTCAAATTACAAACTGTCTCACCCGAGGGGTTCACCCCAAACTTTGTCAATCCCGCGGTCGTCGCCCCAACTACCTAACTCTCTCAAAAAAAACCAAATAAAAATTTCTCGCCGCTTGCAGGTTATTTCGCGGAATTCCCTAACCTAGTTCTTAGCTGGAAAAGGACGGACGCGCCGTTCCCTCCGCCCCAAGGCGCTGGAATGCCGCGGCGCGGCGCCATTCAATTCCAGCGTTTGCCAGCTCTCCAGCGGAGCGCGCGACCGAGGTGACAACCGGCAACCTCCGGGCTTGAGAGTTGCAAGCAAAGTCCGGCAGACTGTCTGGGCAAACTGTCCGCCGGCAGAGTTTTTTAACGGCAGGGACCAGCCCCACCCTTCGACCAAAGGAAACCAACCTGTTACTGAACAGTAATTAGGACGGCTAGCGCAGCCCGCCCTCAGCCGCGGCACGTCGATTGCCGCTCACAGCAAGCCGCTCAAAGGAGCCATTCTCATGAATCCGATCTCGAATATGTGGAACCACCCCCGCACCTCAGCCGCCGGGCTGCTAATCTCGATCGCAACCATCGCCGCGGTTCTAACGCAGCAGGGCGTTTCGCTGGGCAAAATGGGCACCGGCACGGTAGTCTCGCTGGCCAGTGCGCTGGCCACGGCCCTGCTCGGCCTGCTGGCGCGCGATCCCGGCGCAGCCGCCCCGGAAGCCACACCCAAAGGGAACTGCAGCGGCGAATGCACCAATTGCAACGGTAGCCCCACGCCCACTGCCAACAGTGGCGCAACCGCCAGGCTCGGAGCTTGGATGCTCATCGCGCTACTTCTGCCTGTGCCCTGGCTCGAAGGCTGCACCGGCGTCAGCGTGGCGCAAGATATCGTCGACTGGACGCCCTCGCTCCAATCCGCTGTAACCACCGTTGACTCGACGGCCGCGCTTCTGGCGCCCGCCGATGCGCCTGCCTTCACCGCCGCCACTGCCGGCTTCGACGCCGCCTCCAACTTGCTCGTCACGGAGGCCAAAGCCTATCTCGCCAATCCCACGGCCGGTGTGCTCGCGCAGTTGCAAACCCAAGTCGTCACCCTACAGCAGCAAGTCAATGCCGCGCTGCTCACGGCCGCGCACATCGTCGATCCGGCGAGCCAGACGCATGCCCTCGCCGCGATTCAGGCGGTGGGAACCATTGTCAGCGCTATCCTGGCGTTGGTTCAGTCGGTCTCGACCAAAGTGCAGGTAGCGCAGATGGCCGCCCGCTCCACCATCAAGCTGGCCGCCGTCGAGCGTTATCTCAATGGTGCGCAGTCTGCGCAGCTCATCGCCGCGCACTATAACGAGCCGGTGGCCGCAGCGCAGCAGCAGATCGCGCAATCCGAGCAGGCAGTTTTACAGGCCGGATTCTAAGCAGCAAAAAGCTGGGAATAACCTCCGTGCCATCCTTGCGACTTCTTTCTGCCGCAAGGATGGGCTCGAAATCCGCGGTGACATTTCTAACCAAGCCTTTTTGTACCCTCCAAGTGTCGCAGCCTCATCGCGAAAAGGATAGGAGACCACAAGCTCCCATCCTGGTCCCCGCTCGAAAACCCCGGCCAGCCGGTATACCCTTGAAGTTGCCGATGGTTACCGCTTCCCCAATCCTTTCGGGCCCGTTCGCCCCCGCTGCACGCCTGACCGACAGCTATGGCCGTGTCATCCACGACCTGCGCGTCTCCATCACCGACCGCTGCAACTACAAGTGCGTCTACTGCCGCACCGGCGAGGCCGGCCCGCAGTATCCCGAGCTGGCCATCGACGAGTACCTGCGATTGATCCGGCTCTTCGTTTCGCTCGGCATCACCAAGGTGCGCCTCACTGGCGGCGAGCCGCTGCTGCGCCGCAGCCTCGTCGATCTGGTTCGCGAGCTCGCTAACTTGCGCACCCTCACCGGCGAGCCGCTCGACCTGGCGCTTACCACCAATGGCCACCTGCTCGACTCGCTGGCCGCGCCGCTCAAGGCCGCGGGCCTCAATCGCGTCACCGTCAGCATGGACGCCGTCGATGCGCCTACCTTCGAACGCATTACCCGCATCCCCGGCAGCTTTCAAACGGTCCTGGGCGGTGTCCGCGCCGCGCGCGCGGCGGGCCTTACCCCGCTCAAGATCAACTGCGTGCTGCTGCGCGGCTTCAACGACGACCAGATCGAGAGCTTTGCCCATTTCGCCCGCCAGGAGGATGTCGTAGTACGCTTCATCGAGTTCATGCCCCTCGAGGAAGGCCGCCTGTGGTCGCCGGAGATCGTCGTTCCGCTGCGCGAGATTGTTAAGCGCATTGGCCGCGTGCTGCCGCTCGTCGAACTTCCGCCGCGCGAAGCCGGCGAGACCGCGCGCCGCTATGGGTTCACCGACGGCCGCGGCGAAATCGGCATTATCGCGCCTGTCACCCAGGCCTTTTGCGGCGCCTGCAGCCGCGTCCGCCTCACTTCCGACGGCAAAATCCGTACCTGCCTCTTCTCCCAGGTGGAGCACGACCTTTACGGACGCCTGCGCGCCGGCGAATCGGATCAGGATCTGCGCGACTACATTCACCGCACTGTGCAGGGCAAGGAAGCGCGCCATCATATTGGCGAGCCCGGCTTCCTCAAACCGTCGCGCTCCATGGTGCACATCGGCGGCTGAGCGAGTTAGGCTTTCCAGTCCGCGGACCGAATGTTCGTGCTGCCTGCTCTACGTTGGGGCGCGGCTTCAGTCCTGCCGAAAATGCCACAAAACGTACGAGTGCTTTACAGACTGTTAACCTGCACCGCTGCCGCGCTCCCTCGCACCGTGTGTGACACAATGTTGTCAAAAGTCCGGACAAAGGTCGCCCCAGATGACCAATCCCACGGAAAGCCGTATCCCGCTCGCAGATCTGCTGGTTTTCCATCAACTGACGCGCTCGCTCACCTCGAGCTTCGAGCTCGACATCATCCTGCGCGCCATCCTCGAGCAGATGGAGCGCGTTGTGCAGGCCGAGCTGTGGACGCTCCTGATGCTCGACGAAGCCACGCAGGAGCTCTATTACGCGATCGCCGCCGGAGGCGAACAGGCCAGGCTCCGCGACCTGCGCGTCAAGGTGGGCGAAGGCGTAGCCGGCTGGGTGCTCGAGCACGGCCAAACGCTGATCGTACCCGAAGCCATTAACGATCCACGCGTCCTCAAGATCGGTCCCGCCCAGCCGCGCAAGGTGCGCTCCGTCATCGCTCTGCCCTTGCGTGGGCGTAAGGGCACGCATGGCGTCATCGAGATCTTCAATCCGCGCGCCGAACAGATGAACGATTACACCATCGCCTTCCTGCACATCCTCGCCGACCACGCGGCCATCGCCATTGAGAATGCGCGCGATGTGGCGCGCATCCAGCAGCTCACCATCACCGATGACACCACCGGTCTGTTCAACGTGCGCCATCTTTATGACGTGCTGAGCCGCGAAATGGGAACGCTCGCAGCCAAGCAAACGCCCATCAGCCTGGCCTTCCTCGATCTCGACCGCTTCAAGCTGGTCAACGACGTGCACGGTCATCTCACCGGCAGCGAACTGCTTGCGGCTGTGGGCCGACGCCTGCAGGAGCTGAGCCGCGCCCAGGATCTGTGCTTCCGCTACGGGGGCGACGAGTTTGTGATCCTCATGCCCGCCACCGGCGCGGAGGTCGCACTCTCCCTCTGCACCGGGTTGCACCGCGCGCTGATGAAAACGATCTTTGAGATGAAGAGCGGCCTCAAGCTGGCGGTGAGCGCCAGCGTCGGCGTAGCTACCGCGCCTTCCGACGGCGCTACACTTCACGCCATCATCGGCGCTGCCGATACGCGCATGTACGCGGTCAAAGGCAACGGCCGCGGCCAAGTGCGCGGAGCGTAAAAGGCAGGGAACGAGAGAACAAGGGAACAAAGGACAAAGGGGAGCAATGGAACCGAAGAAAAAGAACACCACCATTGTAGCCTTGCCGCAATCCTCTATCACACGGTGAAAGCGACTTCTTGTGCTGACCCATGCCGCAGCTTTCCCCGCTTCCGCCGCCCGCCGCAGCCATGGCTTGAGCACGCCCGCATCTATATCTGAGAGCAGTGGGCGCCATCTCTACCCAAGGCGCCATCCGCTCAGGCGGCAGGCGGGCGCCCGGCACGCAAATGAAAACTTTCCTGATTGGGTTCCTGCATTTCATCTTCCACATCGGTTACTTCGGCCCCTTGCTCATGGGCATTCTGGACTCCTCTTTCCTGGTGCTTCCCTTCAGCAACGATCTGGTGGTAGTGGGGGTGGTGGCGCACCACCATCACGGCACAGCCTGGTACATTCTTTCCGCCGCCTGCGGATCGACCATCGGCGTGCTGCTGCTGGCACTAGTGGCGCGCAAGCTGGGCGAGGAAGGCATTAAAAAAGTGGCCGGTGAAAAGCGCTTTGAAAGTCTGCACGCCCGCATCGGCAACCGCGCCGGAGCGGCGGTCGCCCTCGCCGGCCTGGCGCCGCCGCCTTTTCCCTTCACCACCGTCATCGCCGCCGTGGCGGCCATCGATTATCCCATCTGGCGCATTATGGTCTTCAACTTCTGCGCCCGCGCCGTACGCTTCGCGATTCTGGCCGTGCTCGCCCTCAAGTTCGGCAAGACCGTGCTCAGCATTGCCAGGGCCCCAGCCTTTGAGTGGAGCATGTTCGTCTTCATCACACTCTGCGTTGTGGCCAGCGCTTTCTCCATCTGGCGCTGGTGGCGCAAAACCCGCAAAGAAGCGAATTCACCGGCTTCGCGGCAGTCCGCTGCTTAGCGCGGCAGGACCGCCAACCAGGTTTCTCGCCACTTACCTTGACGCGATCTTCCGCCTTTCACTTTTTTCCAGCGAAAGGGCGCAAGGCCATGAATATTGACTGCTGCATAAATAATGCAATAATAGATATTGAGGGACAGAAGACCTATGCCCAGGCTCAAGGGGAGCGCCGACCTTCTGGAAGATCGGCGCAGGCGCGCTTTGACGTTGCTGGATGATGGTTTATCTCTTAACGAGGTCGGACGGCGGATCGGATGCAATCCGAGTTCGGTGATGCGCTGGCGCGATGCTCGGCGGCAGGGAGGAATTGGAGCGTTGCAAGTGCGTTTCTCTCCGGGGCGTCCCTTGAAGTTGGCCGCATCGCAGAGAAAGCGTCTGATCCGTCTTCTGCTCAAGGGACCGGTGGCGCAGGGTTACCGGACCAATCTGTGGACCACGGCGCGTATTGCCGAAACGGTGGAGCACGAGTTCGGAGTTCGCTATCACCCGGACCATATTGGCCGCCTGATGCACAGTCTTGGATGGACTC
>JASHRF010000095.1 GCA_030037545.1 Acidobacteriaceae bacterium | reverse complement strand
CTCCACGCGGCGCGAAAAATGAGATGCAAACGTGAACCTTCCTTGGTTACACTCTGTCATGAGAAAGGCCGCCCTTTCCTCGGCCATAACCGCGCGTTGACAACGTAGTTATGACACAGAAAAGACGGCCTTTCCAGCTATTTCCTTTACCCCGACTCACTTCCATCCACTATCGGCCTGTGAGATTTGCGGGGTAGGATGCTGAGCGACGCGATTGCGGAGAGTGCCGATGCCATCGATTGTGATCGAGATCTCATCGCCGCTTTGGAGCGTGAACTCATCGCTGGGAACGATGCCAGTGCCAGTCATCAGGAAAACGCCGTCGGGGAAACTATTGTCGCGGAAAAGGAAATCGACCAGCTCCTGCCGATCGCGCTTGAGCTCGTTGAGCGTAGTACTGCCGGAGAAGGCACTCGCATTGCCACGGCGAATTTCGATTGCGATGGTAGTGGATTTCGGAAGCGGATGGGGCGAGAGCAGAATGCATGGGCCGAGCGCGCAACTGCCATCGTAGACCTTGGCCTGGGGCAGGTAGAGCGGGTTTTCGCCCTCGATGTCGCGCGAGCTCATGTCGTTGCCGATGGTGTAGCCCACGATGCGGCCGGCTGGGTTGACTAGCAGCGTGAGCTCCGGCTCGGCGACGTTCCAGTGAGAATCGGCGCGGATGCGCACCTGCGCGCCCGGGCCGACCACGCGCCGGCCGGTGGCTTTGAAGAACAGCTCGGGACGCGGGGCATTGTAGACGCGCGCGTAAAAATCGCCGCCGCCGGCATCCTTCGACTCTCTCATGCGGGCGTCGCGGCTGCGGTAGTAGGTGACGCCCGCCGCCCACACCTCCTGGCTCACGATGGGTGCGAGCACCGAGGCGGGATCGAAGTTCACTGCCGGGCCGCGGGTGGCGGCGCAGGCAAGCTCGAACATATCGCCGCGTATGAAGTTATCCCACGTTTGTCCCGCGAGCGCATAAAACCGGCCGCCCTCCTCTATGAAAATATCCCCCGCCGTGCGGTAAGCTCTCACTGTAGACGCTCCTAGGAGGAGACTCCGGTCAAATCGGTTTGAGCGCCGAAATTACCTCAGGGCTAAAGCCCACGCGTGTTTTTCGGCTCGATCGGCACGACTAAAGTCGCGCCCTTTCAAAACATCGATCAATTCGGAGGCCTCCGAAATCGACATTTGCAAAAGTCGCGCGCGTATGGCGCGGGAAATCATGGTGAATTATGATCTCCGGTTATTCCATCGTCAATGGCGAACCGCAAACGGCGAGCGCGGGGACGTTCAAGGGATTTGATCCCACGGCGGGCAGGCTGCTGGAGCCCACGTTCCATTATGCTCCGCCGGAAGGGCTCGATCGCGCGGCTCATCTGGCCGAAGAAGCCTTGGTCGCCTATCGCAACCTTCCCGGCAAGGAGAAGGCGCGTTTCCTGCGCCATATTGCATCGGGCATCGAGGAGATTGCCGGCGAGCTCGTGTCTCGCGCCAACGCTGAGACGGCGCTGCCCGAAGCACGGCTCAAGGGCGAGTTGGCGCGCACCGTGAACCAGCTCCGATTGTTTGCGCAGGTGGTGGAAGAAGGATCGTGGGCAAATGCGCGCATCGATCCCGCGCAGCCGGAGCGTAAGCCCCTGCCGCGGGCCGACATTCGCTCCCTATTTCGCGCGCTGGGACCGGTTGCGGTCTTCGGATCGAGCAATTTTCCGCTGGCGTTTTCAGTGGCCGGAGGCGATACGGCTTCCGCGCTGGCGGCGGGCTGTCCGGTGATCGTGAAGGCACACTCCGCGCATCCGGGAACCAGCGAGCTGGTGGGCCAGGTGATAGCAAAGAGCGTGCGCGAGAACCATCTGCATCCCGGCGTTTTTGCGCTGCTCTTTGGCGCGGGCACGGACCTGGGCGCGGCTCTGGTGAAGCATCCCAGGATCAAGGGCGTGGGTTTCACGGGCTCGCTGCACGCGGGGAAGGCGCTGATGGAAATGTGCGCCGCGCGGCCGGAGCCGATTCCGTGCTTCACGGAAATGTCCAGCGTGAACCCAGTATTCGTGCTGCCGGAGGCGTTGCGCACCCGCGCCGCGCAGATTGCCGGCGGGCTCTTCGGCTCGTTTACGCTGGGCGTGGGCCAGTTCTGCACCAAGCCAGGACTAGTCTATCTTCCGGCCAATGAGTTCGGCGACGCGCTGGTAGGCGAGCTCAAGAAGCTGGTGGAGCAGGCCGGCTGCTCGCCCATGCTCACCGAGGGGATTTCAAAAAGCTATAGGAGCGGCGTGGCGCATCGCAGCGGCCACAGTGCCGTGCGCACGCTGGCGCAGGCGGCGGCGCCTATCGACATGAAGAGCTGCCACGCCGTGCCGGCGCTCTTCGAAGTCAGCGGCCGAGACCTGGTCGAAAATCCCGAGCTGGCAGGCGAAGTCTTCGGGCCGAGCACGCTCGTCATCCGCTATGCGAGCCGCGCGGAGATGCTGGAACTGGCGCGCGGGATCGAAGGCCAATTGACGGCCACGCTGCACGGCACCCAAGCGGATCTCGCCGAGTACTTCGACCTGATCGGCGTTCTCGAGCGCAAGGCGGGGCGATTGGTTGTGAACGGATTTCCGACCGGCGTCGAAGTCTGCCACGCCATGGTGCACGGCGGGCCGTTCCCGGCCACCAGCGACAGCCGGTTTACGTCGGTAGGCACGCAGGCCATCTATCGCTGGGCACGGCCGGTTTGCTACCAGGATTTCCCGCAGGCAGCGTTGCCGGATGAGTTGCGAGACGAAAACCCGCTAGGAATTTTGCGCATGATCGACGGCGTAGTTACGCGCGACGCGGTAGGGCGCCATGCGTCGCTAGCCCAGGCGATCGATACGATCAAGATATGAAGAGTGCAATCCCAATCTGAAGAGCGACCGGAAAGCCGTCCGCAGCGCGCCGTAGTGCACCGTTAGTTAGCCCTGCGCTTCATTTTGCCTGCAGCCTCCCGCTCCGCTCTGCGATACTGGATTGTTATGGCCATCGCCGATCTGCAGGAAGCCGCCCAGAAGATTGCCGGATTTCTCAACTCCTTGAACAAGCTGGGCGGAATGCGCCTCAAATTTCGCATCACCGCCGGCGACGGCGCGCGCGATCCGGAAGGACTGGAGGTGCGCCAGATTTACATTGAGCTGGGTGGGCCTGATGTGCCGCTCGTCATCCAGCACAATGGGGAACTGCTGCGAGCGCTGGAAACCATTGCCGCGCAGATGCTGCGGCTGGACGCGCACGAGCACGATCTGGTCAGCTTCGACGCGGGCAATTTCAAAGCGTTACGCGCGCAGGAGCTGCGCCTGGCCGCCGAAACGGCCGCGGAAAAAGTTCGCCGCACCGGCATGCCTTACAGCTTTCCGCCCATGAACAGCCGCGAGCGGCGCTTGCTGCACCTGGCTTGCCGCGGTCTGGAGGGTGTGGAGACGGCCTCGAGCGGCGAGGGTCCGGGCCGCTTCCTGGTGGTGTATCCCCAGGGCAAAACCGACTTGCCGGTGAGGCCGCCGATGCAGCCGCGCGGGTTTGGACGGCGGTAGGGCAGGGGTCAGCTTTCAGCTACTGCGCGGCATAATTTCGTCCGGCTTGATTTTTCGTTGCAGAGATTACTATGCCAACTTCCTCTGACGGATCGCTGGCCGAAATGCGTGATGTTCTGCTGGAAACTTACACTGTGAACGACGCCATGAATCAGCTCCTGCTCGCGCACCTCGATGCGCGTGCGTGGCGCGCGCAGTTGCCGGGAGCAAAACAAAGTGCCGGCCGCACCATCGCCGCCATCTTCGCGCACCTGCACAACAGCTGCCTGATATGGCTGAGGCACAATGGCCCGCACCTGCGGTGCCCCGCTCCGCTCGATCCTTACCGCTGCACCATGAAGCAGGCCGCGGCAGCGCACAAGAAGAGCGCGGCGCAGTGTCTGCGCATGTTGACCGATGCTCTGTCCGCTGTGCCAGATCGGAAGGTAGAAAAATTCTCGCGGGGAAGCTGGACGCGAACGTGGCCGGCCGGCGCCAGCATGTTTGCTTACATGTTTTCGCACGAGGCCCACCATCGCGGCCAGATTCTGCAACTGGCGCACGTGCTCGGGTATCGGATTCCCGCCAAGGCATGGGGCGGTATCTGGCAGTGGGACAAGCTCTGGAAGGAGCAGGGATTCTCATCACGCCCGCGATAGTATGGCCCAGCCTCGGATTATTCACCAATGGCCGTAATACTTCTTTACCGGTCTTCGTCTATTTCTATACGCCATGAACTTCCGCCAGGCAGTCACAGGCGTCGCGCTGGGCGCGAGTTTACTCTGGGTCGCACTCACGCTCCATGGCCAGCAGGCCGCGCCCGCCGCGTCGCAAACTTCCCCGGCGCCCACTCTCACCGTTCATGCTCAGCTCGTCAACCTGCCGGTGGTGGTGCGCGACAAGAACGGCGCCCTGGTAACCACGCTCAACAAAGGCGATTTTTTGCTGGCTGTCGACGGCCGCGAGCAGCCTATCCGCTACTTTGACCGCGACAACAACCTGCCGCTCACGCTGGGACTGCTGGTCGACACGAGCGGATCAGTGCGCAGCGCCCTCGACGACGAGCGCAACGCCAGCGAAGCCTTCCTCGACCAGATGGTGACGTCGCCGGCCGGCCCGCGGCCCGACCAGGCCTATCTCATTGAATTCGCCCACCAAGTCGATCTGCTCCAGGACCTCACGCCCTCGGTTCCCACGCTGCGCGCCGCTCTGAACAGGATTGGAGAACGCCGCGACGATGCGCAGGATCAGGGAAACTCCGGCTATGGCGGATACGGACATCGTCACGGTTTTCACGGCGGCGGTACCACGCTTTATGACGCCATTTATCTGGGCTCAACGGACCTGATGCAGAAGCAGCAAGGCCGCAAAGCGATCGTGGTGCTCACCGACGGCGAGGATCGCGGCAGCATCGAGACTTTGAACAGCGCCATCGCAGCGGCGCAGCGCGCCGAAACCGTTGTTTACGCCATCTACTTCAAAGGCCAGCAACACGGCTACGGCGGATACGGACACGGCGGCTTTGGAGGGCACGCCGGGTACCCTGGTGGAGGCGGGCGCGGCGGCGAACAGCATGTGGATGGCCGCAAAATTCTCGCGCAGATCACCAAAGAAACCGGAGGCCGCATGTTCGAGGTCTCCGACAAGCAGACTTTCGCCAACATCTACACGCAGATCGGCGAAGAACTGCGCTCCCAGTACCGCCTCGGCTACGTGCCCGATATAGCAGCGGCCTCGGGGGGCTTTCACAAGGTGCAGTTGACGTTGCGGAAAGACAAGAAAATGACCGTCCAGACCCGCGACGGCTACTACGGGGGTGAGTGAAGCGGTAAAACAGTTCACCGTTGTCAGTTGCCAGTCACCAGCGGCGGTCGGGCTGCGTAGCCATATTCCGGCTTGATCTATGCGATTGACGATTCACTATGCACGGTCTTCATGCAACAATAGCCCCAATGAAAACCAGGATTCTTGTTCTGCTGTTGTTGACGGCTGCTAGCTGCCGGGCTCAAAAGCGCCTTGTGCTGATCGATCAGGATGGCGCGGGGCCGGGCGGGACGGACCAGATGTCGATTCTGGCGCTACTCGAGGCGCCGCAGATCGAGGTGCTCGGCATCACCATGGTCACCGGCGATCAGTGGCGCGACGAAGAAGCGCTTCACACGCTGCGCATGCTGGAGCTGACCGGCCACGGCAACGTGCCGGTGGCGGAGGGCGCGGCGTTTCCGCTGGTGCGCAGCGAGGATGCGACGAGGCTCGCGGAACGGCTCTACGGCAAAGCGGAGTGGCTGGGCGCATGGGGACCTCACACGGAGATCGGCGCGAACAGCGCTGAACTGACAATTCCAGCACATGGGCCGTGGGAGATTGCACCCATGCCCGAAGGCCGGCCCACTATCAAGCCGATCGCCGAGGACGCAGCGCACTTCCTGATCCGACAGGTGCGCGCGCACCCGCACCAGGTGACCATCTACGCGGCCGGGCCGCTGACCAACATCGCGCTGGCCGTTTCCATCGATCCCGGGTTTGCCGCGCTGACCAAAGGCATTGTACTGATGGGCGGCAGCATCAACCCGCAGACCAGCGATCCCGAGTTCGCCAGCGATCCGCGCCACGAATTCAATTTCTGGTTCGATCCCGAGGCTGCGCACATTGTGCTGCACGCGGCGTGGCCCAGCATCGTGGTGACCACGGCCGACGTCTCGCTCAAAGCGCCCTTCACGAAGGCGGTGCTCGACGCAATTGCCAAGGCCGATACGCCCGCTGCGCGCTATATTGCACGCTGGAGCCGCCCGTTCTCTTACATGTGGGATGAGCTGGCGGCCTGCTCGTGGATCGATCCGGCGATCATCACCAAAGAGCAGTCGCTTTACATGGACGTGGACCTGAGCCACGGGCCCAGCTACGGCGACACGCTCACCTGGACTGAGGCCGACAGGCCGGAGACGGGCGTGCGGCTGGTGCGCGCGCAGATGGACGTGGATACGGCGCGATTTCAGAAGATGTTTGTGGAGTTGATGACGAAGTAGCCTGTGGTGATGAGTTGAAGCGCGGGTTTGGAAACCCACGCTACAGCCGGTCAGGAAACCGGCGCTACAGGCAGACCGGGCCATACAGCGAAGGCCGCGCTACGCGCGGCCTTCGCTGCCTCCACCTTGCGGTCCAGTTTGGGTTTCGGGGTGTTACGCGTTGAGCACGTCCTGCAGCTTGTTGATCATGCGGTGCAGGTCCTTGTCGGTGCGGCGCTGCTCGTCGATTTTGCCAATTGAGTGCATCACCGTGGTGTGGTGCTTGTTGCCGAACTGGCGGCCGATCTCGGGCAGGCTGGCCTCCGTCATCTGCTTGGCCAGGTACATGGCGATCTGGCGCGGCACCACCACGTTGCGCGAGTTGTTCCTCTGCTTCAGGTCGCTGACTCGCATCCCGAACTGCTCGGCCACGGCGCGCTGAATAGCCTCGATGGTCACCTTGCGCACCTGCATGTCGATGAACTGCTTGAGGCACTGCTGCGTGGCCGCCAGGGTGATGTCCATGCGGTTCAACTGGCACCACGCAATCAGCCGCACCAGCGCGCCCTCGAGCTCGCGCACGTTGGTGCGGACATTTGAGGCGACAAAGAGCGCCACGTCGGTGGGCAGGTGCACCTGCTCGCTCTCCGCCTTCTTGAGCAGGATGGCGACCTTGGTCTCGAGGTCGGGCGGCTGAATGTCGGCGATCAGACCCCACTCGAAGCGCGAGCGCAGGCGCTCTTCAATTTCGGTCAGCTCCTTGGGTGGCCGGTCGCTGGCGATGACCACCTGCTTCATGTTTTCGTGCAGCGCGTTGAAGGTGTGAAAGAACTCCTCCTGAGTGCGCTCTTTCTGCGAGATGAACTGGATATCGTCGATGAGCAGCACGTCCACGGTGCGGAAGCGATCGCGAAAGCTGGTCATGCGATCGTTGCGAATGGAGTTGATCATCTCGTTGGTGAATTTTTCCGCAGACACGTAGCAGATGTTGGCGACCGGCTGGCGGCGCTTGACCTCGTGGCCGATGGCGTGCATCAGGTGGGTTTTGCCCATGCCCACGCCGCCGTAGAGGAAGAGCGGATTGTAGGCGCGCGAGGGGCGCTCGGCAACGGCCAGCGCCGCGGCGCGGGCAAACTGGTTGCCATTGCCGATGACAAAATTCTCGAAGGTGTAGCGCGGGTTGAGCTGCGCGGCGGTCGACCAATCGAAGCGCGCCTGCTCCGGCGAGCGCGAGGGTGCGGGAGGCGGCGCGGTGGGCGCATGGGCCGGGAGCGGGCCGAAGCCTCCATCCTTGCGCTGCGGCGGCACCGAAGGATCTTCTTCCACGGTCACAAAACTCACATCGTCGAATTCCATGCCTTGCAGATCGATCGCTTCCTGGATCAGGTCGCCGTACTTCTCGCCAATATGCTGAAACTCGGGCGAGGGCACGCGCACGTATAGCGTGCGGCCCGCCGCGTGGCTGTAGCGCGTGGGCTTGAGCCAGGTTTCGAAAGACTGGCGAATCACTTTCTTTTCAAGAGCGGAAAGGATTTGAAGCCAGGGGTTCAATGCCGGTGCAGGAGAGGTTGCGAATGCCATCGTACGAATCCTTGCCAGCGTCATTTTCTACGGAACGGCCAACACGGTTGACCAGTGTTACAGCAACGGCTTTCCATGCGGCGAAGAACGATCTCTCCACCGCGGGAAAAATTTGCCGGTAACTTTCGCTGCGGGTCTGGCCAGGACGTCCACACCAGGGGCCGTGAACAAACCGTTCCGTGAGACGCTTGAGACTTTCTCTGAACGGATGAGATAGTAGCACATTTAGTCATGATTGCAATCTCTCTTTCACAAAACTTTCTGCGCCGCGCGAGAGTTGCACCACGGTTGGTGAAAGTTGAGGGAACCGGTTACTCAAGTTACGCGAAAAAAACGAAAACACACGATTGAGTTGCGGGTTTTTGCCGGAGTGCGCCGAATTCTTGGCGCTTGAATGTTCCGATGCAGTTCATCACAAGCTCCACCGGCAGGTCAATACTATTTTGATTGCGCGTGAAATTTTTCGCGGGTCACCGGACTGGAAACGAATGCGCATAGTTCACGCGTTCGCGGCCATTCATTCTGCCCCGCCCTGGCTTCGAAGCCTGACTTGCGATATACTTGAAAATGCTGTTCAAGCGACGATCCTCTTGAAGCGATTCTCTTGAAGGAAGCAGGAGCGCGATTTCCATGCCCAAGCGCACATTTCAACCCAACCGTCACCGGCGCGTCAAGACCCACGGATTCCGTGCGCGCATGAAGACCAAAGCGGGCGCCGCAGTGTTGAGCCGCCGCCGCGCAGCGGGCCGCAAGCGCGTGACGGTTACGGCTGGCCATCGCGACTAGTCCTGTCGCAGCTCCGGCAGCGCGATGCCGGGCCCGCAAGGACCGGAACTGTGGTTCGCATCGAGCTTTCCCGATGAATCCAATTCCCAAGGCCGCGCAGCGCGAGCTACCCCAGAAAATAAAGACCGTTAATTGGGGATTCGGGCTCCAGTCTCTGGCGGGCGCTCGCCTGCGCAAGCACTCCGAATTCGAGCGCGCTTACGCTGTGGCGCGCAAACGCCAGTCGGCGTCGATGAGCTGGTTTCTGGCGCCGCAGGGGGCGCTGAACAGGTCGAACGATCCCAGTCCCGTTCCCAGCGCGGGGTCAAAACATGGGTCCCCGCAGACCGGCCTTCGTCTGCGGGGCGGAAAGCCGGGGCCGCGCGTGGGACTCACTGCCGGCAAGGTGCTGGGCAGAGCTCATGATCGGAATCGCATCAAACGTCGCATGCGGGAGGCGCTGCGCCGCCATGTCGACCTGCTGCCAGCCGGCTTCGATCTCATCCTGCATCCCCGACGCAGCGTGCTCACCCTTGAATTCGCGAAACTGGAAGCGGAGGTTGTGCGTATTCTGGAGCAGGTGCAGGCTGAAGCTGTAGGCCGCGCCGCCGGACTGCCATGACCCGCCTTCTGCTCGCGCTGCTCGCCTTCTACAAGCGCTGGCTTTCACCGGCGGTGCATACGCTGGGCGTGGGCGGCTGCAAGTTCATGCCTACCTGCTCGGAGTACGCGGCCACGGCGATTGCCGTGCACGGGTCGCTGCGCGGCAGCGCTCTGACCTGTTGGCGCCTGCTGCGCTGCCATCCTTTCACGCCTGGCGGGTTTGACCCCGTTCCCACCACCCCAGGAAGCAAAGACCGCTTCCCGGGGGACCCGGTTCCCTTGCCGGAACTTGCCCGCGACGTCGCAGCCAGGCGCGGCGAAGGACCTTCCCCCCACGAACCATTACCATAGATAGAGCGGCGGCCCGCGGGCTGCCGCTCAATCCGACAGGAAGTTACCCTTTGCCCGAAATTCGCAATCCCAATTTGCAATCGCAGGGATCCGGCGGCGGCGGCGACATGCGCTCCACCATGGTGTTCTGGCTGGTTCTACTGCTGATCTTTCTTGGTTACGAAACTTTTTTCAATAAGCCGAAACCGGGCCCAGAGAGTTCCCCGCCGGCGCCAGCTGCCCGCCAGCCGCAGCCAACAACACAGCAAAACACCGCGCCGCAAACGCCATCGACTCCGCCGCAAGCTGGGCGTACCACGCGGGCCAGAGCCCGGGCGGCCGCAAAGATTGCCGCGCCCACACCCACGATTTCAGCGGTAGCCACGATTACAACCACAGTCGAAAATGAGCTGTACACCATCGAGTTCACCAATCGCGGAGGCGAGATCCAAAAGTGGATTCTGAAGCACTATAACGGCTCCGACGGCAAGCCTCTGGACATGGTGCAGCAGCAGGCTTCTGGCCAGTTCGGTTTCCCTCTAGCGCTGTTTACCTACGATCCCGCGCTCAATAAGGATTTGAATGACGCGCTATACCAGGTCACGGTGAGCGGATCGAAGTCGCCCACCGGCGCCGTGCTGGCGCCCGCCACAGTCACGTTTCACTACGCGGCCAACGGCCTGGACGTGGTCAAGAGCGTTCACTTTGGCTCCAATTACGTGATCGGCGTCGACACCGAGGTAGCGCGCAACGGCGCGCCTGTGCGCGCCCTGGTGGAGTGGCCGGCCGGCCTGGGCGATATGGAGGAGTTTCAGCCTGGGTCGCTCACTCGTCCCCAGGTGCGCACCTCCGCCTCCTCTCAAGTGGTCTGGTCGGTTGACGGCAAGCAGGACACGATTGCGGCCAAAAAGGTGAGCGGCGACGCCACGTACACCGATCCCTATTCTTACGCAGGGGTCATGGATCTCTATTTTGCAGCGGCCTTTCTGCCCGACAATCCCGATCAGTCCACGGTGGTCACGCTGCATCACACCATTGACCTGCCCAGCAACCTGAGCGAAGCGAACAGCCAGAAGACTCCGGCCGACGTGATTGGCATTGCCGTGGGCTCAACCACTGGCGATGCGCATCTGCGCCTCTTCGCCGGTCCCAAAGGCAGCGACGTGCTCGGCTCCATCCATGCCATGGGCGCGGACGGCAAGCCGGACGGCCCTTCGCTGGAGCCGTTGATCCAATACGGCTGGTGGACTATCGTCGCCAAGCCGCTCTATTGGGTCCTGCGCTTCATGGTCGATCACGGCATCAGCAACTGGGGCTGGGCGATCATCATTTTCACCATCGCTTTTACGCTGGCCCTGCTGCCCACGCGCATTTCCATGACCAAGTCGTCGCTGAAAATGATGCGCATTCAGCCCAAAGTCGATGCCATCAAGAATCGCTACAAGCACCTGAAGGCCGCCGACCCCAAACGCGCCGAAATGAATACAGAGATGATGGCGCTCTATAAGGCCGAGAACGTGAACATGTACGGCAGTTGCCTACCCCTGCTGGTGCAGATGCCGCTGTTCTTCGCCTACTACCGGGTTCTGGGCAACGCCATTGAGCTGCGCCAGGCGCACTGGCTGTGGCTGCCCGACCTGTCGCAGCCCGATCCCACTCACGTCCTGCCCATCCTGATCATTGTGACGATGTTCTTGACCCAATACATCACGCCGTCGCCAGGCATGGATCCCGCGCAGCGGCGCATGATGGCCTTTATGATGCCCGTGTTCTTCGGCTTCATGCTGTGGCACTACGCCTCCGGCCTATCGCTCTATTGGGTAACCAGCAACATCATTTACCTGGCCATGCAGATCGGCATCAACCGCTCCCACTGGGGCAAGGAGATGCACGCCATTGCGGCACGTAGAGCGGCAAAGAAAAGCGGCGCCGGGCCGAAGACGATTCAGGGGCGGCGGTGAGGCAGTTCACAGTTCATAGTTGTCAGTTATCAGTGGTCAATTGTCAGTGGCTGCAATCGGATTGTTGATCGCGGCCATTTCTTTCCAATGCCTCGCATCTTCGTTCCCTTGTTCTCTCGCTGCCTTGCTCGCTCGGTTCCTCAGTCCCTGGTCCCTAGTCCCTGGTCCCTGCTATCGTCGGTGGGTATGGCTACACCACAGATGCCGTCCCCGCACCCGGCGCCGGAGGCCGAGGAAGTTTACCGCCGCTGGATCAAGTTTCTCGATGATGAATTCGTCCGCCACTGCTCGCCCGAGCGGCGCGCGGAGATTGTGCGCGACCAGCTTACGCAGCTCTACCTGGGCCGTCCCCACGGCGGCAAGCTGAATCTCACGCTCACTTCCGAACTGCCTGGCAACGTGCTGTCGCTCTCGCTCGATCCCATGAATGTGACCATGGAGGCAGAGCACTTTCCCGACGTGGATCGCGACCGCTACGCGCAGCGCAAGCCGCTGCTCTGGTTCTGGCAGATGTTCGACCGCTCGCCCATCGGGCTGAACCACTGGCTGGGACTGCGCTTCCGCTGCATGTTAGGCCGGCACATCTTCGAGCACCTGGGAACGGGCGTAAAAATCTATCACGGCGTGGACATCACTTACGGATACAATCTTTGGATCGGCGACAGTGTCACCATCCGCCAGCACGCGCTCTTCGCGGACCGCGGCGGCATCAAGATCGGAAATAACGCGGTCATCGGCTCCTATGCGCGCATCTTCTCGCACTCCTATGACCCCGGCAGCTACGAAAACGTGCACCTGAAGCCAACCGTGATTGGCGCGGGCGCGCGCATCGGCACGCACGCTATCGTGCTGGCCGGCCAGAACGTGGGCGACGGCGAAGTGGTGGGTGCCTTCCCAGTCGACGGCGTCTGAATCCCGCCGTGCGACATGCTACCCTGAATCTTCCACTCCAGGGGAGAATTTGGTTGCCGTCCAGCGCCTTCCTTATCGCCGTCTTCGAGTTTGTCCTGCTGCTGTTTTCGCTCAGTTTTCATGAGTGTGCCCATGCCTGGATGGCCTCGCGGCTGGGCGACCAGACGGCCCGGCTGCAGGGGCGCATCACGCTCAACCCCATGTATCATGCCGATCCCGTCGGCACCTTTCTCATCCCAGGGATCATCATCTTCGGTCCTCTCATCGGATTCAGCTTCTTCAGCGGCTTCCTGATCGGCTGGGCCAAGCCCACGCCGGTGATCACACGCAACTTTCGCAAGATCGTCCGCGACGACAACCTGACCACGCTGGCCGGCCCGGTGTCGAACCTCATCCTGGTGGCCGTCGCATTCATCATCCTGGTGATCATGGCGGTAGCAATCCCCGGTGGCAAGCAGGCCGTGCGAGGCTCAATGATTGCGGCCTTCAATCCCGCGGCACTACCCTTTGCCCATCCGCTGGCGCTGCTGTGCACGCTGGCCATCCTGGTTAACCTCTCGCTTTTTTTCTTCAACCTGGTGCCGATTCCGCCGCTCGACGGCAGCCATTTGCTGCGCAACGTCCTACCCTATAACGCCGTCCAGGCTTATGATCGAATTCCCATCTGGATCAGCTACTTGCTTATGATCTTTGTGGGCGGGTCGATATTGATGGCGCTCTTGCGGCCGGCGCTGGAGCTGATCTTCGGCACGTTGCTGAGCCTGTGAGCGCATGGCCGGCGCGGGTTTGGAAGCCCGCGCTACAGCCGGTCGGGAGACCGGCAGTACAGGCCGTGAGAGAACCGGCGCTACTCAATCACTGCCGCTACAATGGAATGAGCCTATTCAGTCCCATCTGAACCGCGGCTTCATTCTCTTTTTGCTGTTCCTGGAATCGACGAGCACAATGGCAGAACCCGCAATTCCAACCCCCCCCGCGCGCGTGCTCAGCGGCATGCGTCCTACCGGCAAGCTCCATCTGGGCAATTACATGGGCGCGCTGGCCAACTGGGTCCGGCTGCAGGACCAGTATGAGTGCTACTTCTTCATCGCCGACTGGCACGCGCTAACCACCGACTACGCCGACCCCAGCCAGATTGCGCCCAACTCCATCGAAGTGATGCTCGATTACCTGGCCGCCGGCCTCGATTCGGAAAAGAGCGTGCTGTTTTTGCAGAGCAAGGTGCTCGAGCACGCCGAGCTGGCGCTGCTGCTGGGCATGAGCACGCCGCTGGGGTGGCTGGAGCGCGTACCCAGCTACAAGGAGATGCAGGAGAACCTGACCGGCAAAGACCTGACCACCTACGGCTTTCTCGGCTACCCGGTGCTGATGGCGTCGGACATCCTGCTTTACCAGGCCGACTTTGTGCCCGTGGGCCAGGATCAGCAGGCGCACGTGGAACTGACGCGGGAGGTGGCGCGGCGGTTCAACCAGTTTTACAGACCTCCCGTGCGCTCTGAAGCAGATATGCTCCCTGCACTTGAGGGTAAGGTGGTCCTGCCCGAGCCGAAGGTCTTGCTCACGCCCTCGCCCAAGCTGCCCGGCACCGATGGCCGCAAGATGTCGAAGAGCTACGGAAATACCATCCTGATGAGCGACCCGGAGCCGGTGGTGCGACAGAAGCTCAAAACCATGGTGACTGACCCGGCGCGCATCCGCCGCACCGATCCCGGCGATCCCGACAAATGCCCAGTGGGCGACCTGCATAAGGTCTTCTCGACGCCGGAAACCATGGCCAAGGTCTACGAAGGCTGCCGCTCGGCGGGCATCGGATGCATCGAGTGCAAAGGATGGGCGGCCGATAGCCTGATGAAGGTGTTGCAGCCGATCCAGGACCGGCGCGCGCAGTTCACCGAGCCGCGGGTGATAGAAATCCTCGAAGACGGTTCGCGCCGCGCCCGCGCCCGCGCCGAGCAGACCATGATCGAGGTGCGTGCCGCCATGCAGATGACGCTGGCCACGGAGAAAGAGCGAGTAAGCAAGTGAGGAACGCGCCACAAAAGCCGCCCTGGGAGAACGAGGCATGGCCGGAAAGACAACTCCCTGGTGGCGCGAAGTTTTAACCCGAACGGTGCGCGGCATCCGCGCAGGAGTGGCGGCCCTGTTACGTCCGGCGAAAAAAAGGGCAGACGTGTCCGCAGCCATCTCGAAGCAGGAAAATATTCCAGAAGAAGAAACAGTCTTGAGCGAAAATTTCCCCAATTCACGCCCCGAACAGGCTTTTGACCCTGAGATCGAGAATCCCGTCGTCGCGCCGCAGGCTTCCGGCGAAGCGCGCGAAGCCACCAGGCCCGATTCGCAGCCGGCCGGTTCTGCCGACCCGCCCATATCTTCTACCGATCTGCTGGCCGAAGCGGCACTCGGAACAGAGGGCGTTCCCGAGGCCGTCCGGGAGATGGGATCTGCCGCTGAGCCGCAACCGGCGTCGAACCCCAATAGGCTGGAAATCGAAGACGTCGACGCATCCTTTGTTCCCGGCGCGACGGTTGAACCGGAAGAGCCGAAGCTCGCGCATGACCCGCTTTCGGGTGAGGAGCTAATCCCGAGAAGGGCGACTGAAGAAACCGTCGCACCTCAGGAGATCGAAACAGAGGCCACCGCGGCTGAGCCGGACCTAGAAGCCGCGCCGGAAGCCTTCCTGGAGGAGCGGGAGATGGTTTTGCCGGCTCAACTCTCGGAAAATCAATTTGCGGCCCAGCATCCGCACGAGGCGGCGTTATCGCAGCCGGATCGAGTCGAGGCACCGGCGACGCCCGATCCAACGCAGCCGAAGGGAGCCGAAGCGCCGACGCCGCAGCAACCGCCCCAAGCCGCACCCGTGCAGCCGCAGGCGCTTGCCAGTCCGAAGGCACCGGCACCGCCGCAGTCGGCGTCTGCCGCACCGCAGGCACCGCCCGCGCCTCACGAGGCGATCAAGCGCGAGCAGAGCCCTGATACGTCGCCGGTCTCGGTGATCGTGAGCCATGTCTACGAGGGCCCGTTTGACCTGCTGCTTGACCTGATTCGCAAGCAGGACATCGACATCTACGACATCCCCATCGCCAAAATCACGGCGCAGTTCCTGGCCTACGTCAACCAGCTCCGCGCCAGCGACATGGATGTGGCCGGAGAGTTCATCTACACGGCTTCGCTGCTGATTCACATCAAGAGCCGGATGCTGCTGCCGCGCGAGCCGCGCGAAGCCGACGACGCGCAGGAAGACCCGCGGCGCGAGCTGGTGGAACGGCTGCTGGAGCACGAGCGCTTCAAGAACGCCGCGCAGATGCTGCAGCAGAAGCAAATGCTGGCCGCGGCCACGTGGACCAATCCCGGCGTGCGCGAGTTCCGGGAGGACGCGGGCGAGGGATCAGAGGTCGCCCCGGAGATCGCCGCCGATACCACCGACCTGGTGCGCGTCTTCCGCGACATTCTGGAGCGGGCGCGCAACCGGCCGGTGATCGACATGGCCGAAGATACGGTCACGGTAGGGCAGATGGTCAAATTTCTTAGCCGGCGGTTGACCATGGAAGACAAGCCTGTGGCCCTGCGCCGGCTGCTCGCCCACACCAAATCGGAGCGCGCCTTGATCGCCATGTTCCTGGCGCTGCTGGAGCTGGTGCGCCTGCAAGCCATCGTGCTGCGGCAGGACCGGCACTTCAGCGAAATCTTCATCAAGAAGAGCTCGGGATTCGAAGCGGTGATGAACCAGGGGCTGGCGCGGGACGACTGGCAGTAACGGGACAATCGCACTTGGAAAGGTGCGCCGGCAGTGTTGATTTCAGGTTTGTATGTCCCCCCGGGGGGGGTGCGTGGAATTCTGCCATGAAGCTCCTTGTTTTCTGATGGTTGGATGCGTTTTCGGGTGCGATTAACATGCGGATTTGTGCAAGAAAACCTCACTTTCCTGCGCTTCTTTGCGCCTGCCGGCCCCGGATTCTCGAGCAGCCACGAGCGCCTGGGAACGTTTCTTCACAGCATAGCGGAAGGGCGAAATTAACCCGCAACGAAGGGCGAAAATATATTTCCCGCCGAATGAGCGCGATGCGGGCGATGTGACCTTTGCAAAGGCTTGACAACGCAAAGCGAAGAAGAGGAGCCCTTCAACAGGCTTGCTGGTCAGATCTCACTATTTGGGGAGAGTGCCAGCCAGGAAGACGCCTATCTCACCATCCTCGGATTGGCGGCAGGCGAGATCTCCGAGAACGAGCTTGGGGCATGGTTCGAGCGAAACTCCGAGCCGAAGTAACAGGGTTGCGTCCAGGAAGATTAAAGTTCGAAGAATTTGCACAACTCCGTGTGCGTTCCACGCGCGATTCATCTCTCTTTAATGTGCCTTTGATCTGCATCGCCTATCCCTTGCTGAAGTCTGGAAATTGGCTCCCCAGCACACCGGACAAATCTCGATCTCACTTCCGGAGTTTCCAAAATGGCTGAAACAACAGCAGCAGTGGAAGCACTGCCTTCACAGGCTGGTCTTCTCGACAAACCGATGGCTAAATCGCACGCTGCCATCAGCGGCGCGATCTCGCTGGTGGCGCTAATCATCGGAGTGGCGTTTATCGGCTACAACATTCTTCAGGACTTCAGCAACGTAACCCTGGGCAGCGCCTGGCCCTATCTGCTCCTGGTGTTTGCATTGTTCATCGCCCTGGGCTTTGAGTTCGTTAACGGATTCCATGACACGGCCAATGCCGTGGCTACCGTAATTTACACGCACTCCATGGAGCCCAATATCGCGGTGGTCTGGTCGGGGTTCTGTAACCTGGCCGGTGTCCTCGTCTCCAGCGGAACCGTGGCATTTGCCGTCATTACCCTGCTGCCTGTCGAACTCATCCTCCAGGTCAGCTCAGGGGCCGGCTTCGCGATGGTTTTCGCGTTGTTGCTGGCCGCGATTCTGTGGAATCTGAGCACCTGGTGGCTCGGCCTGCCAGCCTCCAGCTCTCACACCATGGTCGGATCGATCATCGGCGTGGGGGTGGCCAACCAATTGATGAACGTCCATACCGGGACCTCCGGCGTGGATTGGGATCAGGCGGCCAAGGTGTTCAAGGTGCTGCTGATCTCGCCGCTGGTCGGATTTGGCGGAGCCTTCCTGCTGTTCCTGCTCTCGAAGTGGTTCCTCCGCTTCCCCGAGCTTTACGAGGCGCCAAAGGGCAAAGCGCCGCCGCCGTGGCCCATTCGCGGGCTGCTGGTGCTTACCTGCACGGGCGTGAGCTTCTTTCACGGCTCGAACGACGGCCAGAAGGGCATGGGCCTGATCATGCTGATCCTCATCGGTACCGTGCCTACCGCGTATGCTCTCAACCACGCGGTTCCGGCGCGCGATGTGCAGGCCTTCGTAACCGCTTCGCAACAGGTGCAGGGCATTCTAAACGAGCACGTGAACCAGAACGGGATTGTCGGCAATGACCCGCGCGCCGAGGTGACGGACTACATCCGCACCAAGCAGCTGCAGCCCGACACCCTGATGGCGCTGCGCGGAATGGTGGGCGACCTGGGAAATGAAGTGGCTCTGTACAAGGACTTCAAGAATGTTCCGTCAAAGGACCAGACCAACGTCCGCAACGACATGTACGTGGCCAGCGAAGCCGTCCGCCTGATGCTGAAGGCCAAAAATCCCGCTTTTACGTTGAAAGAGACGGCCGTCCTTACCAACTACAAAAAGCAGGTAGACAATGCCACCAAGTTCATTCCCCCCTGGGTCAAGGTGGCCGTGGCGCTGGCTCTGGGCATGGGCACCATGATCGGCTGGAAGCGCATTGTGGTCACCGTGGGCGAGAGAATCGGCAAGGAGCACCTGACCTACGCGCAGGGCGCCTGCGCCGAACTGGTTGCCATGGGCACCATCTTCCTGGCCGACAATTTCGGGCTGCCGGTGTCAACCACCCATGTACTCAGCTCGGGCGTGGCCGGTACCATGGCTGCCAACCACAGCGGCCTGCAATGGTCCACCATCCGCAATATTGCGGCGGCCTGGGTGTTTACGCTGCCCGCCGCCGCGCTGCTCTCCGGAAGCCTGTATTATCTCTTTCGGCAGATCAGCCATTAGTGTTGCTGCTGTTGGCTTCTCCGGGCGTCCGGACTATCCGGACGCCTTCTTCCTTGCGCACTCCGGATTTCCACCGCTCCCATTTCGGGCCTCGGGCTGCCGGGGGCCGGGTGTAGAATCCCCTGTAGCCCGGTTTCAGCTTCCTCATTGCCGGGTAACAGCCGAGAAGTTCCGGTTGTTGAGGTTTTATGGACGCGCATTTATCTCGCTCTCCTGCTTTTCTCTACAGTCCATCTCCATTTCAATTGATCGACGATCTCGTTGCGGTGCATCCATCGTGGAGGCCCAGGCGGACCCGGAATCTCTCCGGCCGCATTGGTGATTTCTGATGTCCGACCTAGCAACGGTGGTAGAAGCTCTGCCCACGCCGGAAATCCAGGACAGAATCCCTCAGGACAACGTTCGGGTATCGCTGCGCGGCTCCGCGGTCCTTCCCGCTCCTGTTCCGCAACGGCGAGATGCACCAGGGCCGGCCTCGCGCGGGGCCGGGATTCTTCTCTTTGTGCTCGCCCTTGCCGCCGGGCTCTCCTACATCGCCGTGCATGTGACCCGCGACCTGGATCACGCTGCGCCGGCAAGCGCCTGGCCGCTGGCGATGCTAGGCATGGCCCTGCTCATCGCCCTCGGATTCGAATTCGTGAACGGCTTCCACGACACCGCAAACGCCGTGGCTACCGTCATCTACACGCATTCATTGGAACCGCATGTCGCGGTGGTCTGGTCCGGATTGTGCAACCTGGCCGGGGTGCTCTTTTCGTCGGGGACGGTCGCATTCGCCGTGGTCACGCTGCTGCCCATCGAGCTGATTTTGAAGGTCAGCTCCGGAACCGGCTTTGCCATGGTCTTTGCGCTGCTCATCGCCGCCATTCTGTGGAACCTGGGCACGTGGTGGCTGGGTTTGCCAGCTTCGAGTTCGCACACCATGGTCGGATCGATCATCGGCGTGGGCCTGGCCAGCGAGCTGATTAATCTTCGCGCCGGGGCTTCCGGGCTTGACTGGGGCCAGGTCATCAAGGTTCTCAAAGCGCTGCTGATTTCACCGCTGCTGGGCTTTGCGCTGGCCGGGCTGCTGATCGTGATTGCGAAGCGTCTGATTCACTCGCCAACCCTTTACGAGCCGCGCACCAACTGCCAGCCGCCGCCGTGGCCCGTGCGTTTACTGTTGATGCTCACCTGCACCGGAGTCAGCTTCTTCCACGGTTCGAATGACGGCCAGAAGGGCATGGGCCTGATCATGCTCATACTCATCGGCACTGTGCCCACGGCTTACGCGCTCAACCACACGATCAGCCCAAGGGAAGTCCAGAGCTTCATCGCCGCTTCGGCCGAAACCGGGCACATTCTGGACGTGCACATTGCGCCGAGCGCTACCGATCCGGACCCGCGCACTGCGGTCACACATTATGTGCAGACGCGGCAACTTAACCCGGACACCCTCAAGTCCGTCCGCCAGCTCGTCGGCGAGCTCGGTCGCGAGGCGGCGGTTTACAAGTCATTTCAAGCGGTTCCGGCCGGGGAGCGCACCCGCGTCCGCAACGACATGTACCTGACCAGCGAGGCGCTGCGCCTGATGTTCGCGGCGCACAACCCGGCTTTCACTCCCGCAGAGACAGCGGAGCTGAAGGGCTACCGCGGCCAGTTGGACAAAAGCACCAAGTTCATTCCCACCTGGGTGAAAGTAGCCGTAGCGCTGGCGCTGGGATTGGGCACCATGGTGGGCTGGAAACGCATAGTGGTCACGGTGGGCGAGCGCATCGGCAAGGAACACCTGAGCTACGCGCAGGGCGCGAGCGCCGGGCTGGTGACGATGGCCACCATCTTTGGCGCCGACATCTTTGGGCTGCCGGTGAGCACCACGCACATCCTTAGCTCGGGAGTGGCCGGCACCATGGCGGCCAACGGCAGTGGGCTGCGCTGGGCAACGGTGCGGGCCATTGCGGCGGGCTGGATGCTGACGCTGCCCGCCGCCGCCTTGCTCTCGGGCACGCTCTACTGTCTCTTCCATTGGCTCGCCTGAGCCATTGCGTTCGGTCGCAAAGGCGTTTGCCATGGCAAATGCCTTGTGCGGCGATTTCCGCAGCGTCCAGGCGCGCACATCGCTGCTCGCGAATCCGGTACCATACAGAATGGCGCCTGATGCAAGCCGACGCCGGATGCAGGCCCGCGCCGGATGCTCTGCGCGGCTGCGCAGGTCTGGATGGTTCCCTAATCGCACATGAGCCTACAAGCCAAACTGGAAGCTGTGATTTACGCCGCCGAGGAGCCGGTAACGCTGGCTCAACTGGCTATTCTTTTTGCTGATGAAGCCCTGGAGTGGAAGGCGGAGCATGAGGCCGCCGTTCGCAACGCCGAAGAGGCCCGGAATGCCGAAACATCCGTGGGCGAGCCCGTAGAATTGCCGCTGACGCCGGAACTGCCGCTGCTGGCCGATGTGGATCTGCTGCCAACGACCGAAGAGCCGCAGGAGAGAGCGAATGCGGAGACGCCGGAATCTCGCCTGCTCGCCAGCGAAGCGCCGGAATCCGCCGCTGAGAACGATTTGACGGTTGCCGGCGAGACGAAAAGCACCGAGCCGGCGGTGGAGCCCACCTCCGAGCCTGTAGAGCCGGACCCCGCAGCCGCTGAACTCGAAGCCAGGCGCGCGGAGCGACTGCGGGACCGCGAAGTCCGCGCCATCCTGCGCGGCCTGCTCGATGAAATCATCGCCTCCTACGCAGCCGATAACCGCGGCGTGGAGATTCGCGAGATCGCGGGCGGCTTCCGCATGGCCACCAAGCCCGAGTGCCACGATGCAGTGCGCCTCTTTTTGAAGAGCCTGAAGCCGCCGCTCAAACTCTCGCTGCCCGCGCTCGAGACTCTGGCCGTGGTCGCCTACAAGCAGCCTGTGACCGCGCCTGAAGTGAATGAGATCCGCGGCGTTGACTCGTCGGGCGTTTTCGGCTCGCTGCTGGCGCGCAAGTTGATTACTACCGCGGGACGCAAGCAAGTCATCGGCCGGCCCATTCTTTACAAAACCACCAAGGAATTCCTGCTTCGCTTTGGACTCAAAGACATCTCCGAGCTGCCGTCCATGGAGGAATTCGAGAAGATGGCCGCCACCGAGCTTGAGGATATTGAGCCGGACGCGGAAACAAACCATGCCGCTTCCGCTGGGGCCGCGGCGCCGGAGCTCGACGAGGCAGCCCGCGTGGACGAGGCCGACGCATCGGCGGCAGGCTCAAACCTTGGCGCACAAACAGACCCCGCGCCGCAACCCTCAGCGGAATCGCCGCAGACGCAAACCGAATCCAACCGCTCTGAGGCCGCGCCGCTGCACGTGGAATCGAGCACGGAGTAAAGCGAGGCTCAAATGCCCAGGAAATCTGACGAATCCGCAGCCAAACGGAAACCATCCGCCGCGCCCAAATCCACGACTGCAAAGAAAAAGACGGCTCCGACATCCAGGACTTCGGGCGCGAAGGCGAAGAACGAGCCCGCTGTGGCAAAGAAGGCTGCCCCGATCAAATCGGCGGCAACAACCAAAGGCGCGGCAAAAAAGAGTCCGCGCCTGGGAAAATCTGGCGCGAACGCCAACGCGAGATCGAAGAGTTCGCCCTCCGCCAAGCCAGGTCCCCCCGCTTCCGTTGAGGAAGCCGCCGCCAAGGCGCGCAAGAGAGCAAAGAAAAACGAACCGGTGCAACCAGCCGGGATTGCCAAAGCCGCGGCGACCGGCCCTATTGAAGATCCCATCGGCGACACAACCGATGGCGAGGCGCACCACCTGCTTACCCCCGATACCGAACTGGGGACGGCCGCGGCGATGATGGAGGCCTATCGCGCGGATACAACCTCCGATGCCGAACATGGGCTGCCGGAAATGGAGAAGGCGAGCGCGGCCGGCCATGTGGAAGAAACGCCGGAAGCTGAGGGCTTGCCACACCCCGAGCCTCACCCCGAAGCTCACCTTGACCGGTTGCAGAAGATTCTTTCGCAGGCTGGCATCGCCAGCCGCCGCCATGCGGAAGAGATGATCGTGGCCGGGCGCGTGATGGTCAACGGTCAGACGATCACGCAACTGGGCGCCAAGGCCGATCGCGCGCGCGACCATATCCGCGTAGACGGCAAGCTGATCCAGGGCGCGGAACGGCACCGCACGTTCGTTCTCAACAAACCCAAAGGCTACGTGACCACGGTGAGCGATCCCGAGGGCCGGCCCACGGTGATGCAGTTCTTTGAGAAGATGCGCGAACGGCTCTACCCGGTCGGCCGGCTCGATTACCAGAGTGAAGGCCTGCTGCTGATGACCAATGACGGCGAGCTGGCTAACGGCTTGACGCGCGCGGCGGCAGGCGTGGAGAAGACGTACCTGGTAAAAGTTGCGGGCCAGCCAAGCGAAGATGAACTCGACCAGTTGCGCAGCGGCGTCAGCATCGACCGCGAACAAGATGGCTCTCACCCCAGCGAGCCAGAATCACGCTCGCTGGGGACCCCTGGCTCGGGACGGGTACGCACGGCACCGGCCAGTGTACGCCAGGTTCGCCCCGGCAACAATCCCTGGTACGAGGTGGTGCTCACCGAGGGGCGCAATCGCGAGCTGCGCAAGATGTTCCAGGCGATCGGGCATTTTGTTGAGAAGATCCGGCGCGTGGGCTACGGGCCGCTGGTGCTGGACGTAGAGCCGGGACGGTTCCGTGAGTTGACGGCCGAAGAAGTGAACGCGCTGCGGTTGACTGCGGAGGGCAAGCTGAAACCGCGCCGGCCGAAATCGAGCGCCATGCTGCCCAAAGAGGCTGGGCGGTCGGCTGAGGGGCGGCAAGGGCTGCGGACCGGGGTACGATCGGGCTCGCGGCCGAAGTCGAGATTTGACAAGCGCGGCGAGCGGCGAGGGACCCCGCCACGCGATGAGGCAAGGCGCGGAGCGCCGGCTGCGCGGCCGTTCGGCAAGCGCGAGGAGCGCGGCAAGCCGCCATTCGATAGAGCGGACCGGGCAGGATTCGAGAAGCGGCGTTTCGCTGGCAATCGCGAGAACCGTGGCGAGTTCAAGCAGCGCGAAGGGCAAAGTTTCGATCGGCCGCCGTTCAACCGTGATCGCGGCGGACGGCCCGCGCGCAGAGGCGAAGGCGGACGCGAGCGATTCGATCGTTCGAGGGAGAATCGCACCGAGCGGCAGCAATTTGAACGGCCGGAATCGGGACGGCCGGGCCCCGGGCGATCGAATTTCGAGCGACCGCGTTTCGATCTCGACCGGCCCGCTTCCGGGCGGCAATTCGAAGGGCGCGCGGATCGGCCTGGCCGGCACACCCGGCAGGACGGGCAGCGATATGCTGAGCCGCGCGGCACATTCGGCGCGGCGCGGCCCCGTTTTGAAGAGAATCCCCGCTTCGAGCGGCCCCAGCGCAGCAGACGCGGGGGCTTTCGAGGAGAGCAGCAGCGGCCGCACCCGGATTTCCCGCAGCGTCGGGAAAGCGCAGATCGCAGCGGCGCCAAATCCGGCGCGGATCGCAGCCAGCGGCCGAATCGTTTTTCATCTCCGCGTTTCGATCGCGAGCGCGGCGAAAGGAAGCGCAGCGGAGAGTGGAAACCGCGAGAAAGCGGAGAGCGGGAGCAACGGCCACCACGCCGCGATGGCGTGCAGCGTTTTCGAGGGCCTGGACGCGCCGGAAGCGGAAATCAGCGCCGCCGGTCTGGCTTCAGCGCCAGGCCGGAAGGCTTTCGCAGACCAGGATACCGGGGCAAGCCGGGCGGCGGACCACCACGGCGCGACCGCGGATGACACGCCGCGCCGGAATCACCCGATTGCTATCCTGAGATTCTGGTATGGATGCCCGGCCCGGCAACTCTCAGTGAATGCCTTTATGCTCAATTGCGGATGCAGCCGAAAGGAGCCCGGAATGGCAAATACCATTGGCACGGACATCCTGATTCAGGTCCAGGATCCTCAGGGAGCCGCGGCCTTTTATGTGGAGCAGCTTGGATTTGCAATTACCGCTCAAGATCCCATGATCGAGCTGCGCGGCGAGCGCATCAACCTGTATATCGAAAAAGGACTGCCGCTCGGGCCGGTGCTCGAAGTGACAGTCGCCGACGTGGATGCGACTACGCGCAGGCTGGTTGAACACGGGTGCCAGGTTGTCAAGGACGAGCCGGCCTTTCCCCGGCGCTATGTGAAGGACCCGTTTGGGCTGATCTACAACCTGACCGCGTAGAACGGGAGTCGGAAACACGCGATGGGTAATGAGCCATTGGTGCTGGTTATCTCCGCTGACGACGATGCGCAGCTTCGGCTGCTCGAAAAAATTCCGCACGCGCTGGTGAAGAGCTCCGCAGGGCTCGCCGCTGCACCTCGCCACGCGGCGGCCATTTTTTACTGGACCGGGACGCGGGATCTGCTGCGCGCAGCGTTCCTTGCCAACCCGCAGGTGCGCTGGGTTCATTCGCGCAATGCCGGCCTCGACAGCCTGCTCTTTCCGGAGCTGATCGAGAGTCCCGTTCCAGTGACCAACAGCTCGGGCGTTTTCTCGCAGTCTCTGGGCGAGTTCGCGTTGGCCATGGTTCTCTATTTCGCCAAGGATTTCCCGCGCATGTTGCGCAACAAGGCTGCGCGCCGCTGGGAGCAGTTCGATGTGGACGAGATTGCCGGGCAGACGGTCGGCATCGTGGGCTACGGCGATATCGGCC
>JASHRF010000094.1 GCA_030037545.1 Acidobacteriaceae bacterium | reverse complement strand
TCTGCTGGTTATTTCGCCGTTCGGCGCATGATGGCTTCGAGGTAAGAAATATGGACCTGACTGCATCCCGATCCACCGAAACTCCTGCCGCGCCGGAAACCGATCCGGCCGGCCGCTGCAGCGCCGTCGACCAGTGCACATCCGCATGGTCCGCAGCTTACGCCAAGGCCATCGAAAACGGCGTCCCTCAAAACAACGCCCTGCGCATGGCAGCTGTCGCCTACAAGCTTCAAATCCCCAAAATGGAGAATCTCGCCTCCACAAAATCCGCGTTTGCGTGCATCGCGCACGGCATTTCCCTCGAGGTCTTCGATGGCCCTCAGGCCTCGCAACTCCTTTATGCTGCGCAGGTTGCATCCACTCTCTACAACCATAAAGGAGCGAAAAAATGACCACCCCCTCCCCCTCCCCTATGATCTAAATCACACTCACGTCTCCACGAATCCACGAATCCACGAAAACCGAGTAAATGATTAGGAATCAATGGACTGCAACGAACTCCAACAAATAGAGCCTGTGGTAAAAGTCGAGTTTTGAAAAGGGCACGGCTTCAGCCGTGACGTAAGTGGTCTCAAATCAATGCGGCTTTAGCCGCTGAGAATGGTTTTTCTTGAATTTTTGACTTTCGCCACAGGCTAGGGAGTAAGGGTACCCTCTCGAAAGAAGGCGTCCAGGTTATGCGCCCGGTCTAAAGCGTCAGGGGAAGCCTCCAGCCGCTCATAACCCGCGCCGCCGCTTCCCAAGTCCAACTGCCCTCGGCCGCGTGCCGCTTTACGCCTCTCCCGGCGTCCCCGGCAACAGCCCGGCCACGATCTCCAGAATGTGCGTGGGGTGCAGTGGCTTGGCCAGGATTTCGAGCAGCGGACTGCCGTCCTTCTGCGCCGACTCCAGCAACTCGGTCGTGGCGGGATGGCCCGACATCAGAACCACCTGGCAGTTGGGGTAATTCGACCTGAGCACCTCGCCGAATTCCAGCCCGTTCATGCACGGCAGCATCACATCCACGATCGCCAGCTCGGGCTCCCAGGCGGAAATCGTCTCGATCGCCTCTTCAGCGGAGTTGGCCACGCGCACCCTGTAGCCGCGCGCCTGCAGAATCATCTGCAGCGTCTCCGCCACGTGGACGTCGTCATCGAGAACCAGGATTTTTCCGCCGCCGGGGAGCGTCGTCATTGCAGAGGAGCAGCTCCTTTGCTCGAGAATGCGCATACACCGGCCCGCCTGCCGAGTCTAAGCTAACTTCGATGCAGAAAACGGCTTCCGGGTTTTACACTTTCCTTGGCGGTCGAAGTCTGTCTCCGCCCACAGCGTCACTTGACCTCGTGGCCGCGCCCGTCTCGTTGTTCATTGCCCTTGAAATTCTGAACATGCCCAGCGGGGTGAGCGCGATCCGGCTTTGCTCCGCGATGCGGAAGAGCCCCATGGTAACCGTGTTGCGGGTCGAAATGGTTATTTACGTGGCCGTGGAAATTCGCCGGCCCGTGAAACCATGGTCCCGCCCCGATAAAAACGCCGCCTGCAAACCATTCCGGCCCGTAATAGCCATAGGGCGCGCAGTTATAGGGCGAGTAGGAGAAGTACCCCCATGGACACGCCGGCGCCGGCCCGATATTGATACCCACGCTGACCTGCGCCGTTGCTTTCGGGGACGTCACGGCCGCGAACAACATGATTGCCGCAGCCAGAGCAAAGAATCTGAAGCGAACCATAGATCCGAATCTCCTTATTGAATTGCCGCGGCGCGAATGGCCCGCCAGCCCCGCGCGATGAGCGCGCGGTTGGCCCTGGAGCTGAACAAGCCCAACTCCACCGCAGACTTTGATGATATAGGAAAGGAAATGGCTGCCGGCTTCGGAGAAGTGGAAATCAGGCCGAACCGCGATTTGGCTGCGCCCTGAATTTCGTGTCTGGAATAGGAAATCAGCCTGCATCGGGCAAAGATTCAACCAGCGCAGTCTCTGGGCGATCCACTCGGATCGCCCCCGAGGCCTTCTTCACTTGCTCACGTGCCCACGCCCGTCCCGCACCTCGTTGCCGTGAAAATTCTTCACATGACCAGCACGATGACCCTTTTCCGCTGCTTCGCCATGGGCGGGTGCACGCCCGTTGTAGCCGTGGTGCGGATCGAAGTGATTGTCGACATGGCCGTGGAAGTTCGCTGGTCCGTGGAACCACGGTCCCGCGCCAATAAAGACGCCGCCATGGAACCACTCCGGTCCATAATAGCCATAAGGAGCGCAGTCGTAGGGCGCCCAATCATAGTACCCGTACGGGCAGACCGGTTCCGGCCCGTACTGCACGCCATAGCCTACTTGGACGGCGCCCGGCCCGCAGCCCAGAAGCAGCAGCGCCGGCGCGACTAGAGCGAAGTACCTGAATCGAACCATAGAATCCGTTTCCTCTCATTGAAATTTGCCGCGGCCCGGACAGCCCGCCGGCATTCGTGCTCAGTGGGGGCGGAAACCACCCCGACCTGGGGGAAATCCCAGGTCCGCAACAGACTCAGATGAAAAGAGAAAAGGAAGGGATGTCGGCGGACAGGGAATTATCGATTTCGAATCGTCCAGAGCGAGGCGCAACCGGCGGGAGTTTTTATCGCGCCATCGCGAGCACGATCTGGTTCACCGCGAAGGCCGCGCCGTAGGCCAGCGCCAGCATGTAGAGAAACTGCACTGCCGGCCACTTCCAGCTATTGGTCTCGCGCCGGACGACGGCTATTGTCGATGTGCACTGCAGCGCGAACGCGAAGAAGATCATCAGCGCCAGCGCGCCGCCCAGGCTCAAATCGTGGTGCAGAGCGTTTTGCAGGCTTAGAGCCTGGGTGCTGGGGTCGGCGCCGTACAGCGTGCCCATGGTGCTCACCATCACCTCGCGAGCCAGAACGCTCGACAGCAGCCCGATGCCGATCTTCCAGTTGAAGCCCAGCGGCGCAATCGCCGGCTCAATGAAATGCCCCAGCCGCCCGATCACGCTCTGCGCCAGCGCGGGCGCCGTCAGCGTGCCGGTCGCGGTCTGGATCACCGGCAGGTGCGCCAGCACCCACAGAGCCAGCGTCACCGCCAGAATGATGGTTCCGGCGGTGCGCAGAAAGATGCGCGCGCGGTCCATCAGCCGCAGCAGCAGCGAGCGCAGCGTCGGCATCCGATACTGCGGTAGTTCCAGGATGAACGGCGTATCGCTCGACTTAAGAATCGAGCTCTTCAGCAGCCGCGCCGTGGTGAACGCCGCCACGAATCCCGCCACATAAAGCCCCAGCATCACCAGCGTCCGCAGCCCCAGCAGCCCCTGCAGGTAGTAAATGTTGGGCACAAACGCCGCAATCAGCAGCAGGTACACGGGCAGCCGCGCCGAGCAGGTCATGAACGGCG
Source organism: Acidobacteriaceae bacterium (assembly GCA_030037545.1). Taxonomy (GTDB): domain Bacteria; phylum Acidobacteriota; class Terriglobia; order Terriglobales; family Acidobacteriaceae; genus Telmatobacter. The sequence continues at coordinate 34,154 of JASHRF010000094.1, read as the reverse complement.
TCACCAGAATCGTAGCCAGCCGGTCACGCTTGTTCTCAATCGTGCGCGTAGCCATGATGGCCGGAACCGCACACGCATACGCCGAAAGCAGTGGGATGAACGCCTTGCCATTCAACCCGATGGATCGCATCACGCGATCCGCAATCAGGGCCGCCCTCGCCAGGTAGCCGGAATCCTCCAGAATCCCGATAAACAGAAACAGCAGCAGAATCTGGGGTAGGAACACCAGCACCGAGCCAATGCCTTTCCACACCCCGTCCAGCACCAGCGATTGCATCCACCCCAGCGGCAGCAGCGGACGCGCCAGCTCGCCCAGGCGCGCCAGCAGGTCGCCAAATCCATCGCTCAGCGGCTGCCCGATCGCGAACACCGCCTCAAATACGCCCACCACCACCAGCAAAAACAGCAGTGGTCCCCAGATGCGGTGCAGCAGCACGTTGTCAATCTTGCGGCTGTTCTCGGCCGAAAGCGGCGCGCGATATCCGGTACGCCGGCTCACCTGCGCGGCCCAGGAATGGGTGCTGGCCGCGTTGCCCATCACCGGCAGCTCCAGCGGCGCGGTAGCTTCGCGGAACTTCTGCTGATTTAGAAACAGCGGTACCGCATCAATTCCGGTTCCGCGCACGGCGCTGATCTGCGCCACCGGCGCGCCCAGTTCGCGCGCCAGTTTCAGCGTGTCGATGCGCCCGCCCCGCGACTCCATCAGGTCGCTCATGTTCAGCAGCACCAGCGTGGGCAGCCCTTGCGCCAGCACCGGCGCGGCCAGCATCAGTTGCCGCGTCAAATGCAGCGAGTCCAGCACCAGCAGCACCGCGTCTGGCTTAGGCGTGCCCGCCATGCGTCCGCGCAGCACATCCACGGCCACGCGTGCGTCTTCAGAGTAGGGAGTGAGCGAATAGATGCCGGGCAGATCGATGAGTGTCAGGTCCTCGCGCCCTACTCCGGCCATCAACCCCATGCGCTGCTCCACTGTCACACCCGGATAATTCGCCACCTTCTGGCGCAGTCCGGTGAGCCGGTTGAACAAGGTTGATTTTCCGGAGTTGGGAGGCCCGATCAGCACCACGGTTTTGAGCGACCCCGGCGCCGGCGCCGCTTTCGGCGGGACAAATTCTGGCGTCGAGCAGCAAGTGCTCATTGCGCAACCCCGCGTGCAATCCCGGCCAGCTCGATCGAAGCGGGAATCGATTCGACTTCGGGGACGTTGGCCTCCGGCTCCGCCGTGGCCGCTTCGGTCGCGTGAAGGCCGGGCGCTCCATCCTCCGCCTGGCGTACACGAATTGCCGTCGCCGTCTCGTGGCGCAGCGCAATCTCCAGTCCATCGACCGCATACACGGTCGGATCGCCGGCCGGCGCCCGGCGCAGCGCCGTCACCCGCGCGTTGGGCACAAATCCCATGTGCATCAGGTGGTTCTGCACTGATTCCGGCAGCTCAAGCGTCTCCACCACACCGGTTTCGCCCACCTTCAACTCGCTCAGGACACTCACCAGCCGGACTCCGCAATACCGGTCGCCGCGGCGACCCAGCACATAAATGCGACCATTATGGTCGGGATTAAGTATACGGCCATTTGCCGCAGCACTGCAAATGCTTATGATGTTGCGCAGGACGGGGATTTGGAGAGGAAAAATTCCCATCACTCGACTCGCCTCCCAGGTAGCTGGTCGAGATTCGATCTCCCCAAGCCCCCTGGCGGACCTCTTGTTCAACTCATCGGAACGATGATTCATTTGTAGCAGCGAATAAGCCCCGAAGAAGTGATCTGAATCACACCACGGCCTCGGCACCACTTCCGTTGTGATGTCTCGCACTGACAGGTAGGCATGCTTCGCATGGACTAACCATGAGGCGGTGTACGCGCTGGCCAAGAGAAGCCAGCCGTGTCAGCCGCTACGGAGGTTTCCCATGCGCTATCTGGATCAGAACCAGCTTCAACATCTCTCTGCTGAAAGCTTTCAGGCGCGGCAACCTTATCCGTGGGCTGGCATTCAGAACTCGCTCACGCCGGAAGGTTTTGAGGCGCTGCGCCATTCCTTGCCCGACGTGGCCGGCTTCAATAAGATGGTCGGCATCAAGCGCGCCTACGGCCAGGGCCCGCACGACCGCTTCCTGTTGCACTACCAGCCCTGGCTTGAAGTGGCCGCGCCGTGGAAGGAATTTCTTGCCGAGCTCCAGGGCGACGGCTACCAGTCATTTCTGCGCCGCATGTTGGGCCCGCACAAGTTCCTCCTCACCTTTGAGTGGTACTACGCGTGGCAGGGATGCGCCGTTTCTCCGCACTGCGACGCTGCCCGCAAGCTGGCCACGCATATCTTCTATTTCAATACCGAGCAGGACTGGGATCCCAAGTGGGGTGGCGAGATTCTGATCCTGGATAGCGAGCGCCGCTTCCGCACCCACTCCGCTCCCAGCTTCGACGACCTCAAAGTCGCTGCATCTCTGGAGCCATGGGGCAATGAGAGCCTGTTCTTCCAGCGCACGCCGCATTCCTGGCATGGTGTTCGCCCCTTGCAGTGCCCGGCCGGCCAACTGCGCAAGCTGTTTCTGATCACCGTCAACGTGCCCAGCTTCCAGGTCTGGTGGCGCGGCGTGCGCGGCAAAGACCCCGACGGCTACCACCTCCGCCAGCAAAAGGCCGCGTAGGAAACGAGGGAACAAGGATCAGGTAACGCGGGCCGATCACTGACCACCATTCACCGTCCACCGTTCACCGCACTTCCGTGTTACAAGAAATCATGACCCCGGCCAAATTCCGTGCATCTTGCAGTTCCGCCGCGCCGGCCGACAATTCCACCGCCCCACCCTCGAAACCGAGTGGGAGGCACTTGTCGATGGCCAGCTTCCTGGTGCGAGTGGGAAATGAACTCGCCACAGCAGACGGCGCGACAACGCAGAATCCGGAGGGATGACAGAGAATAGCCACCGTTGAGGTGGTTATTTCGGAAGCCTCTTCGCGCTCGTAAGCCAAGCCTTGGAATTCCTAGAATCCAATGCCCCTTCCGCAATACGGGATTTCTCTCCCTGCGTGTGCCCCACATCACTGCCCCCTCTTCGCCCCGAAGCCGAGACTCATCCTAGGTCGAAAAATCTTTTGAGTCAGCGCCATCACGCGCTATGAGGCAAAGCGAATGAGTAAGCAGAAAACCCTGAATCCCACCGTGATTGTCGATGGCAACGAGGCTGCGGCCTCGGTTGCTTACCGGCTCTCTGAAGTGATCGCTATCTACCCCATCACCCCCTCGTCGCCGATGGCGGAGTGGGCCGACCAGTGGCGCGCGGAAGGGAAGAAGAATATCTGGGGCGCGACACCCATTGTGGAAGAGCTGCAGAGCGAGGGCGGAGCTGCTGGCGCGCTGCACGGGGCGCTCCAGGCAGGCTGCTTCGGCACCACGTTCACGGCCTCGCAGGGACTGCTGCTGATGATCCCCAACATGTTCAAGATTGCCGGCGAGCTGACCCCGGCCACCATGCACGTGACGGCGCGGACCCTGGCCACGCATGCGCTCTCCATCTTCGGCGACCACTCCGACGTGATGGCCTGCCGCGGGACGGGCTGGGCGATGCTGGCCTCGAATTCCGTGCAGGAAGTGGCCGACCTGACCTTGGTGGCGCAGATTGCTACGCTTGAGGCGCGCATTCCGTTCATCCATTTCTTCGACGGCTTCCGCACCTCGCACGAGGTGGGCAAGATTGAGCCCATCAGCGACGCGACCATCCGCGCGCTGGTAAACGACGAACACCTGATTGCTTTCCGCAAAAACGCGCTCTCGCCGGACCGGCCGTTTATTCGCGGGAGCGCGCAGAATCCCGATGTGTTTTTCCAGGCGCGCGAGGCTTGCTCGCCATTCCATGCCGCAGTTCCGGGAATCGTGCAGCGAGTGATGGATCGTTTTGCGGCGCAGACGGGCCGCGCGTATCGGCTGTTCGATTACTACGGCGCGCCGGATGCGGAGCGCGTGATTGCCATCATGGGCTCGGGCGCAGAGGCTGCCGAGGAGACGGTAGATGCGCTGATGCGCCAGAGAGAAAAAGTGGGCCTGGTGAAGGTGCGGCTGTTCAGGCCGTTCGACGCCAAGGCGTTTCTGGCGGCGCTGCCTGCCACGGTGAAGGCCATTGCCGCACTGGACCGCTGCAAGGAGCCGGGCTCCAGCGGCGAGCCGCTCTACCAGGACATCGTAACGGTGGTGGCGGAGAACGAGGAGAACTTGCCGTGCGGCGCGCTGCCAACGATCGTGGGTGGGCGTTACGGGTTGTCGTCGAAGGAGTTTACGCCGGCCATGGTGAAGGGGATCTTCGACGAGCTGAACAAGCCTGCGCCGAAGAATCATTTCACAATCGGCATTGACGACGATGTGAGCCACTCGAGCCTGAAGTGCGATCCGGCGTTTTCGACCGAGGATCCGCAGACCGTCCGGGCGCTCTTTTACGGGCTGGGCTCCGACGGGACGGTGGGCGCGAACAAGAATTCCATCAAGATTATCGGCAGCAACACGCCCAATTACGCGCAGGGCTATTTTGTTTACGACTCCAAGAAGTCGGGATCGATGACCACTTCGCATCTCCGCTTCGGGCCTCATCCGATCCGGTCGAGCTACCTGATTTCGCAGGCCAGCTTTGTGGCCTGCCACAACTTCAGCTTCCTGGAAAAAATGAATGTGGTGGAAGCGGCCATGCCGGGCGCGGTGTTTCTGCTCAACTCGCCGTACGGCGCGAGCGAAGTGTGGGCGCATCTGCCCAAGATCATGCAACGGGAGCTGATCAAGAAGAAGATCGAGTTTTACGTGATCGACGGTTACAAGGTGGCGCGCGAGGCGGGCATGGGCACGCGCATTAACACCATTATGCAGACCTGCTTCTTTGCCATCAGCGGCGTGCTGCCGCGCGAGGAGGCGATTGCGCAGATCAAGAAGGCCATCCAGAAAACCTATGGCAAGCGTGGCGAAGCGGTGGTAGCGAAGAATTTCGCCGCCGTCGATCACGCCCTCGCGCATCTGGAAAAGGTGGAACTACCCACGGCTGCCTCTTCGAATTTCGACCTGATTCCGTCCATTTCGCCGGCGGCGCCGGTGTTCGTGGGCAACGTGCTCGGCGAAATTGCGGCTGGGCGCGGCGATCAGTTGCCGGTGAGCGCGATCCCCGCGGGCGGCGCGCTTCCGTCGGGTACCTCGCAATGGGAGAAGCGCAACATTGCGCAGTTCATTCCGGTGTGGGACAGGGACCTGTGCATCCAGTGCGGCAAGTGCGTGATGGTATGCCCGCACGCGGTGATCCGGTCGAAAGTTTACAGCACGGAACTCGCCGATAAGGCACCGAGCACGCTCAAATGGGCCAAGCCGAAATGGAAAGGCATGGAGCAGGAGCGCTACACGCTGCAAGTTGCGCCGGAGGATTGCACGGGCTGCGCGGTGTGCGTGGAAGTATGTCCGGTGAAGAGCAAGAGCGACGCGAGCCACAAGGCGTTGAACATGGCGCCGCAGGCGCCACTGCGCGAGCCCGAGCGCGACAATTGGGATTTCTTCGTGAACCTGCCGGAGGTGGATCGCGCCAGGCTTTCACACGGGCAGGTCAAGGACCTTCAACTGCTGCAGCCGCTTTTTGAGTTTTCGGGCGCGTGCGCGGGTTGCGGCGAGACGCCGTATATCAAGCTGCTGACGCAATTGTTCGGTGACCGGCTGTATATCGCTAACGCGACGGGCTGCTCGTCAATTTATGGCGGGAATTTGCCCACCACACCGTACACGCACAATGCGGCCGGACGCGGGCCCACTTGGTCGAATTCGCTGTTTGAGGATAATGCCGAGTTCGGTTTCGGCATGAGGACCGCGCTCGATCAGCAAAGGGCATTTGCGGAGTTGCTGGTCACGCGTCTGGCCACGGAGATTGGCGCGGAGCTGGCTGCAGGCTTGGTCGGGGCGTCGCAGAAGACGGAAGCCGAAATCGATGCGCAGCGGCAGCGGGTCGCGGCACTTCGTGCTGTTTTGGCCGGAAACAGTATTTCTGATGCCAAGAATCTGCTGGCCATTGCTGACACACTGGTGCGCAAGAGCGTGTGGATTCTGGGCGGCGATGGATGGGCTTTTGACATCGGCTTCGGCGGGCTGGATCACGTGCTAGGCTCCGGTAAGAATGTAAACGTGCTGGTGCTCGATACCGAGGTATATTCCAATACCGGCGGACAGGCATCGAAGGCCACGCCGCGCGGCGCTGTGGCGAAATTTGCTGCCAGCGGCAAGCCCACTAGCCGCAAGGACCTGGCCATGGAAGCGGTAAGTTACGGCTCGGTCTACGTGGCGCAGGTGGCGCTGGGCGGCAACGACACGCATGTGATCAAGGCCTTCCAGGAAGCCGAAGCGCACGAAGGCCCGTCGCTCATCATCGCTTACGCAAGCTGCATTGCGCATGGCTACGATTTGGTTCACGGGCTGGAGCAGCAGAAGCTGGCCGTGCAATCAGGCTACTGGCCGCTGATGCGCTACAACCCCGGCTTGCGCGAGGAAGGCAAAAATCCGTTCCAGCTCGATTCGAAGGCGCCGGCAATCCGGTTGAAGGACTACGCGTATCGCGAAGCGCGCTACACCATGCTGGCGCGCGGCAACCCGGAGCTGGCTGCGGAGCTGCTCAACGAGGCGCAGGATGACGTGGAGCGGCAGTGGCGCGTCTACTCAGCGCGCGCGGCCATGCCCGGACGTGGCGAGACGCCCCACATCGCGCCCCATGAAAAGACTGAATCCGAGCCAGAGGAGAAGACCGCGGCAGTGGCGGCCGGAGGTGAAGAATGATCGACATTTCCATGCAGTATCTGGGCATGAACCTGAGCGGGCCCATCGTGGTCGCGTCCACGCCACTGTCCGATTCCATCGACAATGTTCGCCACATGGAGGATGCAGGCGCTTCGGCCATCGTGCTCACCTCGCTCTTTGAGGAGCAGTTGGCACTCGAATCCCGCGCACTCGACGAGGACCTGGAGCGCGGCGCGGATTCCTATCCTGAGGTGCAGCACTTCCTGCCCGAGCAGAACGACTACCGCATGTCGCACGATGTGTATCTGGAGCATCTGCGCCGTGCCTGCGAAGCTGTGAAGGTTCCCATCATGGCCAGCCTCAACGGCGCCAGCACCGGAGGGTGGGTGCGCTACGCAAAGGACGTGGAGCAGGCCGGGGCGAAGGCCATCGAGTTGAACACGTTTGCGCTGGCCACCGATCGCGGCCAGAGCTCGGCGGATATCGAACAGCAGTTGCTGACGCTCGTCGACAGCGTCTGCCGGGCGGTCAAGGTTCCGGTGGCTGTGAAGCTTTCGCAGTCGTACACTAGCATTCCGCATCTGGCAGGGCAACTTGAGGCGGCGGGTGCGCGCGGAGTCGTGCTCTTTAACCGTTTCTACCAGCCCGATTTCGATATCGAAGCGCTCGAGGTGCGGCCCACCATGCACTTTTCCACGCCATCCGAGCTGTTGCCGCGCCTGCACTGGACGGCGATTCTCTATGGGCATCTCAAGGGCGACATCGGTATCACCGGCGGCGTGCACTCGGCTGAAGATGTGCTCAAGGCCATCATGGCCGGCGGCAGCGTGGCCATGATGGTTTCGGCGCTGCACATCCACGGCATCGACCACATTGCGCGCGTGCTGGCCGACCTGCGCTACTGGCTTGAGAAGCGCGAGTACACGTCGCTGATGGAGACACGCGGATGCCTCAGCCGCCGCTCGGTCCCGGATACCTCGCCCTACGATCGCGGCAACTACATTAAGACGTTGAGCTCCTACAGCATGAGGCCCACGGTGGCGGCGTTTTAAATTTCAATTACACCGCTGCCCGTTGTGCCGCTGGGCAGGTGCTATCCTGTTCAGTGCAGCCATTCGCGCCGCCAACAGAGCGAAGAGCGGATATGTGATGTAGACCAGCCCAATCTCCGAGTAATAGCCGGCTGCTGTCATTTTCATGGGGCCATAGGCAAACATGGGGTAGTCGAGGACCAGGTTGATGATGAGCCACAGCGCTCCCACTAGCGCGGCTTCGCCCATCGCTATCGGGCGTTTCTTGAAGTACCATGCCAAAAGCGCACCCGCGACGATGAGGACGACGAGATACATCGAAGTAGCGAAGAGAGCTGGATTCGATTTTTTCACCGGAAAGAGGGCAAAGGAAAGGACGAAGGCAGCGAACCAGCTGAGGAGTCCGAGCAATACAGCGCGCAACATAATACGTGCCTGAGGAGCCATAATCACCTCCACGCCGGGAAGTATACTCTGAATCCGCGCATAGCCCGTTTGTCACCCTTCCCTTACACTGGGAATGGACCTATGTTTGAGAACCTAACCGACAAATTGCAGCGCGTCTTCAAGAATCTTCGCGGAGAGGGGACGCTCACCGAAGAGAACATCGGCGACGCCCTGCGCGAGATTCGCGTGGCCCTGCTCGAGGCCGACGTCAACCTGAACGTGGTGCGCGAGCTGGTGGAGCACATCCGCGAGAAAGCCGTCGGCACTGAGGTGCTGACAGCGCTCTCGCCCTCCGAGCAGGTCATCAAGATCGTGCGCGATGAGCTGGTCGCGCTGCTCGGCAAAGATACGGCGCGATTCAAATTCGCCTCGCAACCGCCGACCGTAATTTTGATGGCCGGACTACAGGGCTCGGGCAAGACGACTACCAGCGGCAAACTGGCTGCGTGGCTCAAAAAGGGTGGGCACCGGCCCATGCTGGTTTCAGTGGACGTGTATCGGCCGGCGGCGCGCGAGCAGCTCAAGGTGGTTGCAAAACAGGTAGAAGCGCGGCTCTACGAAGGCGACACCAAGGGCGAGAGCGCGGGCACGCCGCTCGTCGAACGGCTGGGAAAAGAAGCGCGGCGCGAGGCCGTCATCATGGGGTGCGACACGCTGATCGTGGACACCGCCGGACGGTTGCACATCGATCAGGACCTGATGGCGGAGATGGAGAGACTGAAAAAGCTGCTTAACCCGCAGGAGATCCTGTTTGTGGCTGACGCCATGACGGGGCAGGACGCAGTGAACTCGGCGCAGGAGTTTCATGCACGGCTGGCGTTGACGGGCGTGGTGCTGACCAAGATGGACGGCGATGCGAGGGGCGGGGCGGCGCTGTCGATTCGGCATGTGACCGGGCAGCCCATCAAGTTCATTGGCACGGGCGAAAAGCCCGATGCCTTCGAGCCGTTTCATCCCGACCGCATCGTGGGCCGCATTCTGGGCATGGGCGACGTGCTTTCGCTCATCGAAAAAGCCGAATCGACGCTCGACCGCAAAAAGAGCGAGGAGTTTGCCAAGAAAGCTTTGCTCGGGGATGGATTCTCGCTCGAGGATTTCCGCGACCAGTTGAAGCAGATCAAGAAGCTGGGGTCGATGGAGTCGATCATGAAGATGCTGCCCTCGGTGGGGCCGTTTGCCGGGCTGCAGCAGGCGCGGCAGCAGATCGACGAGACGCAGTTTGTGCGCCTGGAGGCGATCATCAGCTCCATGACGCCTAAGGAGCGTCGCAACCACGAGATTATTTCCGGTTCGCGGCGCAAGCGCATCGCGGCCGGCAGCGGGACCACGGTGCAGGACGTGAACCAATTGCTGCGCCAGTACGCGCAGATGAGCAAAGTGTTCAAGCAGATGGGGCGCGGCGGGTTGGCGAAGAGTATGCTGCGCGGCGGCTTGGGCAGTTTGGGCGTGAAACAGAAATTTGGACGGTGAGCAGTCGAGTGCCGTCGATCACGCTTGTTCCGTTCAACAGTGAAGTAAGCTGAGACTTCGATGGCCGCTCTTCAGGACCAACTCGACGAGATCACGCAGAACACGCGGCACCTGGTGCAGCCGGAGCGCATGGCGCCGAGCGAGCGCGCCATCGAGGAGCTGTTTGCTTCGGGGATCGAGGAGCGGATTCTGCCGGTGGGCGTCGTGGCGCCGGAATTTGCACTCGAGGATGCTTCAGGCCGGGTGGTGCGGTCTGCTGATTTGCTGGCATTGGGACCGCTGGTGGTGAAATTCTTTCGTGGGCGCTGGTGTCCGTATTGCACCACAGAACTGGAAGCGTGGCGCGATCTGCATGCGCAGCTGCGCGAGGGCGGCGCGCTGCTGGTGGCCATCAGCCCGCAGACCAGCCGGCAGAGCGACTTCATGGCGGGCCAGCACCGGCTTCCGTTTCCCGTGCTTGCCGATCCGGGGTGCGCGGTGGCCGCGCAGTTCGGGCTGGCGTATTCCATTCCCGATTACCTGCGCGAGTATTACCGGTCGATCCTGATCAACATTTCTTTCGTGAATGGCGACGAATCGTGGCGGCTGCCGTTGCCGGCGACATACGTGCTGGGCCGCGACCGGCGTGTGCTGTTTGCGCAGGCGCATGCGGATTTTCGCGTGCGGCCGGAGCCGGAAGAAGCGCTAGCAGCGGCTGTGGCTGCGGCGAAGGTGTAGGGCCTGGCATCCGGCGAAATTTGCGCTTGAGGTTGTCCTTCCCAGGTCTCAAAATCGAGACTTGGGGCACCCGGCGGGGAGGGACGGAAGTGCTTCCTCGTTTGCAAAATCCTTCTCAGCCCCTTGGTCCCTTAATCCCTGGCCCCTTGTCTCATAGAATGAACCCATGTTCACAGGCATCATTGAGCAGACCGGGACGCTGATTGGACTGGTCGATCGCGGCGGTGTGCGGCGCGTTACCATTGAGGCGCCGGGGATTGCGGCGCGACTGCGCGAGGGCGATTCGCTGGGAGTGAGCGGCGTGTGCCTGACCACGCTCGAACCCGATCCAATCTACTTTCACGCCGACCTGGCGCAGGAGACGCTAAACCGCACTTCGCTGGGCACGCTCCAGCCCGGCGCACGGCTGAATCTGGAGCTGCCAACGGCAGCCGGCAGCCCACTGGGCGGGCATATCGTGCAGGGACATGTGGACGGAACCGGCGTGATGACCGCGCTCGATCCGGTGATTCCCGAAACCCGTCCCGATTTCGACCGCCAGACCACTGACTGGACGCTGAAGGTGCGCGTCCCCGAAAACGTGCGGCAGTGGATGGTACCCAAGGGATCGGTGGCCGTGGAAGGCATCAGCCTGACCATTGCGGATTTCGATGGCGAGGCAATCTCCATTGCGATTCTCCCGCTGACCTATTGGCGAACCAATTTGCACACGCTCTCCGTCGGCGCTCTGGTAAACATCGAGGCCGATGTGCTGGTAAAACTGGCCGCCATGCAGATGCAGTCCGCGAAAAAGCCGGAGTTCGAACTGACCGCGAGCTGGCTGGTGGCAAACGGGTTTTGAAGACAAGGCACAGCGGGCAGCCGAAATCGGCGTGACGTGGGTGCGCCCTCGCTGAGAGACTGGAGTAGGCCGCAAACTGGGCCCGCGGAGAAGGCTTTGCTGATTGACTCCCATGCCCATCTTGACAGCCTGCGCTATGAGGAAGACCGCGCGGCCATGCTGACTCGTGCCGCGGAAGCCGGCGTGGGCGCGGTACTTTCCATCGGTATTGGCGAAGGTCCGACAGAGATGCACCAGGCCCGAGATCTGTGCCGCGAATTCAATGCGCGGCGGTCAGCGGGCACGGCACTTCCGCAGCTCTATGCGAGTGCCGGCGTCTATCCGCACAACACTCATGAGATTGACCAACAGGTGCTGGCCGGGCTCGATGCGCTGCTGGCCGAGCCGGAGGTGATTGCCTGCGGGGAGATTGGCCTGGATTACTATCACGAGGGCGCGCAGCACGACGTGCAGCGCGCCGGGCTGATTTGCCAGCTTGAAGTTGCGGCTGCACGCAAGCGGCCCATCGCCATCCATTGCCGCGCCAAGGAAGGTAGCGACGATGCGTGGGACGATCTTTTTCCGGTTTTGGACGAGCATTGGCGGCGCACCGGGCTGGGAGGCATCATGCACTGCTTCGGCGCAGGATGGGAACAGGTACGGCGATCGCTGGAGCTGGGCTTTCTGATTTCATTCGCCGGTAACATCACCTATCCCAAGGCGCAGGCGCTGCGCGAAGTAGCCGCACGCGTGCCACTGGAAAGCCTGCTGGTGGAAACCGATGCGCCATGGCTGGCGCCAGCACCCCATCGGGGCAAACGCAACGAGCCGGCGTGGGTAGCGGAGACGGCCCGGACGATGGCTGAGCTGCTTCGTGTGGAGGCTGCGGAGATTGCCACCGTTACCACGAAAAACTTTATCCGGCTGTTCCATCTCCCGCCCGCCGTGTGAAACTGGTACTGGCATTGCATGCGGCAGCCATTTGGTGAAGTCTGAGGTACGGGAAGTATGGCCCAGGACAACTCATTCGATATCGTCAGCAAGGTGGACATTCAGGAAGTTCGCAACGCCATCGACCAGGCGCTTAAGGAAATCCATCAGCGCTTTGACCTGAAAGATTCGCACTCGGAGGTCAAACTCGAGGGCCATGACGCCATCCAGCTTGCTTCTGCGAATGAGTACAAGCTGGAGGCGGTGAAAGACATTCTCAGCCAGAAACTGGTGAAGCGCGGGGTCTCGCTCAAGAACTTGACCTACGGAAAAATCGAGCCGGCGGCGGGGCAGAGCGTGCGCCAGAAGATCAGTCTGCAGCAGGGCATCTCGGCGGAAAAGGCCAAGGAGATTGTGCGCCTGATCAAGGACGCGAAAAAGAAGGCGCAGGCCAGCATTCAGGGCGATACTGTGAGAGTGTCGAGCAAAGACCGCGACGAGCTGCAGTCGATCATCGCTATGCTGCGCGGTCGCGATATGGGCGTGGAATTGCAATTCACAAATTACCGCACCAACTAAGCAGCGATTAACATAGAACTCGTCTTCGTAACTACGCTTTGGGAATTGGAGGGCTTTGAGCACACTCACCATAGCGACGGCGCGGGAGGTTTTCGATCTGCTGCGCGAAGACCTGGTGGCCATTGAGCAGGAGTTGGGGCGCGACGCTGCCTCCAGCGTCAGCACCATCACGGAGATTGCCGAATACCTGCGCGAAGGCGGCGGCAAGCGGCTTCGTCCATCGCTGCTGCTGCTGTCGGCCCACCAGCTCGGGTACTTCGGCTACAGCGCAATCCGCCTGGGCGCAGTGGTGGAGATGGTGCACACGGCCACGCTGGTGCACGACGATATTATCGACGGCGCCAACACGCGGCGCGGCCGTCCTTCCGCCAATACTACCTGGGGCAACGAGAAATGTGTGCTGGCCGGCGACTGGCTGTACATGCAGGCCTTCCGCGTGGCCCTCGAAGAAAAGAGCCTGCGCATCCTGGAGCAGATCGTCGGCCTTACCCAGCAGATGGTAGAGGGTGAGCTGCTGCAAATTCAAAAGCTCGGCAGGCCGGTGTCGGAAGCTGAGTATTACGATCTGATTTTCCGTAAGACGGCCTGCCTGTTTTCGGTTTCGATGCGCATGGGTTCGGTGCTGGCCGGCGCGAGCGAGAGCGAAGAAACGAGCTTGGCCGCATACGGGCGCGCCGTGGGGCTGGCTTTTCAGATTGTAGACGACGTGCTGGATCTGACGGCCACCGAGGAAGTGCTGGGCAAGCCGGTGGCCAGCGATCTGCGCGAGGGCAAGGCCACGCTGGCCGTGATTCACGCCTTCGACCACGGCACGGCGGTGGACCGCAAAACCATTCAGCGCGTTCTCGACGATCGCAGTTTTGAAAATGTGAGCCGCCAGCAGATTCAGGAGATCCTGGTCCGCAACGGGAGCGTGGAATATGCCATGGCCGCGGCCGACCGCTATGCGGGTCAATCGCGCCAAGCGCTGGCGCTACTGCCCGATTCGGAGTTCAAGCGCGCCCTGCTTTGGGTGCCCGAGTTTGTGGTCGCACGGGATAAATAACATGCCTGCCGAAAAAACTCCACCGCCTGACGTGTGGGTCGCCGTTGATAACTATTTTGGCGATCTGCTGGTGCCTGTCGACGCGCAGCTCGATGCGGCGCTCACCGCCAATCGCGAAGCCCATCTGCCGGCCATCGATGTCACTCCGCTCCAGGGCAAGTTTCTGCAGGTGCTGGTGCAGATGCTGCAGCCGCGCCGGGTGCTTGAGATCGGCCTGCTGGGGGGCTACAGCACCATCTGGATGGCACGCGCGCTGCCCGATGGCGGGCGCATTTGGTCACTCGAGTACGAGCCGCGGCACGCGGAGGTCGCGCGCAAGAACTTCGAAAATGCGGGCGTGTGCGACCGGGTCGAGATTCGCCTGGGCGCCGCGCTCGACACGCTGCCCACGCTCGCACCCTCCGCGCCATTCGATTTCATCTTTATCGACGCAGACAAGCCTAATAATCCCGGGTATCTTGAATGGGCGATCAAGCTTTCGCGGCCCGGGACAGTTATTGTTGTGGACAACGTGGTGCGCGAGGGGAAGGTGATTGATGCCGCGAGCGCCGATGCCGATGTACAAGGCACGCGGCGGATGTTCGAGCGGATGGGGGCCGATTCGCGCCTGAGCGCTACGGCTCTGCAGAATGTGGGCGCCAAGGGCTATGACGGATTCGCGATCGCGGTCGTGCGTGAGCCCGAGTTCCAAGCAGAGAAGGAACATATTTGATAAAGACAGCGAGTTAGCTCGGCTTCGCCGATTAGCAAGTTAGCGCGGATGTGGCGAATGCGTCGGCCAGGAGGGTAAGATGGAACGGCTGATTGAGGGGTACAAGCGATTCCTGGCCGAGGTATTTCCGGAGCGGGAACGGAATTTTCTTGCGCTGGCCGAGTGGCAGGCGCCGGAGTGGCTGTTTATTACCTGCTCCGATTCGCGGGTACTGCCCGACCTGATTCTGGGCACCGGCCCCGGCGATCTGTTCATCGCCCGCAACGCCGGCAACGTGGTGCCGGTGACTGGAGCGGATGTGGACGGTATAACGGCGGCCATCGAGTATGCGGTCGAGGTGCTCAAGGTGAAGCACGCAATCGTATGCGGGCACTCCGACTGCGGAGCGCTGAAAGCCGCCGTGGACCGTAAAGAGCTGGACGGATTGCCCAAGGTGCGCCGCTGGTTGCTCCACCTGGAAGCGGCATTCAGCCACCGCCAGCCTCTGAACCCGGCGGACGGCGAAGCCGCCGAGCTGGCGTCGCTGATCCGCGGCAACGTGGTGGCACAGCTTCAAAACCTGAAAGCGCAGCCGTCCGTACGCTGGGCCGTGCAGCAGGGTCAGCTCACCGTGCACGGCTGGTACTACGACATCCGCAGCGGGCGCATCGAGTGTTACGACGAAAAGAAGCGGCGGTTTGTGCCGCTGGTGGAATAACGGGCAGGGTCTCGGCGGCTGCCATTGCGATTCTCCTTCGCCGCCGGCAAGGGAGGGAAATCGCGAAAACCTCCCGCCCCTGCCCGTGAAGATGAAGCGCGCGACGGGACCGCGGCTTCAACGATGGATAGAGGCGGGGACGAGAATCAGGGTTGCCCGGGAAGCTATTTCGCCTCGCAGGCTACGTGAATACCCTCTTGCTTCGCCAGCCTGCAGTAGTAGTTCTGCGCGTCTTCGAGCGTGTGGAACGCCCTGGGGCCTTCAGGGTACATCTTATGCAGGTCTTCCGCCGCTGCGTCCACAATATTTAGACAAGCATCCTGAAGCGAGTTCTCGATGAGATAAGGGATAGCGGGGCGATACTTGCATTTTCCGAATAGGGCGACGGTGGGCGCCCAGAGTATACAGCCTTCCGGACGGTCTTGGCGTTCGCTGAGCCACTTGAGACCGTCCGAGTCGCAACTTTTCGCCAGGTAATCTGCCGGCCAATAAAGGTCATCCTCATTGCCTTGACCCGTCGCGAGAACTTTCTTCATGAAGGTCTGCACTTCGGGTGTCTTGAGCCAGTAAGCGGCGTGGACAATCCCATCCCGAACATCTTCGTCCTTCTGGGTCCAATAGGCCGCAAGCAGCCGGTCTGGTTGACCGCGGCGAGCGACCTCTCTTGAAACCGCCCAACCTGTCTCAACGTCATTCTCCACGCCGCAGATTTTCCAATCCCCAAAGCAGGCGACGAGCTGCTCTGTCGAGAAGGCGGGGAGTCGCTTCGTGAGTTCATCGGAGATCGCGTAGGAATCGGAAGTGCCGCAGATGCTCTTGTCCTCGTAACAGGCTTGGAGCTGAGCCGAGGAAAATCTGCTCAGATTCGAGCTGGAGGCAGCGTTATTCGTCTGGGAATTGCAGATCGCGACGGCTGTGATGCATGCGATGAAATAGGCTGCTCGTTTCATGTTTATGTCCTGCGCGGCATGAATCATAGCATGGGTCTTTCGGCTGCTCTCTTTGCTCCCTCTGGGAGTCTTTCAGTGCGTCAGTGCGCCCCCGGCGGAGCATGCACGTGCTTGGGCGGTTTTTTGAAGAGCCACGTGGCGGCGGCGCAGAAGAGGGCCAGCACCGCCGTCCAGCGAAACACATCCACATAGGCCAGCAGTGACGCCTGCTGCACCAGTTGGCCATAAATCAGGCCAAAGGAGCCGGGGCGCGCGGCGGCCGGGCCCACCTGATGACCGAGATACACGGCAAGCACAGCGGATTTCTGCTGCAGCACGGGGCTGGCTGGCGACAGGTGCTCGACCAGGTAGGTCTGATGCAGATCGGCGCGGCGGATGAGCGCGGTGGTCGCCATAGCAATGCCCACCGAGCCGCCGATGTTGCGCAGCATATTGAAGAGCCCTGTGGCGTTGCCCATTTGCGGATTGGGAATGGTCAAGGTGGTCATGGTGGCGAGCGGGACAAATACAAAACTCAGGGCGAACCCGGTGAGCGTAATGGGCAGCAGCAGCGTGAAGGGGCCGATGTCGAGATTCACCATGCCGAAGATATACGAGCATACGGCAAAACCGAGAAAGCCGAGGGAAAGCAGCTTGCGGTTGTCCACGCGCGAACCCAGGAAGCCGATGATGGGCGAGCCGACGAACGAGCCGATGCCGCGCGGGCCAACAATAAGGCCCGCAGCAAAGGCGGTGTAGCCCATAATTTCCTGGTAGTAAAGGGGCAGGATGGCGATGGTGATGTAAATGCACATGCCCAGCAGCGCGATCATGAAGCAGCCGGTGCGGAAGTTGCGGTCTTTGAGGATGTGCAGGTCGACCAGGCCTCTGGGGTTCGACCAGGAGCGCCAGATCCACAGCACCAGGGCGACGATGAGGGCGGCCACGGCCCAGCGCACCCAGAGCGCGCCGAACCAGTCGTCCTCCTGGCCCTTGTCTAGGACCACTTGCAGGCAGCCGGTCCACACGATGAGCAGGCCGAAGCCGATGTTGTCGAAGGCGCCCACCTTGGCGTGCTTGATGTAGGGTGGGTCGTGCACGAAGCGGCTGATCATGATGACGGCCAGGATGCCGACCGGGATATTGATGTAGAAGGCGTAGCGCCAACTGAAGGTATCGGTAAGCCAGCCGCCCAGGGTGGGACCCAGCACCGGCGCGACCACGATGCCCAGGCCGTAGGCGGCCATGGATTTGGAGCGCTCGGCGGGCGGGAAGCTTTCCAGCAGGATGGATTGCGATAGTGGCTGCAGCGCCCCGCCTCCCGCGCCTTGCAGGATGCGCGCCAGCAGGATGATGGCCAGTGAAGGCGCAGCGCCGCAGAAAAACGAGGCGACGGTGAAGATGATGACGCAGGTGAGCAGGAAGCGCTTGCGGCCGAAGCGGCGCGCAAACCAGTTGGACGCGGGCAGGATGACGGCGTTGGCTACCAGGTAGCTGGTGAGCACCCAGGTAGCTTCAGAGTTGGAAGCGGAGAGCGAGCCGGCGATGTAGGGCAGGGCGACCGAGGCGATGGCCGTGTCCAGCACCTCCATGAACGTGGGCAGCATGACGGAGACCGTCACCAACCACGGGTTCACGCCCTGGGTAAGCGGGTAGCGGGCGTGGGGGGCGTCGGTCGTCATCTTGAGAATGGGATCGTTTTGAGGGTAAACGATGGAGCCCAGGAAGGGTGTGCGCGGGACCACAGGCGGGTAACAGGCTAGGTATGCAGTCGCTCGGGGGCGGAAGCCCCGGTCATTTCAGTGGGAGCGTGATGTACGGGCCAAAGTTCGTACATATCACCCGCTCGCCTTGACACAACTGGCCGTTGCCTTGATTCTTAACAGTTCCGGCTGTTTTCAAATTGCAGACGGGCAGGAGCACAGGTTTTGCGGGTTCGCGTCTTTTACCACGACAAATGTTTCGACGGAGCTTGCTCAGCCTCGCTGTTTTCGCGCTTCCACAGGGAGCGCATTGCCGCCCACGCCGGCTACGAATATCACGGGCTGGTGCACCGGGCGGGCGCGCTCTTCGACGAGTCGCAGTTTAGCGGCGACGAAAACGCCATCGTCGATTTCAAGTACTCGGCTTCGCCACGCATCACCTGGTGGTTCGATCATCATCTGTCTGCTTTTCTTACGCCCGCCGACCACGCGCACTTCGAGGCCTGTCAACGCGACGCGGCTTGCGCCGCGCACAAATTTTTCGACCCCAATTACACTTCCTGCACCAGCTTCATCGCCCACATAGCATCCACGCGCTTTGGATTTGACGCCGCGCCGGTGGCGGAGCTGGTGCGCTGGGCCGACATCGTGGACGGCGCAAAATACGAGAGCCCCGAAGCGGCCGTGGAGATGGCTGCGCCGGCCATGAAACTGACGCTCATCATCGAGTCCACGCAGGAGCCGGAGTTCATTCCGCGGCTGATTCCGCTGCTTACGCAAATGCCGCTCGGCCAGGTTCTGGAGCAGCCATTCGTGGCCCGTCTGTTGCCGCCGCTGCTGGAACGCCATCGCCATGCCCTCGAGCTCATCCGCAGCCGCGCCGAAGAGCGCGAAGGCACCATCTTTTTCGACATCACCGATCATCCGCTGGAGGGTTTCAACAAGTTCATCCCGTACTACCTGTACCCCCACGCCACCTATTCGATCGGGCTTTCGAAGTCGAGTTTCCGCACCAAGGTGGCCGTGGGATCGAACCCGTGGACCAAAGCCGATCCCGCAGAGATGGTGAACCTGGCGCAGATTTGCGAGCGCTACGGAGGCGGAGGTCATGCGCGCGTGGGTGCGGTCAGCTTTCCGCCCGACCGGGAAGATGAGGCTCGCGCCGCGGCCCAGGAGATTGTAGCCGAGCTGCGGGCCCACGGCTCCGGCGGATGCTGAGCCCGCAGGACGATCGCACTTGGAAAGTGCGCCGGTAGCGTTGATTTCAGGTTCGTATGTACCCCCCGGGGGGGGGTGCGTGGGATTCTGCCATGAAGCTCCTTGTTTTCTGATGGATGGATGCGTTTTCGGGTGCGATTAACATGCGGTTTCATGCAAGAAAACTTAACTTTCCTGCGCTTTTTTTGCCGCCTGCCGGCCCCGGATTCTCGAGCGGCCCCGAGTGCCTTGGGAACGTTGCTTCACAGCATAGTGGAACGGCGAAATTAATCCGCAACGAGCGGCGAAAATATATTTCCTGCCGAATGAGCGTAATGCGGGCGATGCGGCCTTGGCAAGGGCTTGACAACGGCAAGGCGGAGGGCGGGCGCGTGGGGCATACCGTGGCTGGAATTGCTCTAGCGGGTGAAAATAAGGCGCGCTACGCCGCTGAGCATCACAAGCTCCAACAGGCCGAGAAAATGGAAGAGAAACACCTGCCCGGCCACGCCCCAGGGGCGGACGTGGTGCTTGAGGATGATGCACGCCAGGAGCCCCTCGATGGGGAACTGGGCATAGAGCATCACGGTGGGAAGGGCGTGCGTGATGGGGCCGGCCTGGAGCTCGGGGCGTCCGGCCAGCACGACAAACGGGTAAACGAGGACGACGCACCAAGCCCCAAAGGATTTGAGGCCCAGGCGGATGGCCGGGCCAAGCGTGCCCAGCAGCAGTCCCAGCCACAGCGGCCAGAGCTTGGTGATACGCTCGTGCGCGCGCTGGCGCCGCTCCGCTTCGCGTCGCGCTTCGAGCATCGCCAGGCCTTCTTCGACCTCCCTTTGGCGCAGCACCTCCCAGTCCTGAACGGTCTGGACCTGTTTGCGCCGCCAGATCCTGAAGGCCTCTCGCGCGGATTCTGTGCGGTCTGCCATAGAAGCCGAAAATACTCCCCTGTCCGCGGCAACGGTTCCCTTTAGGATGCTGGAAGGGCGGCTATCTTGGCAATCAAATTGTCAAGCCTGAAGTTCGCCGGGGTAGCTTCAGAGGCAACGCTCGCGCCCCGGACCGCGTGCGAAGATAATACTCGCGATGCCCGTCCTCTGCTCGGAAGCGGTGGTACTGCGTACCTGGCCGGTGCAGGAGGCGGACCTGATCGTGAGCTTCTTCACCCGCGACTACGGCCGCATGAAGGGCGTGGCCAAGTCGGCTCTGAAGAGCCGCAAGCGTTTTGGAGGCGCGCTGGAGCCCATGACCCTGACCCGCGCCTGGTTCGCCGAGCGGCCGCACCAGGAGCTGGTACGGCTGGACCAGCTTGAAATCGTGCGCTCGCCGCTTTCGGCGCCCGTGGACCACGCGCGCATGGCGGTGCTGAGCTTTTTTGCCGAGGTGCTGGACGAAATCCTCCCCGAGCACGACCCGCAGGATGCGGTTTTTCGGCTGCTGGTTTCAGTGCTCGAACAGACTCATGCCCAAGCCGCGGCCGCGCAGCCGGAACGCGGCAATTCCCAATCGGGGCTCCGAGCCTCCGGACTGGTATCCTCCGCAGTCCAGTCTTCCAGGCCCCTGTCTTCCGGACCATGGATGGCGCTCACCTATTTTTCGCTGTGGATGACGCGGCTGATGGGGCTGCTTCCCGACCTGGGCCGCTGCATTGTGTGCGGTGAAGCGCTGCTGGCAGCAGAGGTTTCATTCAACAGCTTTGCCGATGGATTGTTCTGCAAGCTGCACCGCACCACCAACGCCACCACGCTCAGCGCCGACTCCTGGCAGTTGGCGCAGCGCATGTTGCGCGCGCCAGCGGCAAGTTTCGCTGGAGAGCCCTGGCCGCGGCGGCGCGGGCAGGAATTGCGGCGCTTCACGCTGCAAACACTGGAACGGCATCTGGAGCGGAAACTGCGGTCCGGCGAAGCCCTCGCGCGGCTGGGCGGGTGAGGACGGCGCATCAGTTGGTTTGTCACGCAAAGGTTCGTGCTCTCGACTCTTCCTCTTGCGCGATGAAGCCGCGGAAGGATGGGGCGATCCGGCTCTGGCCCGCTTCGGCTCGATTTATTGCTCTTTGAGCATGTGCGCGGGCGAGGTTTGGGCCGCTGCATTGGCCGGCAGGAGGGCGATTCCGAGCGCAATCGCCAATACGGCCAGGGGAGCGGCCCCGGCGGCGGTCCATGACCAGAGCGCGCCTCCCATCCATTGCCGCGCAGCAAGCTGGAAGAGCACGCGCCAGCAGATCAGAGACAGGCCCAATGCCGGCACTCCGCACTGAAGCGCCTGGGCCAGCATCGCTCTTCGAATATCCCATCGCGACGCGCCGAAACAGAGGCGGACGGCGATCTCCCGGCGACGGCTGTTGGCCGTGTGCATCAGAGCGGCGTACATGCCCAGATAGGCGATCAGAGCCAGCATTCCGGCTCCTGCGATAGGCAAAAAAAGCCGCGCTCTCCACTCCAAGAACGAGGCCTCCAGCCGCTCGTCGATCCGATAGGTGGCGGTAACTCCCATGTTTGGGATACTGGCTTCGGCCTGCTGCCGGATCAGCTCGCTCAAGGCGACAGACGATTGGCTGCCCTGAACAAGAAAGTAGAGCGGAAAGGACAGCGCGAAGACATTTTCCCGCAGCGGCAGAAAGATCGTGGCCTCGGGCGAGCTCGTCGGGCCGGCAAAGCGCATATCGTCGGCGATTCCCACGATCTCGGCCGTAAAGCTGATAGTAGAATTCGGGTCCTCGATGCGAACGCTCTTGTGGAGAGGGTCTTCACCAGGCCAAATCTCCCGGGCGGCCTGTCTGTTGACGATCGCTTCGGCGACCGCGTCGGCGAATTTGTCCGCCGAGAACGCGCGGCCGCGGTAGATCGGGTTCCCCATGGTCTGGAAGTAGCCCTGCGTCACGCCGCAATAGTGAATCGAAGCCGCCTGCTGCGCGCCGCGGTCTAGACGCAGCACGGTGAGCGCCCGCATTGGCTGGCCAAATGGGGCGCAGGACGACGCCGCGATTGAATGTACCGCGGGCGCGGCCTGCTTGGCCCCCGCCAGCACGCCCCGGGCAAAGTCGGCAAAGGGAAAATCATTGCCGCCGCCCACGGAGAAGCTGACCACGGCGTCCTTGGTCGCGGTGCCGATTTCGATCGCAGTCAAATGGTTCGGGTCGAACCCGAGCTTGGTGGCCGACAGGCCGCGCACCGCTTGCGCCATCGTCCAGGCCAGCAAACACACCACGATGCAGCAGGCCATCTGCGCGGCAACCATGGCTCGTATGGCGAAGCCGGCCCATTTGCCGCCGGTCGACGTGTATCCCAGGCGGGGCGCTCCGCCCTCGCTCAGCAGGCGAAGCGCGGGAACAAGCGCTATGGCGCAGGCAAACAGGCAAACCGAGCAAAGCTCGGTCGCAGACACCCGCGACACGGCCAGCCGCGAGATGGAGCCAGTCGGAAGGGTGCGGAGCGCCTGTCTCCCCAAAATGGCTAGGAAGACCGCGGTCCCTCCGGCTCCGATCAGGAACGAGGCCAGCACCGTGAACGCTGGCCCCAGCATGGCATCCATGGCTAGGCGCGCCGCGCTTGCCCCAAGGATGCGCTTGAGGCGGACCTCTTCTGCCTGCTGCGGGGCCTGCGCCAGGAGCAAACCGGCGTAATTCAGGCCGGCCGCCATAATTAGCATCGCCGCCACCAGGAACGTGAGTCGCGCCAGGTTGAGCAGCATCGCGTCGCGAACCGGGTCCTTCGTCAGTCCACGGTTGAAGTGCAGATGAAAGCGGCGATTCTCCGGCGCCTGAACTATGCGCTCCAAGGCCGCGCTATTCGCCTTCGCCAGTAACCGGGGCGACGCGGTCAGGGCAAAGAAAATCGGCTCGCGTTTCCACGAAATGACCTCGACGGGTACTCCGCTTTCCGCGTGAGAATCGGCAAACCGTAGGCCATCGCCGAGCGCGATCATCTTCTGCGGCGATACCCAGGCGTCGGCCTCTTCCCAAAGCCCGAGGAATTCGCTTGGGGCGACCCCCACCACCCGATATTGGACGTTATTGAGCGCGATGGTCCGGCCCAGCGCCCGGCTCGCGCCGCCAAAAAGCTTAGCTGCGAGGCGCTCGGACAAGACTACTTCCGCCTCTCCCGCGCCGCTATCCCAGCCAGAGGAGAAGTTTCCCACACCACACCCGCCGCGCGTGAATTGTGGGAAAAAGCTAGCCGAGACGCCGGCTACTGAAA
The DNA here is from genome assembly GCA_030037545.1 of Acidobacteriaceae bacterium. Taxonomy (GTDB): domain Bacteria; phylum Acidobacteriota; class Terriglobia; order Terriglobales; family Acidobacteriaceae; genus Telmatobacter. Next base: position 10,940 of record JASHRF010000094.1, on the reverse strand, counting down.
TTTCCCGGCTCTGGCCGTCCGCCGCCGCTCTGGCCCGCACCGGCCCGCCATAAGCTGCCATGGCAACTCCGGGAAGGGAAAAGTGGCTGGAGAGATACTCGTAGGCCGGCCAAGGCAGCGCGCGCGAAGCGCCGCCCGCCGTAACTTCGGAGAGGGTGCCGAAGCTCAAGGGCCGCAAGCCGTTCGACCCGGCTCTCGATATGGCCTCCATAACCACGAAAGACGCCGTGGAACCGGCGAAGCCGAGCGCCAGGATTACTCCGGCCAACAGCGTCAAGGCCGGAACGCGCCGAAAGGAACGTCGAATCTCGCGAAGAATCAAGCTGCAGTCCCTATCCTATTTCTTCATGTCCAGAGCCACTTGCAGCACGTCCACCCCGATTGCGGTCCTCTTCTGGACAAGATCCTTGATCGCGTTGTCTTGGGGAACGCAGAAGCGATTGGAGCCAGAGAGTGTCAGCGCGAAAATCAGATAGTGATGGTCGGATTCAATCTGACTCTTGGCGTTGGCAAACTCGGGAACCTCTTCGAACAGTTCGTCCCGCTGGAATAGGCCGGTGGTGGTTCCCAGCCCCTGCGCCGAGACGGGAAAACGCCTCAGAAACGAAGCATTTTCGAACCCCTCCTTACCGTAGTAAATCAAATTCCCGGAGGGGTCGTAGACCTGGATGCTCGGAATCATTGTGTAGCTGCCGTACATTCCGCCCCCTGGCCCCTGCTTCCGCTTGTAAATGGGAAAGATATTCTTGTTGAAGTTGCTCAGCGTCATAACGGTCTGAAGGAAGACCGCATCCTGACCGGCGAGAACCAATGAAACCCCGGTGAAAATCGGCGCCGATCCGGTGAGGATCAGCGCCGACCCGGCCAGAATTATCCGAAAAATTTTGATTCTCATTCGCGCTCCGTGCTGGATTCTCAGGCGGACCACACGTAGGCAAATTCGCGCCGTTGGGGCGCAGCCTATCAAGCCTCCGCTGATAAAACCAAACTCTGACCGCGACCTCGATAGTCAAATGTATTACGCATGAAAGGGTTCGGTTGTCAACGGCGGAGCGCCGAGTTGGCGCGTTACAAAAGTCCATTGGACCGACGTAACTCGCGGAGAATTACCCGCAAAAAGGCGACCCCACTCAGTCTCGCGCGCGGGGCCGTCACTCCGCCAGTCACAACCGGCTTAGGGAACAACGCTCCGATCATCAATGCGCTTCGGTTTCCCGCTAGCCGCCAGCGGCCTGGTGTCCATCCTTTCCGCATTTGTATCCCGGAAAGGATGGGAGGCCGCACTCAGTTCGCCACAAAGGGCGATCATTGATCGCTAATCGCTCACCACGGCTTTAGCCGCCGGCTCGCTTACCTTTTCCCTGCCACCGAGCAGCCCATAGCGCCGCATCATCACCAGCCACAGCACTACTCCGGCCACAAACAGCGCCAGAAACAGCGGCAGCACGGCCCACTGCGTCTTCACGGTGAACTGGCCGGGATGGAAGTAGGGCTGGAGATAGGCGTCGCGCAGCAGGTCGCGCATTACCGTCATGGAGGCGATGACCACGGCGATAATGGCCGGCACCGTAAACGCGGCGGCGCGGATGTTGCCGCTGCGCAGCGCCCCCGACATCACCACCAGAGCCGCGATCCCGCCCGCGATGCCCACCAGCAGCAGCGCCGTCGCCAGCGGGTTGTCGCCCATGTACATCATGCGCAGATCGCGCGGCAAGGTGAAGAGAAATACCGGGCCCACCACGAACTGCGCCATGGTGGCGTACATAAACGCCTTGCCGCCGAACTGGAGCAACTGGCGCGCGTATTCGTTGTCCCGCTTCCAGTTGGCCAGGGCCATGAACACCAGCATCAGCCCGCCGACGGCTATTGCGGCCACCATGAAGTGCAGAAAGCGCGGGATGAGCGTGGGCTCGGTGAGGTTGAGGTTCCAGCCGGAAGGACGGGCAAAATACTTCGCCGCCCAGCGCACCGGAGTCTGGCTGAGCGTGATGTTGTTGCTGAACGCGAAACCCACCAGCACCACCAGCAGCGTGCTCACCAGCATTACGCCGCCTACGCGGTGCGAATCGTGTCCGCTGCGGAACGAGACGTAATAAAAGCCGTAGTAGGCGACGGTAAGAAGCACCAGCACCAGGAACCACGGCCACGCCATGACGATGGACGAGGTGTAGAAAAACTGCCCGTAGAGAACCTGGAGGAACAGGAGCGGCGCAATGCCCAGAGTGATGGTGGCGGGCAAGAGCACGGGCAGCTTTTTGGCCACGTCGAAGAACACGCGCTTGCCGTGCTCCTTGCTTTGGGCGCTCCATTTGGCCGTGAGCGCCAGCACCGCTCCGCCGAGCATGAAGTTCATGGCTACAATGTGCAGCATGAAGGTGACCAGCAGGAGCAGCTTCAGGAGCCAGTAGGGCGCGGGCAGCGGGTTGGGGTCCAGAACCGGAATCAGATTGGATGCCTGCATCACTTTCCTCCTTGTGCAGCCTGGCCGAAGCCCTTGGCGCTGCGCTGCGTGTTGAGCCACGCCACCAGCGCCGGGCGCTGCTGGTCGGTCAGTTTCAGGTCCGGCATGAGCGGAAACAGGCTGGTTAAATCCTTCAGCGCGTCGCCGGCGGCAGCCGGATCGACGGGCAGATTCTGGAACAGCGAATCGCTGGCCTTTACCTGGTGGCACATGGAGCAGTTTTGCGCAAATACTGTTGCGCCGTCGGTCGCGGCAGCCGCGGCCTGAGCGGAGATGGGCTGAATCGAGGTCAGGTACGCCGCCAGCGCGCCACGCTCCGCATCGGTGCCGGCAAAGGCCGGCATCACGCCGTTGTGCATGAATTCAAGACCGCCCAACATGGCCTGAATCTTGTTCTGGTCCCATTGACGGAGCGCGATATAGCGATTGAGCCCGCGGTAGGCGTCGGCAGTATGGCAGCTCGCGCACTCCACCCGGAAGATTTCGCGCCCGACATCGGCCTGGTTGGTTGCGGTCAGGGTGCGCACGCGGATCCACTTGGCCGATTTGAGAACGCCGGCAGAGCTGACTTCGTCCACGCTGAAGCCTCCGTCCCCCGGAATCGCGGCAGAGTAGAGGGAATTCGCGTACAGGTAGTTGGAGATGACGAAGGGCTTGCGAACGGATTCGCGCACGAACTCAAACGAGCCCATGGCCCCGAGGGCCGCCAGCAGCACCAGAAGGCTGAAGGAAACGTGCATGCGCCCGGGCCTGACCAGCGTGAGCAGCGCCAGCACAAAGACCACCGCCAGCAGAATCACGGCGTGCCCGGCATAAGCTGTCGCCGTGGGCATTGGCCCGCGGGCGCTGGCCCACAAGTCGTGGGGAATGCGGCGAATGTACCACCAGCCCAGCGCTGGCAGCACGGCCAGCGAAGGGATGGTCCACCACGCGCTCCAGCGCACCAGCCGCGCTTTGAGAGCCGCGTCCTTTTCCACGCTGGCCGTGACCAGCGCGTAGATGCCGGCCAGCGCCAGCGCGATAGCGGTGCGAAAGGCCAGCGACGGGAAATAGGTGGGATTGAAAAAGCCTCTCCAGAACTCGTGATTCCGCACCCAGCTCCCCGAAGTAAGCATGAAAGCTACGATCCCGTTGATTACCACCAGGCTCAGGTAGGCGTTGATGAAATAAATCCATCCGTACCACTCATGAGTTTTCGCATCCAGCTTGTCCCATCCGTAAAGGTAGAGCAGCGCGGCGGTGATCTCGATAAAGAAAAACACCCACTCGATGGCCCATCCCCAGACGAAGATGTGGATCAGGTCGCTGGTGGCGGTGGGGCTGATCAACCCGATGGTGAACCAGATGCCGACTCCGCTGATGGCCCCGAAGACCACCGTCACCAGGACGAAGAATTTGGTGTGCTTTTTGAGCCAGGCGAGCAGCGCGGCATCGTTCCTGCGCCGGGCCCTGCGTTCCGTGACCACCAGAAAGAGTCCGCCGCCCACGGCAAAGTGGGAGACAAACACGTGCAGGATGGCAACCAGGGCAATCAGCAGGCCGGCCCCAAAGCTGACGTCCCAAACCGGATAGTTCATGCGGCATCTCCTCTTGCGGCGCGCGATGCCGCGCGGGACAGTCTGGTGCCGCCCGCGCAGTCAACGCCGGCAGACGGGCCCCGAGCGCATCGCTCCTGAAATTCCGAAAGATTTTGTTGCCACCTATTCTATGCCGACGCGCGGCGATTGCAAGCCTTCACCAATCGGGATTCGGCTTGGTTTGAAGCCGTGTCCGCTGCTCACCGGCTGATAGAATCTCTTTGAGTCCCGATCGAGAGAGAACTGCGTGCCGGTAATCCAAACAGCCTCTACGAAATCCCCGCTCACCTTTCAGGACCTGCTCTTTCGCCTGCAGTCCTTTTGGGCGGAGCGCGGATGCGTGCTACAGCAGCCCTACGACGTGGAAGTGGGAGCGGGCACCATGGCGCCGGAGACCTTTCTGCGCGTGCTGGGGCCCAAGCCGTACAAGGTGGGCTACGCGCAGCCTTCGCGCCGGCCCGCCGACGGCCGCTACGGCGAGAATCCCAACCGGCTCTTCAAGCACACGCAGTTTCAGCTCATCCTTAAGCCGCCGCCCAAGAACGTGCAGGAGCTGTACCTGGAATCGCTCGAGGCCATGGGCATCGACCTGCGCCAGCACGACTTGAAATTCGAGGAAGACAACTGGGAGTGGCCAGCGGGCGGCGCGTGGGGCGTGGGCTGGCAGGTGATGCTCGACGGCCTGGAGATTACGCAGTTCACCTATTTCCAGCAGTGCGGCGGAATGGATCTGGACCCCATCTGCGCCGAGCTTACCTACGGTATGGAACGCATTGCGCAGTTTTTGCAGGATGTGGACTCGATCTACGACATCGTCTGGGCGCGCGATCCGGAAACCGGCGCAGCGGCGACCTATGGCGACGTGCGTCTCGAAGAAGAGCTGCAGTTTTCGGTCTATAACTTCGAGTACGCCGATGTGCCGCGGCTCTGGGAGCATTTCAATTCCTACGAAGCCGAAGCGCAGGCTTTGCTGCATCAGGCCGGCGCGCTGATGGCGGACGAGAAGGCCAGCGCGGCCGACAAGAAACGATTTCCGCTGTTGGCCACCTACGAGCTGGCGCTGAAGTGCTCGAATCTGTTCAACCTGCTCGATGCGCGTGGCGCCATCAGTGTTACGGAGCGCGTGGGAGTAATCGGGCGCATTCGCAACCTGGCGGTGGGCGTTGCCAAGGCGTATGCGGTGCAGCAAGAGGCCGGTTAGCGAGTTAGCAAGTCAACGAGTCAGCGAAATCGGACTGTCACCCTGAGCGGAGCGCAGCGAAGTCGAAGGATCTGCGGTTCATGCCATTTAGCTCGACCACGAAAGCAACGCCATGTCAGATTTCTTGTTTGAACTCGGTCTTGAAGAAATTCCGGCGCGGATGATTGCCGGCGCAGAGGCCGAGCTGGGCCGCCGCGTCAACGATCTGCTTACGCGCGAGCGCCTGCTCACCGAGGACGCCGCGCTTTCCACGTACTCCACGCCGCGGCGCCTGGCTGTGCTGGCCGAAGGCGTGCGCTCCCGACAGGAAGATTCCGAGGAGCAGCTGACCGGCCCGTCGTGGAAAGTGGCATTCAAAGACGGCGCGCCCACATCCGCTGCTGAAGCTTTCGCGAAAAAAGCCGGCGTGGCCGTCGCCGATCTCGAGAAAATCGCCACGCCCAAGGGCGAGTACGTGGGCGCGAATGTGAAGCGTTTGGGGCGGAGCGCTGCTGAAATCCTGGCTTCGGATCTGCCCAAGGAAGTTTTCGCCATCTACTGGGCAAAGAACATGTACTGGAGGGCCGGCAAACCGGAGCGCATGGTTCGCCCCGTGCGCTGGGTGGTCGCACTGCTCGATTCCGAAATCGTTCCGCTCGAAATCGCCGGCATCGCCGCTGGACGCGCCAGCCGCGGCCATCGCGTGCTGCATGGTGAGGCCCCGGTTGCGGTCGAAGCGGCCAGCGCGTACGTCGATACGCTGCGCGCCGCAAGCGTAGTGGTGAGTGTGGCCGAGCGCCGGCATATCATCCGCAAAGCCCTCGACGCCGCCACCCGCGCCGTTGCTGGCGCGCGCTGGCGCGAGGATGAACCGCTCGTTGAAACCGTAGTCCACCTGACCGAGTGGCCCAGCGTGATCCTCGGCAACTTCGAGGCCAAATATCTGGAGCTCCCCGAAGAAGTGCTGGTTACGGTGATGCGCGACCACCAAAAATATTTCGCCGTGGAAGGCGCGAACGGGAAGCTGGCCGCGTGCTTTCTGGCCGTGCTCAACACGAAAGTTGATGGAGAAGGCGCGGCGATCATCCGCCACGGCAACGCTCGCGTGCTGCGCGCGCGCTTCAAAGACGCGCGTTTCTTCTGGGACTTCGATCAGAAAACGCCGCTCACCGCACGCGTGGAGAGCCTGAAAAGCGTTACTTTCCAGAAGGAGCTGGGCAGCTACGCGTGGAAGACGGAGCAGAATCTCGCCGTTGCGCGAGTACTGGCCGCAACCGTCAAGGCCGGCAGTGTTGCCTTTGATGAAGCCGCGCTGCTCAAGGCTGTCGAGCTCGCCAAAACCGATCTGACGACCGGGCTAGTGAAGGAATTCACTGAGCTGCAGGGAATTATCGGCGGCCTTTACGCGCGGGCGCAGGGTTTGGGCGAACGGGTGGCGCTGGCGATTTACGAGCAGTACACGCCAGCCTCGATGGAAGAAGAGATTCCGCCGTCGATTGAAGGCCAGCTTCTTGGGATCGCGGACCGCATTCAAACCATCGTAGCCATGTTCGGAATTGGCAACGCGCCTACAGGCTCGAAGGATCCTTTCGCGCTGCGTCGCGCCGCCAACGCTATCGTGAAAATTCTTGCCGAGTCGGATTTGCCGCTCACGCTCAGCGATGTTCTGGCTGCATCCGGAGCCGACGGCGCGAACCGCGACCAAGTGGTGACATTTCTCCGCGAACGCCTGCACTTCTATCTGAAGGATATATACAACTTCGCCTACGATGTAGTGAACGCGGTCCTGGCCGCGGACTCGGACGACGTACGCGGCGCAATCGCCCGCGCCGAAGCCCTCAGGGCCGTGCGTGGGTCAGAGGATTTCGCCGCCATCTCCGTGGCCTTCAAACGCATCAAGAACATCGTGCGCCAGGCGGCGGAAAAAGGTTTCGTGATCGGATCAGCAACCAGAATTCAACTCGCGCCGGAAGCGCAGCGGCTCGCAGAAGCTTCCGCATCGCTCGCGCCACAGGTGGCCAGACTCCGCGAGCAGCGCGCCTACGCCGATGCGTTGGCCCTGATCGCCACGTTGCGTCCAGTTGTGGATACATTTTTCGACAAGGTGCTGGTGCTCGACCCCGACGAGAAGATTCGCGGCGCGCACCTCGGCCTTATCGACGAGGTCTTCCGCAATTTTTCCGGTATCGCCGATTTCAGCGAAATCGTCACGCCGTAGCCGCCTCATTCGAGGGAAGGTTCAAGGCAGGAAGAGAAAGCAGGAGCTGGTCGTGGTTCTCTGCTCCCTCGGTCCCTTGTTCGCTCGGTCGCTGCCTTTACATCGCTTCCGGGCTCTCGATGCCCAGCAGCGCCAGCGCCTTCACCAGCTCGCGCAGCACCACCGCCGCCGTTGCGAGCAGAAACGTTTTGCGCCGCGGATCTTCTTCAGTGAGGATGTGGTGCTTGTGGTAGAAGTTGTTGAACTCCTGCGCCAGTTGAAAGGCGTGCTTGGCCAGGTACGCGGGCTCCGATGCGGCGATACACTGCTCCAACACGAGCGAGAAACGCCCGGCCCGCAGCCACAGCGCCCAGATGTCTTCGTTGGCCTGGCCGCTCAGGAATGCCGCGACCGCGCCGCTCGCAGCGTCATGCTGGCTCTCCGGCTCGCTAAACCGCTGGCTTGCGGACTCGCTGACTTGCTGCTCCAGCACTGCTTCCGCCGTCGTCTCCCCCTTGCGAAAGATGTTCCGTATCCGCACCACCGCGTACTGGATGTACGGGCCGGTCTCGCCCTCGAAGCCGAGTGCGTCTTTGAAGTCAAACGCGATGACGGAATTGCGCGTGTACTTGAGCATGAAGTAGCGCAGCGCGCCGATGGCGATCTGTTCCGCGATCTTCCGGCGCTCAGCGCCGTCGCGGCCGGTCTGGCGCGCGTCCACTTCGGCGCGGGTAGCGGCGATGAGCTTGTCGATCAGATCGTCGGCCTTGACGCCGAAGCCCTTGCGCCCGCTCACTTCGATATAGGGCCGGCCCAGGTCTTCTTCGGCGACCGTGTAGCCCAATTCGACGGCGCAGCGCGGCGTGAGCGCGACCATCTCGTAGCTGAAATGCGTGTAGTGGTCGGCCTCCGCGGTGTGGCCCATGCCGCGCAGCGCCTGAATCACGTTGGCCTGTGGATCGGACTGGCGCGAGTCGATCACGTTGTAAATCGCCGTCGCGCCGCCAAAGTGCGGATGGTCTTTCCGGCTCTCGACAGCCGAGATCCAGCACTCACGATCGGGATAGCGAAAAAAAGGCTGGTAGCCGAAGTCGCGGTCCAGCAGGCCGAACTTCCACAGGTGATAGGCGATGTCTTTGCCGACGTAAGTCACCGTTCCGTTGGAGCGCACGATCACCTTGGCGTCCTCGTCCGTTTCGCCGTCCCTGGTTTCCGCGCCCGGCCGCGTCATCACCCAGCAGCCCTTGTTCTTGCCCTCAGTCTCGAAATACAGCACGCCGGTTTTCTTCAACTGCTCGAAAGCCGACTCCCAGAACTTCAGGTGCAGCACCTCACTCTCGCGGGGCAGGAAGTCGTACTCGATGCCCAGGCGCAGCATGGTTTCAAGATGCCGCCGCAGCACCGCCGTCGAAATCAGCTCGGCGATCTCGGCCGTCTCGTTGCCGCCGTGCTCGATCAGGTGCAGCGTGTCGTAGCGCAGCTTTTTCTTGGCCGCCTGCTTGTCCTCGCTGCCTTCGCCGTACCATTGCGAGGTGCGCGCGTAGAGGTCCCAGCAGTAGTAATCGATGGCCGCCGCGTGCCCTTCGCTCGCCGCACGCATTTCGCATTCGGCCACTAGGGCGCGCACCTGCGCGGCCGATTTGCGTTCGACATGCAGAAAGCCAACGACCACGTCCGCTACCTGCACGCCGGTGTTATCGATGTAGTTCTGCACATCGACTTTCTGCCCGGCGGCGCGCAGCAGACGCACAAACGTATCGCCCAGGATGGCATTTCGCAGATGCCCGATATGCGCAGCCTTATTAGGATTGATGGAGGTGTGCTCAACCAATGAGTGAACCGGGTGCCCCATTGGGCCGGAATCCGGGTGCCCCACCCTCGCCACGTCTTTGTTTTTGTGGCTAGGGTGAGATTCGGATTCCACCACCAGCCGCGCCGCAAATCCGCGGTCCAGCCGCGCGTTGATGTAGCCGGCGCCGGCAACCTCGAATCCTGCGAAGCCCTCGACCGCCCCCAGCGCCGCGACGATCTCTTGCGCGATTACGCGAGGCGCTTTGCGCAGCTTGCGCGCCAGCTCAAAGGCCACCGGCGTCGCCAATTCGCCGAAGCGCAGGTCGGGCGGCGTCTCCAGCGGCACGTTCTCCACGGCCAGATCGTAATTTTCCTTAAGGGTGGCGCGAATCGCCTCGCCGAGCTTCGTTTCAAGTTCCAGAACCACGTCGAACGCCTCTAAAATCCTTGATTTTCAAGGATTATTTTAGCAGGCGCGTTTCTGCGCTCAGGCGTGGAGCTTCCAGGCAGGAATCAGCCAGTCGCACCGGAACCAGAAGCTGAGCACGACATGAAATGCGGCGTAGAACATCCAGCTCGACGCGTACGCCATCGCGATCTTCGCCGGCTTGCGCAGCACGTACCACGCCAGCAGAATGTCGAGCGGAATCAGCGCCGGTACAACCAGCCACAGCGGCGCATTCAGGCAGGCCAGCGTGTAGCCGGACAGGCAAACAATGCATCCGATAGCGATGGTTTGAAACAGATACACGCGCCGCACGGCAAGAAAAAAGCCCAATCCCCAGGCCAGCGCAGTAAAGAGTATGGAAAGATCCAGTTGAAGAACAGCCGGCAAGGTATTCACTTGCATTGCCTCCAACAGCAGACACTGAGACACCAAAGCTCTCAGATACCTTACGATAGGAGATGGCGGCGAGTTCCGGAATTCTGCGGTTCTCCAGCCTTCTTGCCTTCATGAACAAATCTGTTCCAGAACGTTTTTACCTCACCACGCCCATCTACTACGTGAACGCGCGCCCGCACCTGGGCCACGCCTACTCGACCATCGTGTGCGATGCCATTGCGCGGCGCAAGCGGGCGCTGGGCATCGAGACGTGGTTCTTGACCGGCACCGACGAGCACGGGCAGAAGATCGAGCGCAGCGCGGAGCAGGCGGGCTGCTCGCCGCAGGAGTTTACTACGCGGATCGCGGGTGAGTTTCGCGGGCTTTGGGACCGGCTGGGGCTTACCTACGACGATTTCATCCGCACCACGGAAGAGCGGCACAAGCGCGGCGTGCAGAAGCTGTTCGCCACGCTCGAGGAGCGCGGATTCATCTACAAGGGTTCCTATACCGGGCAGTACTGTGTCTCGGACGAGGCGTACGTGGAGGGCCCGCCGGGCACGCTTTGCCCCGATTGCGGACGGCCGACGGAGACGGTGAGCGAGGAGAATTATTTCTTCAAGCTTTCGGCCTTCGAGCGCCGGCTGCTCGAGTTTTACGAAGCGAATCCGGGATTCATGGGGCCGGAGTCGACGCGGCGCGAGGTGATTTCGTTTGTGCGCAGCGGGCTCAAGGACCTTTCCGTGAGCCGCACCAACATCACCTGGGGCATACCGGTTCCCGGCGACGAGAAGCACGTGATCTACGTGTGGCTCGATGCGCTGTCGAACTACATCACCGCGCTCGGCTACGGCTCCAACGACGAAGAAAAATTCAGGAAATTCTGGCCGGCGGATCTGCACCTGATCGGC
>JASHRF010000093.1 GCA_030037545.1 Acidobacteriaceae bacterium | reverse complement strand
ATCGAGGGTGTACTGCTCACCATGTATGACGAACGAACCAATCTGGCACAGCAGGTTACCGAGACTCTTCGCGAGTATTTTCGCGACCGGCTTTATCGTACCGTCATTCCACGTAACATACGGCTGGCCGAAGCGCCCAGCCACGGCAAGCCTGTGGCTCTCTACGACGGCCGTTCACGCGGCACCGAGGCCTATTTCGAATTGGCCGGCGAGTTCATGGCCCGCAATGGGATTGAAGCGCCCCCGCAAACCGAGCGCAAGGCCGCCGTTGCTGTTCGGCCTGAAGCCAAGGTGCGCTTCTGGCCGTACTCGTGACTCAACCACCAAAGGGAATTGCATTCATGAATAGCGCCGCTCTCGAAACCAAACGCCGCGCCCTGGGCAAGGGCCTCGACTCACTGCTACCGCGGGTACATGCCTCCAGTCCCGCCGCCAGCCCCGGACCCGAAGCTGAGGGGGGACGCCCGCGCGAAGTTCCCATCGAGCAGATCGATCACAATCCCTTCCAGACGCGCAGCCAGATGAACGAGGAACAACTCGCGGAGTTGGCTGCATCGATCACGGCCAATGGCGTCATTCAGCCTGTCCTGGTTCGGCCGCTGGCGAGTGGGCGCTTCCAGCTTATTGCCGGCGAGCGCCGTTGGCGGGCCTCGCAGCTTGCCGGGAAGACGACCATTCCGGCGATTCTGCGCCAGGTTTCCGACGAGCAGGCTATGGAAATCACGATCGTCGAGAACCTGCAGCGCGCCGACTTGAACGCGATGGAGCAGGCCCGCGCCTTTGAGCGGCTTTCGCGTGAGTTTCACATGAGCCAGGAGCAAATGGCACAGCGCACCGGCAAGGACCGTGCCACCGTTTCTAACTTCCTGCGGCTCTTGCGGTTACCGTCTGGGGTGCAGGCGTGCGTGGAGTCCGGAGAGATCAGTTTCGGCCATGCGCGGGCGCTGCTGTCGTTGGAGCACGCCGAGGAGATTGAAAAGGCGGCGCAGCGGATCGTCGCACTTTCGCTTTCTGTTCGCCAAACAGAAAGCTACATCCAAGGGCGATTGAATCCGGAAAAAGCTGCAAAAAAGGGCAAAGCCGAGCAGCCTGTCGATCCCAACGTCCGCGATGCGCAGGAGCGCTTGCAGCGGGCGCTGGGCCTCAAAGTGATGATCGAGGACCACAGTGGCCGCGGGAGGGTGATTATCGAATATGCTCGGCTTGAGGACTTTGACATCCTGCTGGAACAGCTCGCGGGAAAGTAAATCACCGAACAAAATGTTCCAATAAAAAGAGTTATCTATCCGAAACGGAAAATTCACGCGAATTTGGCCTGGTTTATGCAACCGCATGCAGCCGAGCGCTCTCCTATGAAGAGAGCCCCCGTGTCTGAAGAGAAGTACGAACACGCTCGAAACAGCGTGGCAGGCTTGAATTCACTCGACTGATCGCACTGGAACGGGTATCGAGGCAGAAAGCCTGCGGGCAGGGAATCAACCTGGGCGAAGCGCGCGCCGATCGCATCCGGCAAACAACAATATTTTGGGTCGCAGGAGATGAGCGTGATCTTTACGCGCTTCATGCGATCCTGCACACAGCAATGCCCGGCACGAAGAAAGAGGCCGAGACATGAACAAACCAGACAGGAACACGCTGAACACGAACCACACGTCAAAACGAGAATTTCTTCTGCTCAGCGATTTCGACCAGACGCTCAGCTTCAACGATTCGGGCACCGTGCTCGCAGAGACGGTGGGAATTCCGAACTTTCACGAGTACGTGCGCAAGCTGGCCGACACGCACCTGGTGCAGCAGGGCGGAGAACTTGCGTACCTGCTGGTGCATGAGCCGGCCTTCAGAAACGTGCGCAAGAAGCATCTGCGCGAGGCAGGCAAGAAGGTACGACTCAAGAAGCACATTCAACTGCTGTCCAAGCTGCTTGAGAACATTGGCGAGTGCCGTTTTTCGTATTACGTGGTATCGGCCGGCCCGCAGGAGATTGTGGAATCAGCGCTCGAAGGAATTGTCCCGCCGGATCACATCTTCGCCAGCAAGCTCGAATTCGACAAAGACGACCGTGTGGCTGGAGTGGCATGCGTGCGCGCCGGCTACGGCAAGGTGGTGATACTCGATCAGCTACGCGAGCAGGCGGCGGTGGGGCAGAATCACCTGGTGTATGTCGGCGATGGAAGCTCCGACGTGCACGTGATGCTGCACGTGAACCGGCTGGAGGGGCTGACCATTGCAGTTTCAGAGAACCGGTACCTAGCGCAGATTGCCAAGCGCTCGGTGTTAAGCGACGACGCGCTCAGCATCCTGGTGCCGATTACGGAAGAAATTCTGGGCTGGAATACGCATCAGATCAGGGCCTTTTTCGAGCAGCACGGATTTATTCTGCGCGAATGGGAAAAGGTCCAGACCGACACACTGAGCATTGTGAGCGCGGCGCAGGAGGCTGAAGTGCATACTTCTGTTTTACCGGCGCCGATCATAAAGGCCGGCGGCGCGTCCGGCGACGCACGCATCGATCGCAGGCACCCGTCGCCTTCGCCGAACCCACAGCCGGCGCGGCCGGCGCGCGCAGAGAAAAGCGCTCCTGAATCCAGCAGGGAAATGGAATCAGCACGGGTTCAAGGGGTCCGGAGATAAGTTGCCCCGCTGTAGTTCTGGGCATATGTGTCCCGGGGCAGGCCCTGGGTGCGCAATTCTCGGGCGAGAGCAAATGCTTGATCCCTCTTCATCACGCCACCCACGGTGACCAGATACGGGGCGTGGCCATTGGGCGTAAAGACTTCGGGCCGCAGATTTGGATGGTTCTTCGCGATGGCGGCGGCCTTCCTTTGAGCCTGCTCTACGTGATTGTAGGTATAGGCAATTACGCGCCATTGTGTGCGCGTCTGCGGCCCTTGAGGCTGATGCATCACACGCGCCTGGGCTTCCGCGGAGCCGGCTGCCTCAGTCTGAGCTGATGCAGATTGCTCAACCGTGGAAGCGGGTGCGGACGACGAAACTGGCGCTGTGTGGCTGGCCGCGTCGCGGCCTCCGCCCCCACCGTGCGCAACAAGCCACCCGGCCAGGAGAGACACTAGGGCCAGCATCCCCACGGCGCCGAGCCACTTGGCTCTTAGCGAGAAAGCATTCTCACGTCCCCTTCTAAAGATTTGCTGGCGAATCGAGAAATGCGCCGCGTTCCAGGGCACATTTCCGCGGAGTTTCGAGGACGAGAATGGCTTCGCGGCTGGCGGTGCAGTAGGGCAAACGCCAGCAGGCGGAGCAACCGGCAGCTCAAGCGGCCGGCTTGCGATCGAATCGAGTGCTCGTGGCGCATAAGATGGCTGCGAGCAGCTCTCCAGCGCTGCGCGCATCTCTGCCAAACTCCACGCTCCACTCAAGCCGTTTCGGACGAACGCATCCAGCGGCGGAGGCAGTGCAGGTGCTCTTTCCGCGTCGGCGGTCTGCGTGAAGGCGTGCAAAACTACCACGGCCAGATCGTGCACGTCGCGCTGCTTTGACTCAATGCCGGCCTGGCCCTCGGGAGCCTCCCGGATGCAGTCACTGCGCAGCTTCACAACCTCACCCACCGCAAAAATATTCTTCGGCTCCACATGCTCATGCACAAACCCGTGGGTGTGCAGCATATCGAGGGCCGCGGCCAGGCTGGCCGCAAGCTGCGCTGTGTCCTTCACACTTAATTGGCCTTGAGCGAGGACGTCGGCGAGATTGGCGTCGGCTTTTTCGAACACCGCATAAACAGCAGGTCCGCCATCCAACTCGATTTGCCCATACCGCTCCAGCCGCAGGAAATTGGGATGATGCAACGCTTCAACACAGCGCCAGCGCGCAAGAATCTCCTCTTCGTCAAAATGACACTCGATCAATCGCAGCACAGCCGGATCTCCATTGCCATTGGCGGTGGAGAAGAAGGCGCTACGACCTTCCGGCAGCAGAAGCCTCTTCAAAGCAAAGGCGCCATCAATCGTTTCGCCTTCGTATTCCGTCCACAGTCGCATACGTCCACCTGCCCAGGGTGTTGAGCCAAGGCAGATTGCCGCTGAGGCGAAATGAAACAGGAGGGGCAGTGCGGGGCGCGCGTTCGATCTGCGCGACTCTTGGGTTCAATCGCCATTATTGCAAAGCTGGCGGCACGCCTCGGCGAAACGGGGTTACTATCTGAATCCCCGTGGTCGATCTTCAAGGGCCTGCGCACACGTCAGGGCGCGAAGAAATGCTTATTTTGACGCTGGGTTGATGGCCGCGGCGGTGCTCTCGATGCCCTCAACGGCGCCGCCGTCGAGCACGTAAAGCGATGGATCGTTGGCGCGGCGAGCCAGGTACTGGCTGCCGGAGGTTGCGCTTCCCGCCTTCACATATTTCGCCTTGGCAATTTCGACCTTGGCGATTTCAACTTTTTCCACGCTCTTGCCACCGTTCGAGGTGACGGTGGCGACGATCGCCGGGGTGGTGAATCCGGAAGCGGCAAATTTGGTCGCGGTCAGGTCGCGGAGGCCGGAAACAAGATTCTCCACGCTGTCAGAGTCCATTTTCTTGCCATTGCGCCACCAGCCCTGCGCGTTATGCGCCAGGTCGATAGAGGACGGCTTGGGCACGTTGATCTGGAGATCGATTGCGTCCGGCTCGGAGGTGTAGCCGATGTCGAAGATCTGCTTGTTGCGAAAGTCGTCGACGGATTTGGAAAGCGAATCGCCGAGCGAAATATCCGCCTTGAAGACGCCCGGGACCACGCTCGATTTCACGTAATCGTCAGTGTTGCCTTTACGCACCTCGAGGGTCTGCGTGCCCGAGGCTCCAGTCACTTTGACCGTGGCAATGGACGTGGCGCTGGCGAAGGCCGCTTCGGCATCCTTTGCGGAGGGCTGCGTAGATTCCATCTGCGCGCCCGCGAGAGCCGACGCGAGCCCGTCGGCGGCCGTTGAATCGGTACGATAAGGCGCGGGTTTCTCAAGAGCCCACCCGCCGGCGGTGTGATCGAGCGTAATAGTTGTGCCGTCGCGGACCAGCTCGATGCGGCTCATCTGGTCGGCATTCAGAGTGATGAGGCGCTTGTCGCGCAGGTCGTTAGCGGTTTTGTTCAAGGAACTTTTGGCGTCCGTTGCAGTCGTGAAGACGCGCGGATCGCCGGCTACCATCGCGTAGGAAGCACCGCCGACGGGCGTGTTGTCGCCGATAAGCAACCGCTGCTCGGGATGACCCTTTTGCGCGATGTCGATTTCGATGGAAGGCGAGTCGAGACCAAATTGACTGAGATTGGTTGCTTTCTTCTCCACCACTTCCTGCGCAGTGAGCGGCGAAAGCGACGAAAGCAGCATGGAGACCTGGTCCGGATCGGCGTGCATGGGCTCCGGCGCGGTGATCTGCCAGGCCTGGTTGGCGTCGCGGGCCAGCGAGACGGCCGGCGCGTCTTTGGTTTTGATGGTGAAGGCAGTGACGGCGGCGGGGTCGACGTTGAGAATTGCCGGGCCGGTGGTTTCAGCCGGTGAGGGAGGGGCGGCTGGGTGGCGATTGGACCAATAGAGAGTGCCGGCAAGCGCAGCCAGAACGACGCAGGCAATTGCAAGGCTGAGGAATCGATTGCTGGGTTTCATAGCGCGGATTTTTCGCTTAGATTCAGCGGTTGGCAAAATTTCCCTCAGGGGCTAAAAGCCCGCGATCTCGTTGGCGCTTTCTCGGCACGATTGAAGTCGTGCCCTTTCAATACGCGGCTCTGCTTGCGCAGGCTTCGGACGCTAACGCCGGCGCCACCAGATCACCGTGCCCAACACGATCATCAGCAGCGGCAAGCCAAACTGGCTCACGCTGCGCACCAAAATCATCTGCGAGCGAGTCATGGCGATGTGCTGATCCTCCGGCCGCTTGGGATGAATTGAGATCAGGTCTTCGTCCGACGCCAGCCAGTTGATCGCGTTCAACGCCAGATCGCTGTTGCCCTGGAAATCAAGAAAGCTATTCGTAATCCATGTTGCACCGCCGACCACCACGAACCGGCCTTGCGGGCCGGTAGCGTCCATACCGAGCGTGCCGGCGACCGCAAGCGTGAGCGGACCCTTCCTGTTCTTGGGGTCATCCACGCGCAGCTCGGCGCCGCTCAGGTTGGTGGCAGCCTCACTCGAATCGGAAGATGCGAATAGCTTGTCCACGCTGGCTTTGCCGGTGGATTGAATGGCGAGCGACTGTGTGATCGGGAATCCGGTTGCCGTGCCCTTCAGGTCGCTCACAATGGGCTGCGACTCGTAGTGCGTAACCAGCGCGACTTCAGGTCCTACGCCAATGAGCTGGCCGATCGGGCTCTGATCGAGCACCAGGTCTTTTTCCGGCGTAACGCCCCACCCAGCGAGCACCGCGTTCAGCCCGTCGTTGGCGGCGATGGCCGAAGTGCGGCCCTGGAGGGGCGGATCGAGCAGGAACATGGTGCGCCCGCCGCTCTCAACGTACTTCTGGATCGCGCTCACCTCGGGTTGCTGATAATCGTGCGTGGGTCCGGCAACGACCAGCACCGTGCAATCCGACGATACCTCGGGCTTGGTGATCAGGTCCACGGTCTGCGTTTCGTAGCTTTCTTTGCCCAGCTCGTCCTTGAAGCTGGAAAGGCCGTAGCGGCCAGAGTCGTCCGTCTGGTGCTCGCCGCTGCCGCTCACAAAACAGACAGTGCGCGTGCTGGTTTTAATGTCGCGGATGAAGGCGCCGGTAATGCCTTCCTCGGTCATGGAAGCAGCCGCTTCTTTTTTGTCGCCGATCTGCACCACGGCGGTGCCAAAATTCGTTACGCCATCGGCGCGCGTGAGCGTGGGATCCTTGTCAATGTCTACGTACTGCACGTGCACTTTTGGGGAAAGGTTGGCATACTCGCGCAGCAGGTCGCGGGCCTGGCCGAAGTGTGTGCTCTGGTCGAAGTAGAGAATGGTCGCGTTCTGCTTGAGGCCTTTCACGATCTTGGCCGTCTCCGGCGAGAGGCTGAAACGCTTGTTCGGAGTCGCATCCCAGCTCTTGTCGTACCGCTTGGCCAGTACGTTCACCACCACCGCGGCGGCAATTACCACCAGCGTGTATAGCACCGCGTATGCGGCGTAACGGGTCTGTCGAGCTCCAATCCGAGTTTTGCCAAAATCGCCTCCCATGTCTGTGCCTTATGCCCTCCAGCGCAGTGATTCCATGGAGCGCGCGGTGAAAAACAGCCCCAGAAAAATCACGGTGAGATAGTAAATGGCGTCTTTGGATTCGATGACGCCTTTGGCGAACGAATCATCGTGCGTTACAACCGACAAGTAGGCCAGCACCGTGGCCCAGGTAGACGAATTGAATCCGCTTACCCATGCGAAGACATACAGCATCAGGCATGCCGCGAAGGTGGAAGCGCCGGCGATGATCTGGTTTCGCGTGAGCGTGGAGATGAAAGTGCCCAGCGCCAGCAGGCCGCCGGCTTGGAGCAGAAGGCCTAGATAGGCAGCGGCGAGCGGCTTCAAGTCGGGATGGCCGTAGACGAATAGGAACACGAAGTCGATGGCCGTACACGCAAGCAAGCAGGCATAGAGACCCAGCGCGGCCAGCCATTTGCCGAATATGATCTCGAAATCGCGCACCGGCGAAGTGGCCAGCAGCTCGATGGTTCCGGTGCGCTTTTCTTCGGCAAACAGGCGCATGGTGATGACGGGGATAAAGAACAAGCTCAGTACGCTAACATTGCCCAGCAGTGGCCGGATGATCTGCTCGTTGATGCTCATGGGATACGACTGGCCGCTCATCTGCATTTCCATGCCCGCGGTTACGAAGTAGTCGAGCGCGATCCAGAACATGTAGCCGAAAGCAACCGCGAACAACACGAGCAGAACATAAGCAACCCACGAGGAGAAGTAGCTTTTCATCTCCTTGGAAAAAATGATCCAGGTATTTTTCATGCGTGCGGTTCCTCCGCATCGGAAATTGCCTGCGCCGGTGCGCCTTCGTGCGGTGCAGGCTCGGCCGGTTCCGGGGTGGGCTCGGCGGCAGCCGCGGGCTCGCTGCCGGTGAGACGAAGAAAGATTTCTTCCAGTGTCATGGCCGCAGGACGTATCTCGTTCAGATCCCAGCCGCCTTCAATTACCGCGCGGGCCAGGTCGCCGCGGCGCAGTTCGCCCTTACGGCTTTCGGTTTCAAAAATGGCGCTGGCCGGGCGCGCTTCCTTGATGAGCACGCTGCCCACTCCGGGAACCTGCGCAAGTCTCCGCTGTACCGCGCCGGCGTCCAAAACTCCGCTCCGCGCTGCGGCTTCGAGCACCATGGTTTCGGCTCCGCGCGCGCGGCCCTCCAGGTTGGCAACGGAATCCGTTGCCACCAGCCGCCCCTTGTTGATGATGATGACCTGCTGGCAGGTCTGTTCCACTTCCGGCAGAATGTGCGTGCTCAGAATGATGGTGTGCTCGCCGGCCAGGTCACGGATCAACGCGCGCGTCTCGTTGATCTGCTTGGGATCGAGGCCCGCGGTCGGCTCGTCGAGGATGAGCACGTCAGGGTTGTGAACGATGGCCTGCGCCAAGCCCACTCGCTGCCGGTAACCCTTGGAGAGCTTGCCCAGCAGCTTGTGCTTCACGTCGCTCACCGCGCAGCGGCCGATCACGTAATCGACGCGCCGGTCCAACTCTTCGCCGGACAAACCTTTGAGCCGGCCCACGAAGCGCAGATAGTCGCGCGTCTCCATGTCGGGATAGAGCGGTGGTGTCTCAGGCAAATAGCCAATACGGCGGCGCACCTCAAGCGACTGATCCAGCACATCGAAACCGGCCACCGTGGCCGTTCCCGAGGTGGGCGGCAGGAAGCAGGTTAACATGCGCATGGTGGTGGTTTTTCCGGCGCCGTTGGGGCCCAGAAAACCTACAATCTGCCCCTTATCGACGGTGAAGGAAATCTGGTTGACTGCGACAGTTCGTGCGTACCGGCGGGTAAGCTCTTTGACAGTAATCATCTCAGACTAATGGTTTGGACTGCGGGATCGGGAAGTCGTCACCACGGGACTGGAGACCGAGCGCATCCAGAACGCCGGGCGAGCGCACACAAGCTCCCAATAGATAAAATCTCAGACCAGGCGGCTCGGCTGCAAGCGGGAACACTTTTCGCCTTAGATCTCATTTAGCGAGCACTGCTCCGGGTCCGCAGCATGCTCAGCAGCCGGCATTTGTGCCGTCTCTTTCGGCAAACAGGCGGGTTTTTCCCCGTTACGCGTACAAGGCGATTCCGATCCAGGTCGAGGCCGCTGTCCGGATGCGAACACCATCATCTCAAAATGGACGATTGGCCCTGCAAACCACAGGCCGGAGAGCCTTGCTTTTGAAACATACAGCCCGATCGCACTGTGGCGCGCAGAAAGCATCAACAGGAATAAGACCCGTGGGCTGAGGAAATTCGCTCGCGGGCGAAGACCCCCATTCCCTGGAGGATGCACCCTTGCTGGCTGACCTGAAACACGCAATGGGAGAGCGCCACAGGAGCAGCGTGCAAAGCCAGACTGAACGCGAGAAAGGACGCAAAGCAAGAACGAGTCGCCGCATAGATTACCGCCGAAAGTGGAATTCGGGTCCACAAACAGCACAAGGGCGGCAGCTGGTCGGAAGCCTGTTGAGAACGACCGCAGGTCCTTCAACTTCGCTACGCTCAGAGTCAGGATGACACTTTGTGGGTGGATTGACGGCGTAGGCGATGGGGTCGTTTCGCAATCTTTGGCCACGAGCTCAGGCGCGTCCCGCGAACTCGCGCGTCTCAGTATATACCTTCACTCTTTCGCCTTCCTCGATGTAGAGCGGAGCCCTGATTTCGAGGCCGGTTTCCAGGCGGGCAAGCTTGGTGACGGCGCCGCTGGTATCGCCGCGCGCGCCGGGCTCAGTGTAGGCCACGGTCAGCTCAACTTTCTCGGGCAATTGCAAGCCGATCGGGCTGCCATTGAACTTATGCAACTGAATTACGGCTCCTTCCACCAGGAATTTCAGCGCATCTCCCATCATCTGCGTTGAGAGTGCGTGCGTCTCGAAGCTTTCCTGATCGAGGAAGTAAGAGCCGTCCGCGTCGCTGTAAAGATACGACGCCTCTACCGTCTCCAGGTCGGGCTCCTTGAACCGGTCGCCGGCCTTGAAGGTCTTGTCGAATACCGCCCGCGTGAGCAGATTCCGCATCTTGAGCCGCACCAGTGTTTGTCCGCCGCGTGCAGTGGGTGTTGAGACTTCCGCTTCCATGCAGTAATACGGCGTGTTCTCAAACTCGAAGTACATCTTGCGCTTTACGGTAATGGCTTCAATCAGTGCGGCCACATAGCCTCAGTTTTGTGGAAGTGTTGTTGTCGATTCAATTTCTTCTACACACCCACCGGGAACGGCTTGGGGCTGGATTCTTCGGTTGCGGCGCTGCCGCCGCTGCGCCAGCGCTCGAAGCGGCCCTGCAGCAGGCTCATCAGCCCCGTGTACCAGTAGCCAACGACAAAGAGAATCAGGAACGGCGCGGTGAAATAGTTCTTGTTAGTAAACGTGTACCAGATAGCGGCGACGAAGTAACAGCCGAGCAGCAGCTCGATCCAAGGCGCCAGCTTGAGGCGCTTGCGGTATTTGGCGGCCTGCGATTTCTGGCCTTTGACCGCGACGCGATACTTGGGCGTGCGCACAAATGCGCTCTTGATGCCAAAGAGCGCTTCCATCACCGCCTTTGTGTTGGTCACCGTCAGGCCTATGCCCAGCGCCATGAGGAAAGGCAAATAGTAGAAGGTCCTTTTCCAGGTTTTGGGATACAGCTCGCGCTGGCTCATCAGATAAAACACGGCGATGGAGAGAGTGGACGCCGTCATGAGCGGAAAGTCGATGAGCAGCATCTGGAACCAGCCCTGGTAGAAGCGGCAGATCATGGCCGGAATCAGGAACGCCGACATGACGACCATCAGCGGATAACTCAGATTGGCGGTGAGGTGATAGACCGCTTCGATCTTGTTGCGCCGTGTGGTCTTGGAACGGAAGACCATCGGTAGCACTTTGATGCTGGTCTGGATGAGCCCCTTGGCCCAGCGCGCCTGCTGGGTCTTGAAGGCCGTCATTTCGATGGGCAACTCGGAGGGGCATTCGACTTCGGGCAGATATTTGAAGCGCCATCCGGACATCTGCGAGCGATAGCTCAGGTCGGTGTCTTCGGTGAGCGTGTCGTGCTGCCATCCGCCGCCGTCTTCGATGGCCTGGCGGCGCCACATACCCGCCGTGCCGTTGAAGTTGAAGTATTCACCGCTGCGCACGCGCGCGCCGTGCTCGAGCACGAAGTGGCCGTCCAGCAGGATGGCCTCGATCTGCGTCAACATGCTGTAATCGCGGTTCAGGTGCGTCCAGCGCGTCTGCACCATGCCGATCTCCGGCTCGGCAAAGTGATGAATCACCTTCATCAGCCAGTCAGGCGGAGGCACAAAATCGGCGTCGAAGATGGCCACGAACTCGCCTGTCGCTACCTTGAGGCCCGCGTCCAGAGCGCCGGCCTTGAAGCCGTGCCGGTTGGTGCGATGGATGTACACGATGGGATGGCCGAGCACCGCGTAGCGCTCCACGATACCTGCGGCCACTTGCTGTGTCTCATCGGTGGAGTCGTCGAGCACCTGGATCTCGAGCTTCTCGCGCGGATACTCGATGGCGCACACCGCTTCGATGAGCCGGTCGATGACAAACTGCTCGTTGAAGATGGGCAACTGGATGGTCACGCGCGGCAGTTCGTCAAAATGGCGCGGCGGATTGGGATTGTAGTTCTTGCGGTACTTGAAGTACTGGTAGCACATGGTATAGCGATGAACGCCGTAGAACGAGAGCAGGATCATCACCGCAAAATACGGCAACAGCATCGATGCGTCGAACCAGTTCCAGTGGTAGAGGCCTTTAAAGGTCTGATCGGCGAACTGCGCCTTCAGGTAATGGCGGAAGCCGTTGGAAGATGCCAGCGCCAGAAGCGAGGGCAGGCGCGAAGCGGCTTGGGCAGCCGGGATCGGAACAAATTGAAGTAACGCAAGCAGAAGCCAAACCCTCCCGGGCCAAATACCACAGGATATTGAAATTGTACGCGATCCCCGATTCCCAGCGGGGCGCGCGCCAGGCGCCCCTCGGCCGGTTTCGGCGACAGGGAAACCACAAAATCGAACAGCCCCTTCTTAAACCTCCCCGGGGCTGCCGTGCCCTCTCTCGAGTCCCGGCTCCGGCAAAATATCGTGCGGTCCGGCGATCCACACGTAGAGCGTGGGCAGCAGGAAGATGCTCATCACCAGGTTGGCCATCAGGCCGCCGACGATGACGATGGCGAAGGGGCGCTGTGTGTCGGACCCGATGCCATGCGACAACGCCGCCGGAAGCAGGCCCAGCGTGGCCACGAGCATGGTCATCATAATCGGTCGCAGGCGCAGCACCGCGCCTTCGATGGCCGCCTCCTCGATGGACCGGCCGCGCGCACGCAACTGGTTGATGTACTCGAGCATGATGACGCCGGTTTGCACGGAGACGCCGAAGAGGGCGAGAAAACCGACTTCTGAGGAGACGCTGAAATTCGTGCCGGTAACGAGCAGCACCAGTAAGCCGCCGATGCTGGCCATAGCCACCGTGGCGAGGATCAGCGTGGCCCATTTGAACGACTTGTACATCGTGTACAGGATGATGTAGATGATAAGAACGGTTAAGGGCACGATGACGAACATGCGCGCTTCGGCGCGCACTTCGCTCTGATACTCGCCTTCCCAGCCGATGTGGTATCCGCGCGGCAGCTTCACCTGCTGGTCCACCTTTTGGATGGCCTCTCGAACCGCGTCACCCAGGGCGCGCCCGCGGACGCTGTACTTAATCGCGACGTAACGCTGGTTGTTCTCGCGGTAGATTTCCGAGCCCTCGTCGGCCTCGCGCACATCGCAGAGCTGAGCCAGGGAGACGCGCTCGCCGGAAGGCGAGAGCAAACGAATATTCTCAATCGCTTCGCGGGTGTCGCGATACTGGGGGAGGTAGCGCAGCGTCAGGTTATAAACTTCCTCGCCGTGCAACACCTGTGTAAGCGCGGTGCCTCCGACGGCGGTTTGTATGGCATCCTGCACGTCGGCCACGTTGATTCCCCAGCGCGCGGCCTTGGCGCGGTCTACTGTCACATCGAGATCGGGCTGGCCGGTAACCTGGAGGACGCCAAGATCGGTAATGCCGCTAACCTGGCTCATAATCAAGTTCACCTGGTCGGCCAGGTCTTCAAGCGTGTGCAGATCGCTGCCATAGACCTTCGTGGCCAGTTCTCCCTTCACGCCGCTGACCGCTTCTTCCATGTTGTCTTCAATGGGTTGCGAGAATCCCCAGATCGCGCCGGGGAACTTCTTCTCTAATTCCGCGTTCATTGAGGCAATGAGGTTGTCTTTGTCTTCGTGGAAGATGGAACGCCATTCCTCTTTCGGCTTCAACCCCACGAAATATTCGGTGTTGAAGAAGCCGGTATGATCGGTTCCATCGTCGGGCCGGCCGGTCTGGCTGGTACATTCGGTGGTTTCTGGAAACGAGCAAAGAATCAGCCGGGCCTGGTTGGCAATGCTGATGCTTTGATCGGGACCGACACTTTGCTGCAGAGAGCCGCGCACCCACAGCGCGCCCTCATCGAGATGGGGCAGGAATTCGGAGCCGATGACGCCGCTGGTGGCCAGGAAAACGGCAAGAATCGCACCACCCACGCCCACGCCGATGGTGAGACTGTGGTGATGAACGGCCCAGGTGACGCCGCGCCGGTAATGGTCCCGGAGGAACTCCATGGCCGGGTTCTTCCATTCCTTCGCGCCTTTATTGAAGAACATGCTGGAGAGCACGGGAGCCATAATGATGGAAAAAAGCAGTGCGCCGGCCAGGGCGAAGGCGACCGTCCAGGCCATGGGGTGGAAGAGTCTGCCCTCGACCGCCTGCAACGTAAAGATGGGCAGGTAGGCGGTAATGATGATGGCAATGGCGTAGAAGACGGGCCGCTGCACCTCATGAGCGGCTTCCGCTATCCGCATCTGCACCGGGCGTCCATTTTCCTCCTTGCGTGAAAGATGGCGGACGATGTTTTCGACCATCACCACCGCGCCGTCAACAACCATGCCGAAATCGAGCGCCCCCAGCGAGAGCAGGTTAGCGGGAATATGCTTCAGGTCGAGACAGGTGGCCGCGAACAACAACGAAAAGGGAATAGTGAGCACCACAATGAAGGCGCCACGCACGTTGCCCAGGAAGAGAAACAGAATGACCGCCACCAGGAGCATCCCTTTGGTCAGATTGTCCAAAACGGTATGGGTGGTGAAGTGGAGCAAGTCGCTGCGGTCGATGAACGGAACCAGATGGACGCCCTTGGGCAGAATCTGATCGTTTAGCTCCTTCACCATGCGGTGCACGCCATCGAGCGTGGGCTGCGCATTGGCGCCCTTTTGCAGGCACAGGATGCCGGAGACCACGTCGTCGTTGTCGACCAGTTGTCCATGGTCGTTGCGGTAGGCATCGCCAAACTGTCCCAGCCGGATCATCGGACCTTGCGTCACCACGCCAAGATCGTTTACACGGATCGGAGTGCCGCCTTTGGTGGTGATGACTGTGTTTTCAATGTCCTGAATATTTTTGACCAAGCCTACTTCGCGCACGTTGACCTGCTGCGTACCTTCTTGGATGAAGCTGCCGCCGCCGTTGGCGTTGTTGTTGGTGAGCTGCTGCTCCACCTGCGCCAGGCTCAAGCCGTAATCGACGAGCTTGTCGGGATCGAGACGCACCTGGTATTCGCGCGTAGGCCCGCCGAAGGGGTTGGTGTCTACGACGCCGGGAACGGACTTGAGGTTCTTTTCGACCACCCAGGTCTCGAGCGTCTTGAGGTTCATCACGTCGTATTCGGGATTGGTGCTGCGCAAGGTGTAGAAATAGATCTGGCCGACAGGGCTCCAGTCGGTGCCCATCTGCGGGACCACGCCATTGGGCAGCGTGACCTGGGAGAGCCGCTCGAGAACGCGCTCGCGATTTTCGAAATCGGTCGTATCTTCGCCAAAGACCATCTCCACTGTGGACAGCCC
>JASHRF010000092.1 GCA_030037545.1 Acidobacteriaceae bacterium | reverse complement strand
TCTTTTTGCCCGCATCGTACCCCCGCCGCCCCCTTTTAAGGCCGTCTTGGCCGACGGAGAATCGATGATCCCACCGTGGGCGTAGGGCTGCGTCCGCCTGCCTTCCGGCCCTGTTCCCGCAACGACTTGCTTACCCGCTCCCAGGTCCCGCGCAGGCGCCAAGCCCGAAACTGCTGATACACCGTCTGCCAGGGCGGAAAATCGACCGGCAACTGCCCCCACTGACAGCCCGTCTCACCACGTACAGCACCGCATCGGTCCCCCGCCGCAGCGCATATTTGCGCGGTCTGCCGCCTGCATGGCGACCCTCGGGCGGCTCTCGAAGCCATGGTTCCAGTCTGGCCCACTGGGAATCCGTCAAATCGCCCGCATACATGATCCGAACTGAACCATGCAACCTGCGCCCCACTATGCCTTCCCGGATTCCCCTTACCAAGCTTCTAAACAGATTCTAAGAATGGACCGAGTTGCTTTGACTGCTCCTTGTCGAGCCGGAAGAGAATGGTGACTTCGAGGATGCAGATTCCGGCGGAGATTGGGAGGCCTATCGGCAAGCCTGGCGTTCGATGAAGAAGTAGCGGGCTTCAACGCGGGCGGCGATTTGCGAAGGCGACCGTAGACGCGGGGGAGGCCGATCCCGCGAAAGGCGCGCTTAACAAGTTCGACGGCGAATCACGAGCCGCAGAGCTTGGTGAGTTGCGGGGTGAGGGCGATTACGTCCGTGTCCCAAACCTCAGCCACTTGGCTCAACCTGATCAAGCACTTATTCTCCAATGGTACGTGATCCTTTAACAGCTGCTTAGCATATCAGCTTACGCAATTAGATAGCATCGCGCAGCCGGATCAGTGACGAGTTGCAGTAGCTCGGGCGAGAAGCCGCCCAGCGTGAAAAGTATGTAACTCAGCTTGTTCCGCCAGCGGGGCTCAGGCTGGCTGGCGACCTTGGCTTGGAGTGCACTCAGATCGCCCAGCCGCGTAACGCTATCAGCGCGCCACATTCTCCACACTGCGAGCGATTGCGGGGAGAGGCCGGCCAGGCGCTAGATCAGGAACCCGAGCCAAAGAGCGGTCAGCGCCGCGCCTGCCCATGCCATCTGGTACGCTCTCCGGTCACAACCCCACTCGCGGGCATAGGCGAGCAAGACGGCCAGGGACGTCAACGAGATGAATGCAAGGGTTTGCATTCTCCGATTGTCTATGCAGCGGCTGGAAATTGCACTCTCAATCGCTCGGGAGCATGAGTCCTTTAGTTGATTTTGGCCGTTACCGGCGCGATTACGGGTGGTTACGGAAGTGACGTTCATCGACGGTCCTGTCATGCGCGGGTGCGAGCGCGCTCATGCGCTCGTGCGGGATACGCGCACTCTCGCCACCGGATCCCGCCTGCGGCCGTTCTACTCAACCTGGATCGTGCTCTTAAGAGCGATGTCAACCGAAGAGTCACCGATCATGAGACTGACCGGTTCCCGTTCGACGCGGAACGCGTGGCTGTGCACGTCCCAATACGCGAGCCGCGGAGCCAGGAGCTGAATCGAAACAGTCCTGGTCTGGCTTGGGTCGATGGAGACGCGCGTAAAGCCTTCCAGCTCCTCAGCAGGGCGCGAGACCGAAGAATGCAGGTGCCTGACGTAAAGCTGAACCACTTCATCGCCGGCGCGGCTGCCGATATTGGTCACATCCACTTTGACCGTCACCGAGCCGTCTTTGGCGAGGCGCTGTGTACTGGTGCGCAGGTTCGAGAATTTGAAGGTCGTGTAGCTGAGTCCGAAGCCGAAGGGATAAAGCGGCTGCCCCTGGAAGTACATATACGTGTAACCGTCGCGAATGTTGTAGTCCATGCGCGGCGGAAGCTGATCGGCGGACTGTGGCCAGGTGCGCGCCAGGTGCCCGCCGGGATTGTAGTCGCCGAACAGCACCTTGGCCAGCGCCGTGCCTTCGTCCTGCGAAGCGTGGGCCATGGTGAGGATGGCCGGCACATTCGCCTCACTCCAGTTGATGGTGAACGGGAAGCTGGCGATGAGCATGAGCACGGTTTTGGGATTCTTGATGAATACCTGCTTGACGATCTGCTCCTGCGCCAAGCTCATGATTTCGCGATCGCGCCCTTCGCGTCCGTCGCTGGGAACGGTGCAAGGCAGGGTGATGCCGCCGCCTTCAGCCGGCGTGCTGTACCATGCCTGGGCTTCGTTGCCGCAGGTGGGATTGTTGCCGATCACAACCACGGCTACATCGGATTCTTCGGCCGCCTTGAGAGCTGCGTCTTCGCCGCCCGGTGCGTCATCGGCGGCAAAATTCACCTTCACGTTCGGGCCCACTTCATTCTCAATGCCTTTGAGCGGCGTGACAGCGTACGGCGGCGTGCCGCCGTACCAGTCCCAGTGAACTACGTCGGCCAGCGGCCCAATCACGGCGATGGATTTGATTTTGTTTTTATCGAGAGGAAGAAACTTGTCTTTGTTCTTGAGCAGCACCACGCTTTCCAGCGCCATTTTTTCTGAAACCGCGCGGTTGCGATCCGTTTCCCACGGTAGCGGCGAGTCCCTGATGCTGGTGTAGAGAACCATCTCCGGCGGATCGAGCAGACCCAACTTTAGCTCGATGCGGAATTTGCGACGCAGCGCGCTATCGATGTCGGCCTCGGTGAGCGATCCATCTTTCAGCGCCGCCTTCGTCTCGTCGCGATAGCGATCCAGAAACTGATTGATGCCGACTTTGATGCAGGCCACCACCGCGGCTTCCTGATCGGGGAAAAGATGGCGTGGATTCACCAGCAGCGTGACTGCTCCGCCATCGCTCGAAATCACGTCCACGCCCCATTTGCCGATAACTACGCTGCGCAGAATGGGATTGACGGCCATCGGCGTGCCATTCCAGGCGTTGTAGGAAGCCATCACGGCTCTCGCGCCGCCATCGAGAAAGGCCATGCGGAATGGAACCGAGTAGTATTCCCAGAACAACCGCTCATCGAAGTTGGAGGAAGAGCTGTTGCGGTCGTTTTCGTTTTCGTTGGCCAGGAAGTGCTTGAGTAGCGGCGACGCTTGCCAGTATTTCGGATTGTCGCCTTCGAGACCGCGGGCGAAGGCGGTAGCCATGGTGCCGTTCAGGATTGGATCTTCGCCGTACACTTCCTCGCTGCGGCCCCAGCGAGGATCGCGGTCGAGATCTGCCTGCGGGCCCCAGAGCATGAGAATCTGCCGGTTGTATTTCGGCGTCTGCGTGATGAAGCGGGCTTCGTACCCCTCCACTCCGGCAGCCTGGCGCACCAGCGCGGGATCCCACGTGTCGCCCATCCCCGGCGGCTGCGGAAACTGTGTCGTGGTGATGGGCTCGCGCCCGAATCTCGCCTGCCGCTGCACCACTCCGTGAATGCCTTCGGAGCTGCCGATGTTGGGCACACCGAGGCGCGGAACGCCCGTATCAGTGCCCAGGCAGTCAATCTTTTCATCGATCGTCATGAGCGAGAGAAGATTATCGATGCGCTGCTCCGCGGGAAGGCTGGGATTGTCGAACGGGTAGTGCTGCAGATGCCACTGATCTACCTCCTGCCTTGGAACATATCCTCGCTGTGCGAATACAGGCGCAGCAGCGAGACCAAAACTGCAGAGCAGGATGGCGAATCCCTTGTTCATGATGAGGCCAGCTTTCCTTTACCCGGAATTCAATCCAGAAATTCGAGTACCCGGCCATTCTAGTCGAGCCTCGCCGGCTATCCCTTTGCGCCTCATTTTGTTTCCACCGCAGCTCCACCGTAGCTCGAAAGCACCGCCCCCCGGCGGCTCAACAGCAGAGCCGCGCCACGCTGCGCGCCCATGTTGAAGTGAATGTGCGCGCCCGTCAGCGCATCGATGATATCCACCGTTTGCGTATCGAGCGACTCGTTACTGAAGCTGTAAATCTCTGCGCCGGCGAGCACAGTGGGAAACGCCAGCACTGCCGGCGACAACGGCTCGACTTCGCGAAACGCAGGCTTCACTCCCGCTTCATCCAGCGCCCAACGATACAGCGCCGCCACGGCCGTGTATCCCTCACTGAATTCCACCGGATCCGCGGTCCACAAAATGCGGCCGCTGCCATGCGGGACCACCTCAATGGTCTTGCCATCATCGAAGCGCATTGTCCACGTCTCCGACTGCTGCACATTGGCAGGGAACGCAAGCGGATACGATTTCCCGTCCGGCAAGGTGAGCATCGATCCCCGCACAGCCAGCGGAAAAACGGTAGCCTTCACGCCCAGCACCGCCATGCGATTGACCGGCTGCCAGTGCTCGTCGCGATCCACCGGTCCAGTGACCAGCAGAGTTCCGCCGCGGGCAACATAATCCAGCAACTGACTCCACGCCTTATCCGTGAGTCCCTGCGCCGACGGCAAAAACACCAGCTTTGGTGAGCCCAGTTCCGCCAGCCGGTTCTCCGGCAACATGCGCAGCGGCGTGTGATCGTAATACGCCATGTCGCGCAGCGCATGCTTCTCGGTGTCCAGCGCCAACCCGCCCAGAATCGAATACTCAATCACCTGCGGCATCACCATGGTCACCGCCGGCGCTTCCATCCCGGTAAAGCTCTCCGGGCTCTTGTTCGCAAACGCCGCATAGCCCGCCAGTACCTGTGCTTCCGGTTTTTCGGTTCCATCCGGCCGCACCGCGCCGATCGGGGTCTCGTTGTCGTTGGCCATGTAGGCGTTCACGTTCCACACCCACTCCAGCACTCCCGCGGCTTGTGCAAATGAAATGGCGATCTTGCGCTCCAGTTGCCAGCTCTCCACCGGCGCGTTGAAGCGCAACTGGTCGTCGAGCGTAAGCCTGCGTTGCTCGCCGGTTTCCTGAATCAGCAGCGGCTTGTCAGGAAACTTCGGCGCCAAAGAGGCCCACAGGATGGCATCGTAGTCCCACCAGGTGTGGTCCGCAGTGAAATCGATCAGTGGCGAATAAAACGCCGGCGAAACGCGTCCCGCCACGCCGCCTTCATCCTGGCCCACGGTGATCAACTGCTCCGAGCCGGTGCTGCGGATCATTTTCCGCATCTCACTCACCCAGTTCACGAACACCGACTGCGTGAACAGCGCGTAGTCGTAAACCTTCAGCGGATTGAAGCCGCTGCGCACCGCATCCGGCTCAAATGCCCCGGCCGCGGGGAGCGCGAGGGGATCGTGCGCCGCTATCTCCGGCGCGAGCACCGTCGGATTTGACTGCAACGTGCGGCCCATCCCCAGCGACGGCTCGGCCCAGTCGTGCAGCAGCTTGGCGCGGTCCGAATACCGATCGGTAATCCACTTGCGCCACGCCGCTTCCTCAAACGGATCGTAATCGGGAAGCGTGCGCCACAGGTTCTTGTTTGCACTCGGCTCGTTGATCAGGTCCCAGGCCAGGAACGGGACCATGTGAAACCGCTCCACCAATGAGCGCGCAAAGAGCATCTCTGCGCGCAGCGCCACCGGATCGAGATAACCGTTCTCCCCGCCAAACTCATGCGGGTAAAACGCAAAGAGGTTGAACTGCACCGGCAGATCGTTATGCCGCGCGCACATCAGAAAAGCTTCGATGGTGCGCAGCGCCGCCTCGCTCATCTCGCCATTGGGCGCCAGCTCGTGCTGCCACGCTGTCCACAGCCCGGTGCGGATCATGTTCAGTCCCGCCGCATGAATCTGCGCCATATCGCGATCCCACACATACGCATTCGGCAGCATCAGGTAGAGCCGCGAAACGTCTCCCGACATATACGTCGTGCCCACCACCGGCAGCGGTTTGCCGTTCAGCTCGAAATAGTCTTTCCCCACTGTCAGCTTAGGGCCGGAGAGCAGATACTGCCAGTCCCGCATCCAGAATCCCGAGCGATACGTCCGCAGG
Source organism: Acidobacteriaceae bacterium (assembly GCA_030037545.1). Taxonomy (GTDB): domain Bacteria; phylum Acidobacteriota; class Terriglobia; order Terriglobales; family Acidobacteriaceae; genus Telmatobacter. The sequence goes on along the minus strand of JASHRF010000092.1, from coordinate 6,524 downwards.
GATTTGCCATCGTGCAGCAGCGTAGCTTCGACAGTATGAAAGCCCCCTCCCTCCGCCGCGCTCTGCGGCAGCATAATTGAGTCTTCGACGGGAACGGTCGCATCGTAATGCGCGCCGCCGTCTTCCGAGATGACGCGCACATGCAGTTGCTCGTCCGCCATGTGCGGCGCCGGCGGATCGGAGGACGTGTACTCAAATTCCAACGCCTCGCCGGGCACAAACAGCGGCAGCCGCGGCCGCAGCGTAAACCGGTCGTTCCTGCGCACGGCCAGCGCTGCAAGTGTGGCGAGTAGTTCCCGGTTGTTAAAGAAATCCGCATCCGGCTCACACGCTACCAAAATCCACCGCCCGCCCACGAACCGGTTCGCGTTGTGGTCCAGTTCCAGCACGGGAGCGGCTAGCTTGTGCCCGTCGCGCTCGCCCCACGCCAGGGTAGTCAGATCCATGTCATCGCCGCCGGTGGCGCCGCCGCTCGAATCGTAATTCACCACCGAAAGGCGCACCACCGGACTGAACGCCTGCCTCCATCCAAACTGCGGTAGCCGCGGAAACACATCTTGATTCGCTGCAAACTGGAGCGAATCCGATCCCGGCGTCTGTTGATATCCGTCAATATACAGTTCCAGCGTCTGCGCAGTGCTCGCGCTCCGCAGATGCCATCCGCCGGCGTCTTCGTATGCAGCACGCGTGAACGCCTTCCCGCCCAGCACCATCAGATTGCCGCCGCGATCGAGATAGTTGAGAATCGCATCCCACTCTGCTTCCGGCCACGCCGATCCGTAGGGGAGCACGAGCAGATTCGTATCGGGCGCGGCCAGCGCGGCCGCGAGATGATCCGCAGCCGCAAACTCCGCCCCGGGAACGGCTGCTCGCAAAGCAGCTTCCACGGGCTCCAGCGAATCCGCCGCCGGAAATCCCGGTTGCCAGAACACCACCGTCTTTGCGAACGAGAACGCCGGAACCAACGCTACAACCACGGCAAGCAAACAGCACAGCAAGCACTTCCGCACCATACACCACCTCGCCCTTATCATTGCATCTGATGGGGCATCTTATGGGGACAGCTGAACGCGAGCCGGTACTTCGGGTCAAGGGGTTGCGCAAGGACTATGGCGCGGTGCAGGCGGTTAAAGACATCGCGTTCGACGTGTGCCCCAACGAAATTGTCGGCCTCCTGGGCCTCAATGGCGCAGGAAAAACCACCACCATCAGCATGATCCTGGGCGTTCTGGAGCCCACCGCGGGATCCATCCACATCGGCGGCGTCGATCTGGCGCGGCATCGCTCGCGCGCGCTGGCGTGCACCAACTTTGCCGCCGTCTATGCGCCGCTGCCGGGCAATCTCACCGTCTACCAGAACCTGCGCGTCTTTGCGCTACTCTACGGCGTAAAGAACTTCAAGGCGCGCGTCGAAATCGTGCTCGAATCGTTCGACCTGAAAAAATTCCGCAACGTGAAGTGTGGTGTGCTTTCTTCAGGCGAGCAGACCCGCGTCGGATTAGCCAAAGCCATGCTCAACCACCCGCGAATTCTCCTGCTCGACGAGCCCACCGCCTCCATCGACCCCGCCAGCGCGCGCGACATTCGCAACACTCTCCGCACCTTCGCGCGCCACAGCCAAGTGGGGGTGCTGTGGACCTCGCACAACATGTATGAAGTGGAAGAGGTCTGCGACCGGGTTCTCTTTCTTTCGCGCGGCGAAATCATCCTCCAAGGCGATCCCAAATCCCTGCCTTCGCAGTACGGCAAGCCGACGCTGGAGGAACTGTTCATCAGCGTGGCGCGCGAGCCGCTGGACTGGAGGGCGGATTCATGAAGCTTTCACGCCTGGCCGCCGTCCCCTTGCGGCAGTTCTACCTTTATCGCGGCAGCGCGGCGCGCGTTCTACCCCTGTTTGCCTGGGTCACCATCGACATAGTGCTGTGGGGCTTTATGACCAAGTTCCTCAGCGGAATGACGCACACGCAATACCGCTTTGTGCCCGCACTCCTGGGAGCGGTGCTGTTCTGGGATTTCATGTCGCGCGTCATGTACGGCGTTTCCACGTCCTTTTTTGAAGACGTCTGGTCGCGCAACTTCCTCAACGTGTTTGCCAGCCCCATTACCATACCCGAGTACATCGGAGGACTGCTGGTGTCGAGCGTAGCCACCAGCCTGATCGCGCTTGTGGTCATGGTTGTTGTGGCCACGCTGGCGTTCGGCCTCTCGTTCGCGGCCTACGGCGTTATGCTGGCGCCTTTCGTGCTTATACTGTTTCTCTTCGGGATGGCGCTGGGCATTGCAGCTATCGCCATCGTGCTGCGCATGGGCCCGGCAGCGGAGTGGTTTGTATGGCCCATTCCGGCGCTGCTGGCACCCTTCGCCGCGGTCTATTATCCGCTGGCCACGCTGCCCGCGCCCATGCAGTGGCTGGCACGCCTCCTGCCGGCCTCGTATGTATTTGAAGGCATGCGAACCGTTGTCGCCGGACGCCACTTCAACAGCGCGATGCTGTCCACGGCTTTCGCGCTAGCCATCGTCTACATCCTGCTCGCCTACTGGTTCTTCGCACGCGTCTTCCGCTACGCCGTCCAAACCGGACTCATCGCGCGGTACAGCGCGGAAACCATCTCGTGATAAGAATGCGCTGAATTTTCGATTGCCGGGTGCGTGGATATCCCAGGTCTCGTTTTTGCAACCTGGGAAAGCACGAACTCAATGCACTGAAGCGGTATCCCGGGAACCGTGGCCGCGTACCATTCGGCTGCATTGAAGCCTGCCGAAGAAACCTGCGCGCCTGTCTGCGGCACCTTGGCCGCATCCTGCAACTGCCAGCCACCGGCGAGCTCCACCGAGCCCGAAAGAAGCGTGTGCGCCGCTGCAGCAAGCGGCGCCACCGTCAGGATCGAAGCGAAGATTCGAAGAACTCTGCCGCCAATTCGTATATGCATTAAAATGATCGTTCCCATTCTCCCTGGCTCAGCCTGTTTATGTCCATTGCGATGAATTGTCGAGGCTGATTCTTCTCCGGCCGTTCTGCGTAAACAAAATGCGCGCCGCAATCGTCCATTCTTTATCAAGGGTTTACAACCCCATGTTATAGAATTGTGGTAAGAGCAATGGAGCAGGCACTCAATCTGGCCTGGCTGGCGTTAGCCCTGTGGATGGTCTGGCTGTGGCTGCGGCTTGCGCCGCAGAAGAGCCACGGCCGCCGTGCGCAGTTCGTCGCCCTGGCGCTGGCCCTCGCCATTCTCTGGCCGGCCATCTCCGTTACCGACGACCTGTCGATAGCGGTCCTGAATCCCGCTATATTGGATTCCAGCGGTTACGGCGTGCGCAAACAACACGCCGGCCCCAGCCCCCATTCGCCCGCGACCGTAACGCTCCCGCCGCCCGTGTTTGCCGGGTTGTCCGTCTCCGTAATCTGGACTGCCGCGCCCAGCCATCCTCCTTCACCTTTTGCGCACCGTCCCGCCCTGGACTCGATCCAGAACCGCCCCCCTCCGGCCGCCGCCTGACGCCACTCTCGTAGTCCGCCGGCCATGTTCCGGCCCATTTCACCTCGGTCAATCTCGCTCCTTCGCCGTCATGCTACGGCAAAAAGGCCTTTTATGAAGCAATTGTTCTATCCGCTCGCCGCCGTTGCGGCAACAGCCCTGGTTTTTCTTGCGTCGGACTCTCTCCGGGCGCAGCAGGCCCTTAACTGGGACCAGGTAAAGGCACGCTTTGAGGCCTCGAATCCGGCGCTCAAAGCCGATGCCGACAACGTGGACGAGATGCGCGCCGAAGAGATCACGGCATACCTCCGGCCCAATCCGCAGGTCGGAGTCACCGCCGACGGCACCCAGATTGCTCCTCATGACGGGGTTTGGGAGCCGCTGGCAGGCACCTTTGTCGTGCCCAGCATCAGCTACCTGCACGAGCGCGATCACAAGCGCGAACTGCGCCTGAAAAGCGCGCAGGAAGGCACGCAGATTACCGAGTCCCAGCATGAGGACCTCAAGCGTACTCTCGAATTCACTTTGCGCGAGGCCTTCGTGAACACGCTCGAAGCCAAGACGGTGCTCGATATGGCCAAAGCCGACTTGGCTTACTACGACCACATCATCGCCATCAGCCAGGACCGGCTCAAAGCCGGCGACATCGCGCAGATCGACTTCGACCGCATCGAGCTGCTGCGCGTCAACTACGAATCCGAGCTTCAGACGGCCGTTGTCAACCTGCGCACCGCTAAGATTCAGTTGCTGCAATTGCTCAATGACGATCACACGCCGGTGGCTCAGTTCGATGTCACCGGCCCGTTCGATTTTTCCGACACGCTCCAGCCGCTGGACGATTTCCGCCAGATCGCGCTCGCCAACCGGCCCGACCTGCAAGCCGCAATGCAAACTATCCAGCAATCGGAGACCAACCACAAGCTGGCCCTCTCCAATGGCTCGACCGATCCTACCCTGGGCGCCTGGTACACGTGGAACGCCTCGACGAATAACCCTGATGCGGACCAGACCCTGGGCTTTAGCGTCGACATTCCGCTGCGCGTCTTCGACCGAAACCAGGGCGAAAAAAAACGTACCCAGATCGACATCGACCGCAGCCAGCAGGCCGCCGAGGCTACGCGCGCTCAGGTGTTCTCCGACGTCGACACGGCTTACGCGGAGGTGCAGAGCAACATCGATCTGCTCAAGCCCTACAAGGCCAAGTACAACGCAGAGGCGCTCCATGTGCGTGACACCGTGACCTATTCCTACCAGCACGGCGGCGCTTCGCTGATGGATTTCCTGAACGCACAGAGCGATTACCGCCAGGTGCAACTGGCTTATGTGCAACTGATCGGCGCTTATCTGACGGCCGCCGGGCAATTGGATCTTGCCGTCGGACGCGAGGTAATTCCATGACCTATCAATTCATTTCCAGGATTGCCCGCCGTTGCCGGTTCACCAGCGTGGGCAGCATCGCCCGCCATGGCGGAATCGCCTGCGCCCTTGCCGCATCCTTCGCGCTCGCCGGCTGCGGAAACAAGTTCGATCCCGCCAAGGGCGAAGTGCCTCAAACGCAGGTGATCGAAACCAGCAACCCCGGCCTCGTCTCCGTGGACCATCCGGAGCAGTATCCCGTCGTCGCCGCCGGGCGCATCGACCGGCCCGACACGCTGAGCGTGACCGGCTCGGTGAATCCCGACATCTCGCGCGAGGTTCCCGTCATTACCATGGCCAACGGCCGTGTGGTCGATATCAAGGCCCGGCTTGACGACAACGTGAAGAAAGGCCAGTTGCTGCTCACCGTCCAGAGCACCGACGTAACCAACGCCTTTGACGCCTACCTTAAGGCGGTCAACGACGAGCTGATGAACCGCAAGGCCTACATCCGCACCGAGGATCTCTTCAAGCACGGGGCCATCTCCCAGTCCATGGTCGAGCAGGCTGAGGACGCGGAGAACGACTCCAAGGCCGATCTTGTGGCCGCTGAAGAGCAGTTGAAAATTTTAGGCGTGGATAAGTCGCATCCGACCAACATTGAAAAGATCTATTCGCCCATCTCCGGCGTGATCATCGCGCAGAACGTGACCGATGCGGCTGCGGCCGGCGTCAACCTGTCCGGCTCGGCGACCGCGTTCACCGTCGCCGACCTCAGCCACGTGTGGGTTCTCTGCGACGTGTACGAGAACGATCTCTCCCGGGTCCATGTCGGCGAAGAGGCCAAGATTCAGCTTGCCGCGTATCCCAACCATCCCATCAGCGGCCGGGTTAGCGACATCGGCCCAGTGCTTGATCCCACGCTGCGCACCGCCAAGGTTCGCATCGAGGTGCCCAATCCCGGCAACTTTCTGCGGCTGGGCATGTTTGTTACCGCTTCTATCGTCGGCCGCGCCTCCGTGCCCCACGCGGTCATCCCGGCCAGCGCCATCCTGCACCTCCACGATCGCGACTGGGTCTTTGTGCCCAACGGCGGCAGCCAGTTCAAGCGCGTGGAAGTGGATGGCGGCGATATGCTGCCCGGCCAGCAACAAGAGATCCTCTCCGGTATCGCGCCTGGCCAGCAGGTGGTAAAGGATGTTCTTGCGCTCGAAGCCACGTTGGAGGCGCAATGATCCGGAAACTGGTCGACTTCGCCCTCCAGAACCGCCTGCTGGTGCTGGCCCTCGGCATTCTCCTTTTCGGCTGGGGAATTATTTCTTTCGAGCGCCTGCCGGTCGAGGCCTATCCCGACGTCGCCAACAACTACGTGGACGTGATCGCGCAGTGGCCCGGCATCTCCGCCGAGCAGATCGAGCAGCAGGTCACCATTCCCATTGAGACCGTGATGAACGGCATCCCTGGCGTGGCCCACGTCCGTTCCTGGTCCATCTTCGGGCTGTCCACAGTGGAGATGGTCTTTGGCGAAGATACGACCGATTTCGAAAATCGCGAGCGCGTTCTCGAGCGGCTCTCCCAGGTCACGCTGCCCAATGGCGTGGTCCCGCAGATGGGCACCGACTGGAGCCCTGTCGGCCAGATCTATTTCTACACCTTGCGCAGCACCAATCCCGAATACGACGTGATGAACCT